>JAOTZH010000035.1 GCA_029861425.1 Gemmatimonadota bacterium
CGCCGCGTGCGCCGCAGTGTACGAGATCGCTACACGGGCCATCCTGGATCTCGGCTCCGGAGTCTCGGTGGGCGCGCGGGACGAGCTGACCACCGCCCTGCGAAACGCCGGTCGTGCCCACGGCGCACGGGATCAGGCCTGGGCGCTTCGCCGGGGTCTCGACAGCGCGCTTCAGTCGATCACCGACTGAGCGTAGCTTCAGTCCGAACAGGTGAGAGGGTCGGCGGAAAGCCGGCCCTTTCGTCATCCCCCGTTCGATCGCGCCGGTTTGCCCGGGATCGGGCGACGACACACCTTTGGTCGAGCACTCACCGACGGGGAGACGGTCGCAGTGAGTCGTTTCGCAAAACTCGTTCAAGAAGTTCATCGCCGTTCGCTCTGGCAGGTATTTGGCATCTACCTGGCCGGATCGTGGGTGGCGCTGCAGGTCGTCGAGCAGCTCGCGGAGGCCGCCGGCCTCCCGGACTGGGTGCGACCTCTGGCTCTCATCCTGCTGATCGTCGGAGTCCCCGTCGTTCTCGCGACCGCCTTCGTCCAGGAGGGCATGGGCCGTGGGCCGGATGGGTCGACCGGGCCCTCCCGCTCTGTCTCGAGCGTCGCGACTGAGGCGGCGCCCGACCCTCGCCCGACCCACCACCGGATCCTGACGTGGCGAAACGCCTTGCTCGGCGGCCTCTGCGCATTCGCACTGCTCGGCTTCGTCTCGGCGGGGTGGCTCATCTTCGGAGGGGCCGTACCGGACGGCGTGCTCCGCGGGCCGGCTTTACAGATTGAGGACCGACCGTCGGTCGCCGCGCTGCCATTCGTGAATCTCAGTTCCGATGGGGAGCACTCGTACTTCGCCGACGGCATCCACGAGCAGATCCTCATGCAGCTTTCGAAGATCGGGAGCCTCAAGGTCATTTCGCGGACGTCCGTAATGGAATTCCGGGACGATGACGGGAGCATCTCGGGCCGCATCCCGGACATTGCGGCGCAGCTCGGCGTCCGAAACGTGCTCGAGGGGAGCGTTCAACGGGACGCCGACCGCGTCCGGATCACAGTCCAGCTGATCGATGCAGAAACCGACGAACACCTGTGGGCCGAGACCTACGATCGGACGCTCGAGGACATCTTCGCGGTGCAGAGCGAGCTCGCGACGGCCATCGCCTCCGAGCTTGATGCGACGCTCAGCCCCGAAGAGGACCGGCAGCTCGCCGCCCGGCCGACCGAGAGCACCGAGGCTTACACGCTTCTGTTACGAGGCGACGACTATCTCAATCGCGCGCGCGTCGACCGCCGCTACGACTCGCTGGAGGTCGCGCTCGCCCGCGAGATGTACGAGAGCGCGATCGAGTCGGATCCGGGCTATGCCCTGCCGCATGCGCGTCTCTCCCTGCTGAACAACGAGCTTTACTGGTGGACCGACGACCGGACTCCGGAGCGGCTCGAGCTGGCCGGGACCTTCGCGAGGGAATCGCTGGTCCTGGATCCCGACCTGCCCGACGGGTATATGGCGCTCGGTAGGTATCACTATCGGCACCGACGCTACCCGGAGGCGCTCGAGGCATACTCCGCGGCGGAGTCACTGAGGCCCGGGGAGGGCCAGGCCGTCCACTGGGTGGGCATGACGATGCGAAGGATGGGTCGCTGGGATGAGGCGGTCGATCGTCAGCACCAGGCACTGGCCCTCGACCCGCTCAACGTCGTGTGGATGAGCGAGCTCGACGTCTCGCTGCGCCGCATGCGTCGCTGGGACGAGACCCTCGACCTGGCCGGTCGTCGCTCGGAGCTCTTCCCCGATGGTCACGCTCCGTACTTCGACCGGGCCATGACGTACGCGAACGGATTCGGGGATGTCGAGACCGCACGCGGCATGCTCGACCTCGCCCGCGAAAAGGCCGGAGAGCCGGGTGCCTACGCCATCTCGTATTCACTGCTCGAATCCGCCGCCGGCAACCACGAGGCGGCACTGGAATGGCTGGACCGGGCCGCGGAGAGACGAGTCGGCGTGAGCATCATCTCTCCTCTCGAGGAGATGCGCGGGGTGGCGTTGGCCCAGCTGGGACGAACGACGGAAGCGCGTGAGGCCTTCGAGGCGGCGCTCACGATGCTTGAAGCGGAGCTGGCCGACCGGCCCGATGATCGGAGGTTGCAGAGCGCGCTCGGTCGCGTCTATGCGCAGCTCGGTCTTCGCGACGAGGCGGTGGCCGCTGCGACACGGGGCACCGAGATGAGCCCGCTCACGATCGATCCTCTCGACGGCTCGTACGCGCTCGAGGACCTGGCTGTCGTCTACACGATCGTCGGCGATCACGAGGCGGCGATGGAGGCCGTCGACCAGTTGCTCGGGATGCCATACTACCTGACCGTCGAGGCGATTCGGTACGGAGGCGTGTGGGCCCCGTTGCTCGAGCGGGACGATTTCCAGGCCCTTCTGGCACGGCACGAGGCGGCGAGCGATTAGACGCCCCCTGTCGGAAATGACCGCGAACGACGAGAGGGCCGGCGGGTGTACCGGCCCTCTCGCTGTTTACTCAGACCTCACCGACTCCGCTGGATCATCATCGCACGAAGCAGGTAAGCGTCGCGTTCCCCGAGGCAGAGACCGTCTCGTGCCACTGCGTGGTGAAGCCGAGATCGGTCCCGCACAGCATGCCCGTGCTGGCGAAGTCGTGGTGCACCGCCCGCCCCGTCGAGTTGGAGAGGCCCCGGGCCTGACACGTCAGCTTCGTCTTGCCATTCGGGGTGATCACCGCGTGGTCGGACGACACGAAGACCGGCGCTCCGTCGCCGTCGAGAAGGCCGCACCCCATGTCCCTGATCACGATCGCTCCCGGAGAATCGCCCGCGGGGACCGGGGGACTGAATGCCGCGACACTGAGCGCGCACGCGGCGGTGATGAAGATCTTACGCATGGAACCTCCTGACGCTGCACCTCGCCCCAATGACGAAGGCTTCCCGACGCTGTCCGGGGCAACTCGAAGGCCATGCAGGGTGTGGCTGGGCGCCGACACCAGACGGCATTTCGTGCAGGGTGTGCCAGCGTGCCAAGGCGGGCGTCGGCGGTCACTTGGAGTTTCGACGGACGAGCACGTCGGGCCCGTCTGAAGGATGGTGCCAGGAATCCGCCGAATTCTCGCAAATTTTTGCCGTACGGGATGCGACTAATTGCCTTGCGGCGTCTTCTCTGGTGCGGGTGCTTTTCCGGGTGGCTCCGCTTCGGGTAGGTTTCGATGCGCGGCGACCCCCTTTTCCGAGGAGGTACGGATGTCCGGGTGGCAGGACTGGTTGATCGGAATCCCTGTCCTGATCTTCCTGACCGAGAGCTCAGCCCGGGTTTAACTCTCCCGCCAGTCGATGTCCTCCTCGAATGCATGTGCCGCCGAGTAGATCGTCGTCTCTTCCAGGGGACGGCCGACCAGCATCATCCCGACCGGAAGTCCGTCCCGCATCGCGCACGGCACCGACATCGCCGGATGGTGGCTCACGTTGAAGGGAGAGGTGTTCGCCAAGTTCAGCCAGGACGCGCCCACGCTGACTTCGACCGGCGCGTCGGCGGGCGGGTGTGGCTGGGCCTTCATCGCGGTGGTCGGCAGGGCGATCAGGTCGACATCTGACAGGACCACGTCGTACGCGGCCCGCAGCACCCGGAAGAGATTCACGGCACGTGCGTGGAACTCCCAGCCGAATTGCCGGTGGAGCATCTCGGCGAGAATCATCGCGTTCTTCATGGTCTCCGGGAGGTCGTCCGGCCGCTCCCGCCAGCCGGCATGGGCCGCCAGGAAGCTCGGATCGAGAGCGTCCTCGCGGCCGAACCCGTAGCCGTCTGTCTCGAGGCCGGCCGCAATGATCGACTGGATGACGCCGAACAAGATCGCTCCGCCCATCGCATGCAGCGGTACCGAGACGGTCGTCACCTCCGCTCCCAGGCCGCGGAGCCGATCGACGGCGGCGCGGACAGCGTCGTCGACGTCGGGCTCCGAGAGCTCCGTCCCGAACCCCTCTTGGAGCAGCCCGATCTTGAGCCCCGACACTCCTTTGCCCAGCGCGGACGAGTAGTCGTTCACGACCACGCCCGACTGCCGCGGATCGAGTTCGTCCGGACCCGCGAGCACCTCGAGGAACAGCGCGTTGTCCTCCACAGACGAAGTCATCGGGCCGGTGTAGTCGATCGAGGGGTGCATGCCGAGAATGCCCGTGTACGGGACTAGCCCGTGGGTGGGCTTCATGCCGTAGCAGCCGGACCACGACGCCGGGATCCGGATCGAGCCCCCTTGGTCGCAGCCGATCGCCAGGTCCACCGCGCCGCTCCCGACGAGTGCTCCGCTGCCTGACGAAGAGCCACCGGTCGAATAGCCGTGCCGGTGCGGATTGTGGACCGGACCCGTCTCGCTGGTGTGGCTGGCGCCGGAGGTGCAGTAGGCCTCGCAGACCGACTTCCCGACGATCTCGCCCCCGGCATCGAGAATGCGCGTCACGATGGTCGCGTCCACCGAAGGTTCGAACCCCTCGATGATCCGGGTCCCGTTCATGAGCGGGACGTCGGCGATGAACACGTTGTCCTTGATCGCGACCGTCTTGCCGTCGAGCTTACCGCCTGGCGCCCGCTCCATCTCGGTCATGACGTACCAGGCGCCCAGCTCGTTCTGCGACGGGTCGGGCGACGAGAAGCTGCGATCGTATGTCACCTCCGGCAGACCCATCGGCAGTCCCTCCATTGCCCCGTAGCCGGGGATAATCCCGCCGAGCAGGGCATGGTGAGCGGCGACATCCGCGTCCGACATCGTGAGTCCAAGGTCGGCGATGATCGAGGCGACTTCGGCGAGCTCCGGCATCTGCATCAGGGCCTCCTCAGGGGAAGGGGAGTCACGGGGTCAGCGCGCGGACCGAACGTATTTGGTCAGCCCGCCTTCGGCCTGTGCGCGCGAGTTCGGTCCTTCGGCCGCGTACACGTTGCCGTCCGCGTCGACCGCCACGCCCTCGCCGGCCGCGCCAAGCGCGTTTCGCTGCGAGTAGTGCGGCGGGATGAACGCCGTGACCTCGTCCTTGCTCGCGTGTCCGATCCGCACTCCGGTCATCCAGCCGTCGTGATTCCGCGGTGTCGATTCGGAGTCGATCGCGTACAGGGTGTCGTCCTCGGTGATGAAGAGGCCGCTGATCCGGCCGAAGGCGTAGTAGGAGTCCAGGTAACCTCCGTCCTGATCGAAGATCTGGATCCGATGGTTGCCTCGATCGGCGACGAACAGCCGACCCTGCGAGTCGAACGCGAGCCCGTGGGGCGTCCGGAACTCGCCGGGCCCCGTCCCGATGGTCCCCCATTCTTTGATGAAATGGCCATCGCTGTCGAACTTCAGGATCCGACCGGTCGCGCCCTCGGGGACGCGGGCGTTCTGACCGCTGTGACCGTCGGATACGAAGATGTCGCCGTTCGGCGCGGTGATGATGTCGCACGGCTCGTTCAGGAGGCCCGGGTCGCTCCCCGGTCGACCGGGCTTGCCGAGTTCGAGCAGTACCTCGCCCTCGGGGCTGAACTTGATCACCCGGTGTCCCTTGTCTTCGGTCCCCTGCGAATCCGTGATCCACACGTTGCCGTCGGCGTCTACGTGGATCCCGTGGGGGAGCACGAAGAGGCCGGCCCCGAAGCTCGCCAGCACCTCGCCGGTGTACCGGTCGAACTTGACCACCGGGTCGACGAGGTTCTCGGCGCAGCCGCCCGCGAGCATGATCCCGCCGCAGCGATCGTAGGCCCACACGTGACCGTCGATCGGGTCGATGTCGACGCCGGCAGTCGACCCCCACTCACGGCCGTCGGGCAGGGGTCCCCAGCCCTTGATGACCGCAGACGTCGGGTTGGGGAGGTCGGCGCCGGTCGGCTCGACATCGGCCTGGAAGGCCGCCACGGCGGGGACGTCGCAGGCGAGGGCGCCGGCCAAGAGCACGAACGCGACGAGGGGAATCTTCAGAATCCGGGACGGGAACATTGATCGTCTCCTGAGCAGCCGTTCGGGGAGCGTGGCTGACATCGTTCCGGACACACGTGGTCCCCGTCAAGACGCGTCGGCAAACCGGGCCCGATTCTCACCGGCGGTGACGACCCCGGGTGGCCGAAACCTTGCAGGTTCCCGGATCGGTCCACATGTGTGGGCACACGGACGATCGCCCAGGACTGCCGACAATGGTATTCAATTCACTGCTTTTCCTGGCGTTCTTCGCGATCGTGCTGGGCGTCCACTCGCTCCCGATACCGTGGCGTGCGCGCAAATTCAACCTCCTCGTCGCGAGCTATCTCTTCTACGCGGCCTGGAATCCGCCGTTCGTTCTGCTGATCTGGTTGTCGACGATCGTCGACTGGTGGGCCGCGAAGTGGATCGAGCGGTCGGACGACGCCCGTCGACGGCGCGCGTTCCTGATTCTGAGTCTCTGCACCAACCTCGGGCTGCTCGCGTTCTTCAAGTACGGCGGGTTCCTACTCGACAATTTCGTCGTGTTGCTCGGGTCGCTCGGGATCGAGTACCGGCCGGCCAGCTTCAATCTCGTGCTTCCGGTCGGCATCTCGTTCTACACGTTCCAGACCCTCTCGTACACGATCGACGTCTACCGCGGGAAACTGCGGACGTCGAAGTCGTTCCTGGACTACGCGCTCTACGTGACGTTCTTCCCGCAGCTCGTAGCGGGGCCGATCGTGCGGGCCTCCACGTTCCTTCCTCAATGCATCGGCGAAAAGCGGGGCACCCGCTCACAGATCGCATGGGGCTTCACGCTCCTCACGATCGGGCTCTTTCAGAAGGTGGTCCTTGCGGACGCGCTACTGGCGCCGACGGCCGATCTGATCTTCGCGAATGCCTACGACACGTCGTTCCAGGACGCCTGGCTCGGCACGCTCGCGTTTTCCGCCCAGATCTTCTACGACTTCGCGGGCTATTCGACCTGCGCGATCGGTGCCGCCATGTGTCTCGGTTTCGTCCTCCCGGACAACTTCCGTTTCCCGTACGCGGCGATCGGGTTCTCGGACTTCTGGCGACGCTGGCACATCTCGCTCTCCGAGTGGCTACGGGACTACCTCTATATCCCGCTCGGCGGCAATCGGACATCCGCTGTCCGGGTCCATGTCAACCTGCTGATCACCATGCTTCTGGGGGGTCTGTGGCACGGCGCCGCATGGCGTTTCGTGGCATGGGGCGGGCTGCACGGCATCTACCTAATCGTCGAGCGCATTCTGGTCGCGAGGTTCAGCCGTTTCGTCTCTCTCGAGTCGACGGCCGTCCGGGTCTGTCTGGCGCTTGTCACCTACGGGCTCGTGTGTCTGACCTGGGTCTTCTTCCGGGCCACGGATTTCGCGAGCGCATGGGCGATGCTTCGCGCGATGACCATCGGTTCGGACGCGAATCTCATCGTGGGGACGTCGGCTGTCCTGTCCGTCGGCGCGGTCACTCTCTTCTTGCTGGCCACGCATTGGTGGCTGCGAGACTCGAGTCTTGAACAAAAGTGGGGTCGGCTCGGTCTTGCCGGACAGGTGATCGTCCTGCTCGTCATGCTGGTGTCTCTCGCTCTGGTACACGGAGATCAACGTGCGTTCATCTACTTCCAGTTCTAGCGACCGGATCCCGGACCTTCGTCTGGGACGGGTCTGGGTCGTGGTGCTGGGGCTCATCACAGCTGGATTCGTCGCCTGGGAAGTCGTGCTCCGCGCCACGGGCTTCCCGCCCGAGGTCTCGCCGACCGCGTGGTCGATCGCCCGCGCACGGGCCGCGGAGGGGGTACCCGTCATCGTCGGGTCATCGCGGATTCAGGCGGCGCTCGACCTGGACGCCTGGGTGGAGGCCCGTGGAGGCCCGACGCCGGCCCAGCTCGCGATGGCCGGCGGTCCGGCGCTCCCGATGCTCGAGGATCTGGCGGAGGATGATCGGGTCGACGGGTTCGTGCTCGTCGACGCGCTCGCCTTCCACACGTTCGACGCCTCGGGCAACTCCGGGGCATCCGTTCCCCAGCGAATGGCCGAGTACGACCGATTCGAGCGGTCGCCGGCTACGCGCCTCGAGACGTTCCTGCGGGTCGGCGTTTCCAGCCTCATGGCCTGGAGGAGCCCCGCCGCCGCTCCGTCCGCCGTGTGGGCGTCGCTCCGGCGTGGGGAAGGGCTTCCGGTCGCTCCCCAGTCGGCGTTGAGACGCGACAGGTTCCGGCCGATCGATTTCGTCTCTTCGCTCGAGGGGCGGGACTGGACGCCGGAGGACGGGTTCATGGTCGGCGAGGACATGCGCTTCGCGCGCGAGTTTGGAGAGGCCGCTACCGCGGCTGGGGTCGCCGCCATCATCGAACGTCTCGAGGCCGCGGCTCAGCGCATTCGCACCCGGGGCGGCGATGTCGTCTTTCTGACCATGCCCGCATGCGGACCGCGTCTGGCGATCGAGGAGGACCGGTATCCACGAGCGGCGTACTGGGACAGGCTGGCCGAAGGCGTCTCGTTTCGAACGCTGAACGCGGCCGACGAACCCGAGCTTGTCGGCTTCTCGTGCTACGACGGCTCCCACCTCGATCGCGCCGACGCGGCCGTCTTCACCAAACGTCTCGTGGACCTGCTCTTCTCCAACGGTTGATCCGCCGCCGGCTCGCGCGTAGGTGATAGGAGCGAGCCTTACCTCAATCCAGAGAGCAACCGATGCCAAGTTCCGAACCCCGTCTCGGGTGGTCCCTCGAACGCGCGGCGCGTGAACGCACCGATGAGGAAGGCACGGTGGACCTCGCGACGGGAGAGCGTCAGACGTGGGGCACCGTCAAACGGCGTGTCAACGGGGTGGCGACCGCTCTCGCGGACATGGACCTCGAGCGTGGCGACAGAGTGGGGATTCTCGCGCTGAACTCCGCCCGTCACTTTGAGCTCTGGTACGCGATACCGGCCGCCGGGCTGATCATGAACGATCTGAACTTCCGGCTCGCGGTCGAGGAGCTGCGTTTCATCTGTGACGATTCGCAGGTCCGGCTCGTGTTCGTCGACAGCACGTTCCTCGAGGCCGGCCGGGCCCTGAGGGAAGCCTGTCCCGCGCTCGAGACGCTCGTCTGGCTCGGCGTGGGCGACGAAGCCCCCGAAGGGACGATCGCGTACGACGTTCTGGCAGAATCAGAGCCCGAACGGCTACCGGAACCAGACTCCGCCGACGTGGCCGCGATCTGCTATACGGGCGGCACGACCGGTCTCCCGAAGGGCGTGATGCTGACCCATCGGAACCTCACGGCGAACGCTCTACATGTGGTTGCCTTCGCTCGGCTGACTGCTCGCGACCGCTATCTCCATGCGGCCCCACAGTTCCACGCGGCCGATGGCGCCCTGGCCTACTCGCTCACCTGGGCCGCCGGCACCCACGTGTTCGTTCCCGGTTTCGAGCCGGCCGCGGTAGTCCGCGCGCTCGAGAAGGAGTCGATCACAGTCGAGCTCCTCGTCCCGACCATGATCACGATGTGCATCGCGAGCGGGGCACTGGAAGGGGCAGATCTGAGCCCTCTGCGTCTCATGATCTACGGAGCGTCACCGATGCCTGCGGAGGTGCAGAAGGCGGCGGTTCCGGCGTTCGCGTGTGCGTTCATGCAGGCCTACGGGATGACCGAGGCGGCGCCGATCGTCACGTATCTGGATGACGTCGCGCACGAGCGTGGTCTCGCGGGCGAGGAGCCCTGGGCCTCACGCCTCCGTTCCGCGGGCTCGCCCGTCCCCGGGGTCCGCGCCGAGGTTCGCCGGGACGACGGGGTGACGGTCGCCTCGGTCGGCGAGCCAGGCGAGATCTGGGTGCAGGGTCCGAACATCATGAAGGGATACTGGAACCGGCCCGAAGAGACCGAGCACGCCCTCGTCGATGGGTGGTATCGGTCCGGGGACGTGGCGTACGCCGACGAGGGCGGGTTCCTCTTCATCGTCGATCGGGCCAAGGACATGATCATCTCGGGCGGCGAGAACGTCTACACGACTGAAGTCGAGAACGCGATCTACTCACACCCCGATGTGCTGGAGGCGGCCGTCTTCGGCGTGCCGGACCCGGAGTGGGGCGAGACGGTGCACGCCGAGGTCGTGCTGAAGCCGGGCATGGCGGCGGACCCGGAGTCGTTGATCGAGCACTGCCGGGCCCTCATCGCCGGTTACAAGCTCCCGCGCTCGGTCAACGTCCGGCCGGTGGAGGAGCCGCTCCCCAAGTCCGGGGCCGGGAAGATCCTCAAGCGCGAGCTGCGCGAGCCATTCTGGGAGGGCCACAAGCGACGGGTCGGCTAGGCCGTCTCAGCCTCCTTCGATGGGTGACTCTCCCGACGCGTCGATCGTGATCGTCACCGCGCCGAGGGGATGGGCGGTTGTATAGACCGCCAGCTCGAGGCGGCCATCGAGGAGATCGGCCAGCATGATGCTCGACAGCTCCAGTGAGCCCGCTGCAACAGCCTGGCCGGGGCCGGCGAGCCTCGACACGACCGTGTGAGGGGCGTCGCCCGATCGCCGTTGGAGCACGATCGCGTGGACTTCTTCCGGAGCGACTCCGGACGCTTCGATGGAGAAGTCCAGCGTCCCGCCGGGAACATCCAGTTCGAGCAGGCCATCGAGAATGGTGACGGAGCCGGGCCCGGTCGACGCCGCGTTCACGACGATGTTCTCGGGTCGGGGCGCGACGCCATAGACGAGCGGAGGAGTGCGCGAGGGCGGCCGTCTGCGAGAGGTCGCTTCCTCGAGTGCATAGGCGAGGGCGATCAGCCGCGCGTCCGAGAACGGGCGGCCCATGAGCTCGATCCCCACTGGCAGCGCCCGCTCCGTGAAGCCGGCCGGAGCGCTGATCGCCGGCAGGCCGCTGTGGGCGGCCAGGAAACACGAGCTGACCTGGGCTCCACGGAGGCTCGTCCCGAGCGCTGCCGTGCCGATGACCTCTGGCTCCTGACGAAGCGTCGGGTATGCGATCGCGTCGAGATCGTTCTCATCCATGAAGGCGACGAGCGCACGCCGGAGCTCCGCTTGTCTCGCGAGCACGGCCTGATACTCGTCCTCATCCCTGGCTTCATCCGATGTTCGCCGCTGGAACGTGTCGTCCATCTGCTCGTGGTGGAGTCCCAGCTCGACGATCTCGGGAAGGCCGCTCACCGGGATCCCCGGCGTGGCGGCCACGTAGGCGCCGAAGTCCGTCTGGAACTCGAGCCCGATCATGCCGGTGCGCGCGAGGAGCGAGTCGAGATCGGGGATCGTCACGTCCATCACATCGGCCCCGGCCGTGACCATGGCGTCGAGCGCCGCTCGGACGACCTGCGTCACCGGCCGCTCGGCCATCGACTCGCCGAGCCACGCCTCGAACGCCCCGATCCGTGCGCCCGAGAGCGCCTGCGGATCGAGCGAGTCCATGAAGCGGGGAAGGGCACGGCCGCGCAGCGCCCGTGTCGCTGGATCCTTGTCGTCGACGCCGACCGTCGCGTCCAGCGCGACCGCGAGATCCGCGACCGAGCGTGCGAGTGGGCCGCCGGTGTCCTGCGTGTGAGACAGGGGGATGATGCCGTCGATACTCGAGAGGCCCTTGGTCGGCCGGAGCCCCACGAGGTTGTGTACCGAAGACGGAATCCGGATCGATCCGCACGTATCCGAACCCCACCCGATCGCGCCGAAGCTCGCGGTGACGGCCGCGCCCGTGCCACCGGATGAGCCGCCGGGGTTCCGCCGGGGGGCGTATGGGTTTCGGGTCTGTCCGCCGAGCGAGCTGATGCTCGTGATCCCGGCTGCCAGCTCGTGCAGGTTCGTCTTCGCCAGGATGACCGCGCCGGCCTCCCTCAGTCTCGCCACCTGAAAGGCGTCGTCCGGAGGCACAGAGCCGGCGAGCGCCAGTGTCGAGCCCGTCGTCGGCATGTCGAACGTGTCGTAGTTGTCCTTGAGCAGGACCGGGATCCCGTGAAGGGGTCCCCGGACGTTTCCGCCGATCCGCTCCTGGTCGAGCCGCTCGGCCTGTTCGCGCGCGCCGGGGTGTACGCGGACGATCGTGTTCAGGGCCGGGCCGTCCCGATCGTACGCCGCGATGCGGGCGAGATACGCGTCGACGAGATCCGCGGACGTCACCTGCCCCGCGGACATCGCTTCCTGGAGCTCGGCGATGCTGGCTTCCGTCACCTCGAACGGGGAATCGTCGGACGCCGGAATGCACCCCACGGCCAGGACCGCCGTGAGACCCACGGTGGACTTCAGTCGCCGGGTTCTTCGCATTTCGTCTCCCTGGTGCCGCTTCGAGTCGGGACCTGCGGACCGGCTCACGATGCCCGGCACGACCGCTCTCCGCCATTCCCATTCCCGTGCGCGCCGGTACTCGCCAACTTGAGGGTGCCGTCCCGCGGAAAGGCGGTTTCCATGTTCCTCGAGCCCGGGAGTCGAGTCGTGCGTGTTCCACGAATTCCCTTCATCGGTGGCGTGGCGCTTTTCGCGCTCATCGCCTCGGCCGTGAATCTCGGCGCCCAGACCGAATACGACGTGCTGATCGTGAACGGACGGGTGCTGGACGGCTCCGGGAATCCCTACTTCTATGCGGACGTCGGGATCCGAGGCGACGAGATCGTCGCGGTCGGCGATCTCGAGGGCGCGCGCGCGGCCAGGGTGATCGATGCCGGCGGGAAGTACGTGACGCCCGGGTTTATCGCTCTCCACGAGCACGTCGAGCACGACATCCTGGACGGCTACGGGACCCTGCCGAATTACACGACCCAGGGGTTCACGACGGCGGTGATCAACACGGACGGGTACAACTTCAACCTCGGGGCCGGTGAGGCGGCGACGCTATGGCCGCTCGACCGCGAGCGCGAATTGCTGGAGGAGGCGGGCTCGGCGCTGAACCTCGCGCTGCTCGTACCGCACGGGAACATCCGCGCGATGGTCATGGGGGCCTCCCCCGAGGAAGTCATGCGCTACGCGACGCCCGAAGAGCTGGACGAGATGCGCGCGCTCGTCCGAGAGGGGATGGAGGCGGGGGCCTTCGGGCTCTCGACCGGGCTTGAGTACAACCCGATGCGCTACTCGTCAGAGGACGAGGTCGTCGAGCTCGCGAAGGTGGTCGCGCCCTATGGCGGCCACTTCCAGGCTCATATGCGGAGCCAGGGGCGGTATCCGAAGTGGCAGCTCCCGAGCCACATGGACCACCCCACGCAGCGCCACGTGAGCTGGACGGACGCGATCATGGAGATCCTGCGCGTCGGGCGAGAGGCGAACGTGCCCGTCATGGTGGATCACATCCATCCGAAGGGTCCGCGAGAGTGGGGGATGAGCGAGGTCACGACGCAGCTCTTCGACCGGATGTGGGCGGACGGCTACCCAGCCTACATGAACATGCACTCCTACGAGGGCTACTCCGCCTACGTCACGCTCATCCCACGCTGGGCGCTCATCGAGGGGCAGGTGCCGGGCCAGAGCATGGCGGACGATTTCCCGCCAGTCGAGTACGGCGACATGCGCGCCAATCTTCAAGCACGGTTAGCTGACCCCGAGATTCGGGCGGTCATCCAGAGCGACTCCGAGTACGAGATGATCCGGCAGGGAGGGGCCGAAAACCTCCTGATCACCGATTTCCCGGATGAGTCGATCGTCGGGAAGACGCTCGCGGAGCTCGCGGAGGAGAGGGGCGAGGAGCCGTTCGATACCGCGGTCTGGCTACAGATGAACGGGTTCGACCGGCCCGGCGGGGTGCTCTGGATGGCGAAGGCCGTGGGGACGATGGACATCGTCGAGTTCATGCGGCAGGACTACACGGGGGTGACGCTCGACCGCGCAGGGGATCGTCCGGAGATTCGCTCGAACCCCGCAATCCACCCCGGCTACTTCGGAACTTCGGGACGGCTGATCAAGGAGCACGCGATCGATCGCGGGACGGTGACGCTCCCCCATGCGATCCGGGCGCTGACCGGGCTCGGCGCGCAGGTGCTCGGGCTGAGCGACCGCGGGCGGATCGGCGTCGGAATGAAGGCGGACGTCGTGGTGTTCGACCCCGAGACGATTCGGACCGACGCCACGTATCTCGATCCATTCGTGTACCAGGAGGGCATGACGCATGTGATGGTCAACGGCGAGTTCGTGGTCGATGAGGGAACGCCGACGGAGGCCCTGCCAGGCCGGGTCCTGAGACGCCAGCGGGAAGGCGCGACGACGACCTGACGTCAGGAGCCCGCCCCGAGCCGGCCTGGTCGCGTGGATCGGTGTCGCTCAGGGTCCCCGGGAGAGCCACTCCAGCCAGGTGCCCACCGCCGTCACCTGGTGGTTCGATCGTGATCGCTCGATCGCCCAGCTCAGGACCCCCTCGTCTTTCGCCGCTTCGGTGCAGAGAAACCGCGGATCCGGGATGATCCAGACGCGGGCGAGGTCCAGGCGGTCGGCGTCCCAGCACGTTTGAACGGTGACGTCGCCGTCGACCTGTCCCGCGGTATGGAGCTCGCAGGCGTGGTGGAGCAGATCGAACTGTTCCTCGGACAGGTCGAATAGACCCCGTTCCCACAGGGTGCGCGCGAAGTCTCCACCCCGGAGTCCGTGCCCCGGATCGGACCCCTCGTTCACGCGCCTCGAGTCGTGGAACAGCGCGAAGAGTTCGACTACGTCCCCGTCGGCTCCGGTCCGCTCGGCGAGACGCTGTCCGTTCTCGAGCACCCGCCCCCAGTGGCGGAGCCCGTGGATGCCGTTCCAGGGGAGGACGTACTCCGCCAGAACCGCCCGAACGAGTGTCTCGTTCAACCGGCCCCCACCGCGCCGGGGCGCTTGTCAGCTCGGATCTTCATGGCGGCACCTCGTCTCGACTGGCGGGTCGACCTCGGCTCACGGTGTCCCGGCCCCCGGGCGCGAGGCAAGGCTTGCGCGGATGGCGTCTGCCCGCGGCCGGCTTGCTCGTCGCGCGCGTTTGCCGCAGCGTCCTCTCTTCCGATCCGACCCCCACCCTCCGACCCCGGAAGTCCCCCATGATCCGTACGCGCTTCTCCGACCACGGTCCCGTCATCCGTCTCTTGCCGGTCGCGCTGATTTCGCTGGCCGGTGCGATCGCGGCTCCACACGCGGTCCAGGGGCAGACGGATGGTGACTACCTCTACAACGTCACGATGCTCCGCGCGGCGCCGGGACATTTCGCCGATCTCGTCGAAGCGCTCGAGGCGGACGCCGACCTGCGCGAGAGGGCAGGGGACGGGGCGCCCTTCTGGATTCGGCACTCTCAGGGCGATCAGTGGGACTTCATGCTCATCTACCCGATGGGGGATCCGACAACGTTCTTCGACACGGAGCGGACCAGGGGGCGACGTGTTGTCGGCGATTCGGACGCGGGGAGAGATGTCGCCGAACGAATCGAGCGCTTCACGGCCTTCCACGAGGAGTGGTTCGCGCGGTCGATCCCGGTCGAGGACCTGGCCGGGCGATTCGGCGGAATGGGTCTCTTCCACGTCGAGATCTTCGCCGGACTGCCGGGCAAGCGAGCGGAGCTGCTCGAGCAGCGGCGGATGGAGAACCGATACTACGCACACCTCGATCGACAGCTGAACGTGATCTTCACCCGGGAGGCTGGGCCCAACTGGGACGCGATGACGATCGGGTTCTATGAGGACCTGCAGGCGTTCGCGGCCGCCGGTGTCAGGTATTCCGAGGCGGAACAGAACGAAGCCGCGTCAGCCGCGGGATTCGAGAGCGTAGGACAGATCGGGCCGTATCTGCGATCCCTGCTGAGCTACCACAACGACACGCTGGGTGTTCGCCCTTGACCGGTGCGGCGCTAACGAGGCGGGACGCGCTCGAACGCGAGTTCGGTGAGCGGCTTCCAGCCCGCGCCACGAGCAGGGACCCCGCGAGCCCCAGCGTGTGGAGTTTCATGGGGACCACTCTGCCGGGCGAGTGACCAGAGCGGCAGGGGCCCGATTGCCCGACGCCGGTTCTCGACCCAATCTCCCCCACCCCTAATCTGGAGATGACGGCATGCGAGCCAACGCACTTGTCGCGACGGGCGTAGCGTTGCTTGGCGGCTTCGGCGCTGTCGACGCCGGCCGGGCACAGGAGGCCCTGACGCAGGAAACGGAGGAAGTCGATCCGATCGAGACCCTCGTGGGTCGCCTGACGCTCGAGGGCTACAAGGCGACGCTCAAGGGCCTCACGCAGTTTGGCGATCGCCGGCAGGGGACGCAGCGCAATCGCGATGCCGTCGACTGGATCGAGGCCAGGCTCCAGGAGTTCGGGTGCACGAACACCGAGCGCATCACGTACATGTTTCCGCCGCCGCCCGACCCGGACGCTGCTCCGCGACGCCGGCCGCCACAGGGCGCTCGGCGCCGACCTCCGCCGAGCGACGACCTGACGACCGCCACCGGCGGGTTGGTCGGACGTCGCGGCTCCGGCTCCGGTGGCAGCGTGATCTTCGGCCACCGCGGCCGGACGGGAGTGAACCGCGACCTCATGGCGCAGCCCGACGAACGGATTCGCGAGCTGAACACCGAGGAGCCGGTCGAGGGAGAGCGGACCGAGGTGTACTGCACCAAGGTGGGCACCACCCGCCCGGATGAGATGTACATCATCGGTGCGCACATGGACGGGCACGGGGTGAACGAAGCCGTCAACGACGATGGATCGGGCACTGCGCTGGTCATGGAGCTTGCCCGTGTGTTCAGCTCCCACGACGTCCAGACGGAGCGGTCGATTCGCTTCGTTCTCTGGAACAACGAGGAGACGGGTCTGAACGGCGCGCGGGCGTACGTCGAACAACGCCAGGACCTTCAGGGAGTCGAGAGTCCCCCCGGATCCGGCGAGTACCCGGAGCCGAGATGGCTCGGCATGGTGCAGCACGACATGATGCTGTGGGACCACGGCGCGCCCCGTCCAGATGGCACGGTGAGCCGGGATCAGCGTCCCGAGGCGGATGTGAACATCGAGTTTCAGACCAACTCGGAGCTCGCCGACGAGTCGATGCGGATGGCCTTCGCCTTCAAGGCGGCCAACGAGCGCTACGCAACGGACTACCCGGCGGCGGTCGGTCCTCACATGACCAACACCGACTCGACGCCCTTCATGAACATCGTTCCCTCGATCAGTCTTCGGGAGAACGAACGTGGCGCCCAGGTGGGTGCGGGGTGGGACCCGAATTGGCATCAGCCCACGGATGTCTGGACGACCTACGACGACAACGATTTCAGGCTGGGCCTGAACGCCGGGCAGACGACGCTCTCGGCCATCGCCGAGCTGACAGGAGCCACGGTCGAGCCCTGAGCCGCACGTCCGCCCGTGAGGTCGGCTAGGCGGCCGGGCCGTATTCCACGGAGTACACGCATGACCGGACCTGGGCCTCCAGGTCCGGCTGACGTTCTGCGGTCGCCAGCCCGTGTTCATACGCGAGCTCGGCGACGGCTATTGCGAGGCCGATCGACACTTCGCGGATCTCCGTGAGCGGCGGATACACCCGGCCCTCTTCGAGCGCGGCTTCCGAGACCCGGCCCGCGAGGGCTCGGGCGGCGGCGAGGAACATGTCATCCGTCACTCGAGTCGCCCCGCTAGCCACCACGCCGAGCCCGATGCCGGGGAAGATGTACACGTTGTTCGCCTGACCCGGCACCAGGCGGCGGCCCTCGTAGTCCACCGGGGGGAACGGACTTCCGCTGGCGTAGACGGCACGTCCGCCGCTCCAGTAGTACGCCTGCTCGGCCGTACACTCCGCCCTGGAGGTCGGGTTCGAGAGCGCGAACAGCACCGGCTTCTCGTTGATTTCGGACATGAGCTCGACCATTTCGCGGCTGAACGTGTCCGGGTGTCCGGTGGCGCCGATCAGCGCCGTTGGTTGGAGGGCCTCGATCGCGCCATAGGCGTCGGTCGTCTCGTGTTCGTGGGCGTAGGGGGCCGCATACTCCCGAAAGCCGCCGCGCCCGCTGACGATGAGTCCCTTGCTGTCGACCAGCCAGCACCTCTGCCGCGCCTCCGCCTCGGACAACCCGTCCTCGACCAAGGAGCAGACGAGCAGGTCGGCGATCCCGGTCGATGCGGAGCCGGCGCCGATAAAAAGAAACGTCTGTTCGGCGAGCGGCGTGCCCGTGATCCGAGTCGTCGCGTACAGTCCGCCGAGCGCGACCCCGGCGGTGCCCTGAATATCGTCGTTGAACGACAGGACGCGCCCCTGGTAGCGCCGGAGGAGCCGATAGGCGTTGGGCGTAAGGAAGTCCTCGAACTGAATCAGCGCTCCCGGAAAGACCTCCTGTACGGCCTGAACGAACTCCTCGATCAGGTCGTCGTAGTCCGGCCCCCGGACGCGGTCCTGGTCGAGGCCCAGGTAGAGCGGATCACCCCGTAGTTCGTCGTTGTTCGTGCCGACGTCGATCGTGATCGGCAGCGTGCGCGCCGGATCGATCCCAGAGCATGCGGAGTACAGGGACAGCTTTCCGATCGGAATGGCCATCCCGTTGGCGCCGAGATCTCCGAGCCCGAGGATTCTCTCCCCATCCGTCACGACGATCACCGCGACGTCGCGGTGCGGCCAGTTCCACAGTACGCTCGCGACACGACCGCGGTCCTCCGCAGTGACGTAGAGCCCTCTCGGATGACGATAGATGTGACCGAACGCGAGTGCCGCCGCCCCGACCGTGGGCGTATAGATGATCGGCATCATCTCCTCGATGTGATCCAGCACGAAACGGTAGAAGAGCTTCTCGTTGCGGTCCTGGAGTCCCGTGAGGTAGAGGTAGCGCCCGATGTCGCTCTTCATCCGTGCGTAGTTCTCGCGGATGCGGTCCACCTGCTCGTCCTGACTCGACACCTTTGGCGGCAGGAGCCCGCGGAGCCCCAGGGCATTCCGCTCGTCCTCGGTGAACGCCGTGCCGCGATTGAGGGCGGGTTCGCGAAGGACATCGACTCCAGAGGTCCGTGGCTGTGCTGGATCGGACATTCGTGTCGTGGGCCGGGTTCGGAGTGACTTCGTTGACGTCGTGAACGGGGCGTTCGTACCGTGGGAACATAACGTCCTCGAAGGGAGCCGGACCGATGTCGAGAACGCCGCTGTTCGATCCCCGTCCCACGATCATGACGACGCTTCTGGTGGGGCTATCGCTCCTCACGCCGGCACCGCTCCCGGCTCAGGAGGGTCAGACTGCCGATGACCCGACCTTCCACCGCGACATCACCCCGATCCTGCAGCGCAGCTGCCAGCGCTGTCATCACGAAGAGGGCGTCGGGCCCATGTCCCTCGTCGACTATGAGACGGCCAGACGCTATGGGCGGCGCATCGCCCGCCGCACCGGAATCCGGGACCGTGCCGGGGCGATGCCGCCCTGGTACGTGGAGAAGGACATCGGGATCCAGCACTACAAGGACGACCCCTCGCTCACGGATGTGGAGATCGAGGCGATTGCGACCTGGGTGGCCAACGGGATGCCCGAAGGGGATCGGGCGGACGCCCCACCCGCGCTCGTATTCAACGACGACCGTGCCTGGCAAGCGGGCGAGCCCGATCTCGTCGTGAGGCTGCCCGATGTGTTCGTCGGAGGCGACGTCCCGGACTGGTGGGGCGATATCGAGCCGACTCCCACCGGGCTCCCCGAAGACCGCTACGTCAAGTCGGTCGAGATTCGCGAAGTGAACGACATCGACCACCAGAGCGCGGACGGTCGTCGGACGGTGGGCGGACGCTACGTCATTCACCACATGATCTGGAGCACGCGAGTGCTCGACGGTGGCCAGGAAACCGGCCCGGGAGCGGAGCGCGACCGCCGGGACGTGAGTTGGCCGGTGCACGAGGTCGGCCGGAACCCCGACATCTTCGATCCGGACGGAGGCCGCCTGCTCCGTGCCGGCGCGAGCGTCGTGTCCAACTCGCTCCACCTGCACTCGAACGGGCGGGACACGAACGCGCACCTCGAGATCGGATTTCGGTTCCATCCGCCGGACTACGAGCCGAGGTACCGGCCCACGTTCCTCGGGTTGGGGAACGCGATGGACATCGACATCCAGGCGAACGAGAGCGATCAGGAACTTCACGCCTACACGGTGCTGCAGCAGCACACGAAGATCGTGACGTTCGAGCCCCACCTGCATGCGCCGGGGAAGCGGATGTGTCTCGAGGCGATCTGGGGGTGGAATGTCGAGACGCTGTCGTGCGTGGGGTACGACCACAACTGGGTCCGCGGATACACGTTCGCCGACGACCATCAGCCGCTTCTCCCGAAGGGCACGGTCCTCCACATCGTCGGATACATGGACAACTCCGAGGAGAACCGGAACGTCCCCGATCCACGGAACTGGCAGGGCTCGGGCAACCGTTCGGTTGCGAACATGTTCATCGACCTCGGGATGCGCCTGACCCTCACCGACGAGCAGTTTGTGGATGAGATGGCCCAGCGCCGGGAGCGTCTCGGCCTGGACGTGAACGATCACGTGATCGGGTGCCCTCTCTGCATGGTGATCCCGGAAGAGGCGGTGGTGGACGAAGAGACGGACGGCGTCGAAGGCGGGTCGACGGGGCCGGGTCGATGAAGCTCGCCGCGATCATGCTCGTCGCCGGGAGCGGGGTGATCGCGCTCCCAGCCGCGACCGTCGGGCAGCTGACCTACTCGAAGGGCCAGAACGTCTCGCCGGCCTTCGAGGGGTGGACGCAGAACGCGGACGGGTCGTACGAGCTCCTGTTCGGGTACATGAATCGGAATTGGCTCGAGGAGCTGGATGTCCCCGTCGGGGATGCCAACTACTTCTCGCCTGGTCCGGCCGACCGCGGACAGCCGACCCATTTCATGCCTCGCCGAAACCGATGGGTCTTCAAGGTGCGCGTGCCGGCGGACTGGGGTGACAAGGAGCTGGTGTGGACCCTTACGACCGCCGGGAAGACCGAACACGCGTACGCGTCGCTGCGCCCGGACTACGTCGTCGACAACGTGGTGATCGCCTCCGAGACGGGGGCTCTGGGGGCCGGGTCGAGCAATGCCGAGACTCGGTCCAATACCCCGCCCGTCATCTCTCTTGAAGGCGGGCCGACCCGGCGAGTGACCGTGGGGCAGACGCTCGAGCTGACAGCCGTGGTCGAGGACGACGGGATCCCCCGCGCTCGCTCGCGCGACGCGGGCGGGGACGAGCAGGAGGACCCGGATGGGCCTCGTACGCTCAGCGACCGGCAGCTCAGGCCGCCCGCGAGGGTCACGGTCAACAAGGTGGTTGGACTCCACCTCGCCTGGTTCGTCTATCGCGGCGAGGCCGATATCGAGTTCGACCCTCCACAGGTCAAGGCGTGGGAGGACACGCGCACTGGCGCGAACTCCCCGTGGGCGCCGCTGTGGCAAGCCCCCCAGGTGCCGGAGGGCGGGCGCTACGTCGTGCGCGTGACGTTCGACCGCCCAGGCACGTATGTGCTCCGGGCTCGAGCGGACGACGGCGGGCTCTACTCGGACGCCGAGGTGACCGTGATCGTGGGTCCCGCGACGACCTCCTGACGCCGACGGCCGCAGGCGCGCAGGATTGCCCCACACCCCCGGAAGCGTCGGGGCGATCCTGCCCTTTCCGAACCTCGCGTGATATGACATGACATATCATGCAAGTGACTTAATTCAATACGCTTAACGATAGTTGCGGCTGGCGGTCCGCGAGCGGCGCGAGACGTGCTCCCTTCTCCTTCCGCGGGTTCGACACAGCAAGGAGGAGGAGGGATGAAGACGACGACGAAGGCCGCACTGTATGGCTCTGCGGGTGTGCTCGCGGGGGCCGCTGGCGCGGCAGCCTACAAGAAGACGGTGCGCCCGCGTCTGCTCAGTTGGGGGGCGACCGATCACGAGTTGGACCGCGTCTGGCCCAGCGACCGGCTTCTCCCTGATGACGTGGCGTTCGAGGCCACGCGGGCGATCACGGTTCACGCTCCGGCGGAGACCGTGTGGCGGTGGGTCGTCCAGATCGGACAGGACCGCGCGGGGTTCTACAGCTATGACTGGATCGAGAATCTGTTCGGTCTCGATGTCGACAACGTCCTCGAGGTCGTTCCCGAGTTCCAGGACCGGGACGAAGGAGATGTCGTCTGGATGGCATCGCCGGATCGGTTCGGCGGCAAGGCCCGAGTGATCGTGGGTCTGCTCGAGCCGGAGCGAACCATGGCGCTGATCGGCCCCGAGGATGCCGATGCCGTCGCCCGGGGGGAGGAGGCCGAGCACGGCTTCTGGGCCTTCCAGGTCGAGCCGATCGACGACGAGATGTGTCGGCTGGTCATGCGGACGCGTTCCGCGCGAAACCCGGGTCTCGGCGAGCGGGCCGCGCAGCTCCTGTTCTGGGAACTCGCGGACTTCATCATGGAGCGAAAGATGATGAAGACGATCAAGACGCTGGCTGAGGAAGAGGAGTTGGCCCTGGCGGAGAAGGCCTGACCGCTCGGCGACACCCGGCCGGTCCGGACTTCCCGGGCCGGCCGGGACCCCACGACAGACGAGTTCGGCCGTCTTAGATTCGGTGGGACGATGCGGTGGACGGATCGATATCGTCCACCGTGACTCCCGCTTAATCCAGTGAGACTGCCATGAGCACCGATGTCGTCCCCGTTCCCGACACCACACGATCGACCTCCGAGTCCATCGCGATCCTCAGCGCCAGGCAGGACCTGGCGGCATGTCACAGGATCACCGTGCTCGAGAACCTCCACGAAGGCACGTGGAACCAGTTCTCCTGCAAGGTCCCGGGAAGGCCCGGCCACATCCTGCTGACGCCGGGAATGACCCACTTCTCTCGGGTCACCGCAGCCAGCCTCGTGGAGTTGGACCCGCGCGGCGATGCAGTCGAGGGTGACGGACAGCTCAATCAGAGCGCGTGGGCAATCCATCACCCGATCCACATGGCTCGACCGGATATCCAGTGCGCCCTTCACGTGCACGCGCCTTATAGCACGGCCCTTTGCTCGATCGAGGGTTGGCGCTTCGACGACCGTGGCAGCCAGAACGCTGGAGTGTTCTTCGACAACGTCGCCTACTTCGAATACGAGGGGATCGTCACGGCCGAGGAGGAGGGCGGTCGCATGGTCGACGCGCTGGGGGACAAGCGCGTCTTGTTCATGGCAAACCACGGAGTGCTGGTCGTCGCGGATACCATAGAGAAAGCCATGCTGTTCGTGTATCAGCTCGAGCGAGCATGCATGAACGAGCTGCTCGTCTACTCGTCCGGCCGCGCGATCAACCGGATCCCCGTCGAGGCGGCGCGCCACAACGCGCAGTTGTCCGAGGGGGTTTCAAGCGAGGCCGGGTACCTGGAGGCCATGAAGGATGTGCTGAGGGCCCAGGGCCAGGATTTCGAGAGCTGATCGCCCCCACCGTCACTTCGTACGCAGCGATGGCGGCCACCGCCCGGGTCCGTGGCGACGCCAAGACCGTGATGCGGGACTGGAACTGACACGCCGACAGACACTTGCGAGACCGGTGCCGCCACGGGCGCGCCATCCGTCGATGGGACGGCCTTGCCCTCGCGTCCACGGAAGCCTCAGCTTCGAACCAAAGCCTCTTCGACCGAGCCGTGCCTCACGTTCGATCGAGCCTTTACTACGCCCAGATCGGGAAGACTGACATATGCGTTCGTTCCGGAAGTTCAGGGGGTTGGGGAGGGATGACCGGGGAGCGATAGGTGTCTTCGTAGCGGTGGGAATGACGGTCTTCATCGGCTCCGCCGCGATCGCCATCGACATGGGCCACGTGATGAACGCGCGCGCCGAGTCGCAGCGAGTGGCGGATCTTTCAGCGCTGGCGGGCGCCGCGGCGTTCATCCACGCGACCGGGAACGCGGACGTGGTCGCCAGGGACTGGGCCGAGCAGTTCGCGGCGAACAACACGGTCGATCGGACGAGCGTCGCGATCAACAAGATCAGCGACGTCGACGTCGATCTCGTCAACGAGCAAGTGCGGGTCACGGTGCACCACACCGTGGCCAGGGGGAATCCGATCGCTACGATCTTCGCCCGCGTGCTCGGGATCAACTCCGTCGACGTGGTCACCACGGCGGTGGCCGAGGCGTCGCCGGCCTCCGGAGTCAGTTGCGTGCTGCCACTGATGTTGCCGGACCGCTGGACGGAAAACGGTGCTCCCGGGAGCCTGAACTTCTACGACGACGGGATCGACTACTACGAGGCGTGGAACCCGGACGGCAGCAACGCGAGCACCTTCACCGGGTACTCGCAGTCGAACATCGGCGACACGATCCAGATCAAGCACAACACCGGTCCGGGGTACCCGAACGAAAGCTGGTACTACCCGATCGCTGCGGGCGGCCTGGTGGGCGGTGCGAACTACAAGGAGCACATCTACACCTGCCCCGATGTGGAGTTTTCGTACTACATCGGCCAGCAGATCCCGACCGAGCCCGGCAACATGGTCGGCCCGACGAAGCAGGGCTTCCAGGAGCTGATCGATCAGGACCTCGGCGCGCTCTGGGATCCCGGACAGAATTGCATAGTGGACGTGATCGGAGGCACCTGCCGCGGAAGCCCGCGGCTTCGTCCGATGCCCATGTTCGACCCGACGGTCGCGCCGGACCCCGGTCGGCAGGACGCCACCATCACGAATTTCGCCGGGATCTTCGTCGTCGGGACGCAGGGCAACGAGGTCATAGCGATCTTCGCGGGCTACGCGGCCATCGCGCCGGTGGCGGGCGGGGGCGGCGGAGCGACCACCACCCCCTTCAAGTTCCTGCGCCTGGTCGAGTAGGACCGTGTTCGGCTACCGGCCGTCCAGCTCGTGTGGCGGCCGGTAGCGCACTCCCAGCGCGTCCAGCAGGGCGAGGGCCCGCTCCATTCGCGCGACGAACCCCGACCAGTCCCGCGACTCCGCGGGGCTCCAGACCACTTCCGAGAGCGCGAGCGCCCGTGGGTACACCATGTACTCGGCGTACTCGGGCGTCGCGATGTACTCCGTCCACAGATTCGCCTGGCCCCCGATTACATACGGCGCCTGGTCCTCGGTGAGATCGGGCGGGACCGGCTCGAACTCGTATACGCGCCGAAGTGGGATCGGGAATCCGGCCCAGTTCATGGCGAGCGGCTCGGTCGACGGGTCGCCTTGATAGAAGTCGAAATACGAATGCTGGATCGGAGTCATGACGACGTCGTGCCCCTGCCGGGCCGCTTCGATCCCGCCCTCGACCCCCCTCCACGACATCACCGTCGCATCCGGCGCGAGCCCACCCTCCAGAATCTCGTCCCACCCGATCAGGCGTCGGCCGTTGGCCCGAAGGTGACGCTCGATACGACGGATGAACCAGCTCTGAAGCTCGTCCTCTCCCGCCAGTCCCTCACGACGGATCACGGCCTGCGCCGCCGCGCTCTCTCGCCACTGGCGCTTCGGAACCTCGTCTCCCCCGATGTGGATGTACTCGGAGGGAAAGAGCGCCATGACCTCATCGAGAACGCTCGTGAGAAAGTCGAATGTCTCCTCGTGAGGGCAGAAGATCGTGTCGTGCACGCCCCACGTCGTCGACACCGCCAGCACCTCCTCGGTGCAGCCGAGCCAGGGGTACGAGGCTAGCGCCGCGGTGGCGTGCCCCGGCATCTCGATCTCCGGGATGACGGTCACGAATCGCTCCGCGGCGAAGGCCACGATGTCCCGGATCTCGTCCTTCGTGTAGAACCCCCCATGTCTGACGCCATCCCCCACATAGGGGTTGAGCCGCTTTTCAATGGGGCTCTCGGCCCTCCAGGCTCCGACCTCGGTGAGTCGCGGGTAACCGTCGATCTGTATCCGCCACCCCTGGTCCTCGGTGAGATGCCAGTGGAAGCGATTCAGCTTGAAGCGAGCCATGGTGTCGATGTACCGCTTCACGAAATCGACCGAAAAAAAATGTCGGCCGACGTCCAGATGAAGCCCGCGGTAGGGGAACCTCGGCCGGTCCTCGATCCGGACGGCCGGGATGGCACCCGGCCGCGAGCCGGCCGGTCCGGCCTCGTAGAGGCCGGCAGGGACGAGCTGCCGCAGGGTTTGGAACGCGTAGAAGACTCCGGCCTCGGTGGACGCATCGATCGCCAGGCTGGCCTCGGAGACCTCGAGCACATACGCCTCAGGCGGAAGCGAGAGATCGGCACGAACGACGATTCGCGGGCCGTCCGAATCGGCCTGGCCGAGCTCGAAGCCGAGGGCC
>JAOTZH010000196.1 GCA_029861425.1 Gemmatimonadota bacterium
GTACAGTCTCCACGTGACCCGTCTGCGGAAACGCGTCAAAGGGCTGCGCGGACCTCGGGATCCAGCTGCCCGAAAGACGCGCGACGTCGCGTGCCAGCGTTGCCGGATCGCAGGAAACGTAGACCAGCCGACGCGCCCCCTCGCGGCACAGCAGCTCCGCGGCCTCCGGGCTCAAACCAGTCCGGGGTGGGTTGACGACCAGCGTGTCGGCTCCGGTGTCGACGCCACCCTCGAGTGCGGCCTCGACCCGCCCCTTCACGAATTCGCAGACGCTCCCGACCCTGGCTGCGGCCTCACGCCCGGTCTGGACAGCATCCGAGTTCGATTCGACGGTCACCGCGCGGGCGCCCCGCTCCGCCCACCGGATGCCCCTCAATCCGACCCCACCGTACAGGTCGACGATCGTTCGCTCCGCCAGGTCCCCCAGACCCGCGT
Organism: Gemmatimonadota bacterium; assembly: GCA_029861425.1. Taxonomy (GTDB): domain Bacteria; phylum Gemmatimonadota; class Gemmatimonadetes; order Palauibacterales; family Palauibacteraceae; genus Palauibacter. The sequence continues at coordinate 436 of JAOTZH010000196.1, forward strand.
CGAGGTGCGCTTCGATGAGGTCCGCGACCTCGCGATTGACCTGAACGAAGGCCTCCGGACCGAGCTCCAGCAACACGCCCTGCCATGTATCGGTGAGGTTCGCGTCTCCAGCGAGAAGACGACGCTCACCTTCCGCAGGTCGCCACCAGTAGCCGGCCATCTCGGGGACGGCGCGCAGGAGGCGCCGGGCCTCGGCGTCGACGCCCCGGGAGGCGTCGGCGGCGGCTTCTCCCCCCCGTCCCCCGGCGACGAACAGCCCTACCCGACCCTCGCCGGACGCCCGGAGCGTCAACCGAATCTCGCCACCATCCGGGAGGCGCACGGCTCCCGGCCCCCAAGCAGCTCTCAGGCCGCGCCAGGCGAGGTTGATCGCCGGTTCGGCCAACGGGCATTCGACGACATCGATCACCCGGCCGCCGCTGGCGGCATGGTACCCGGCGAACACCCGTCCGCCCCTCCGGCGCAGGGTGAACGTCACACGGTTTCGGTAGGCGAGTCTCCGGTCTCCGGCGATCACGGGCGACACCGGTACGTCGACTTTCCCGATACGGGACAGGGCGTCGGCTACCCCCTGGCGAAGCGCCTCTAGCTGGCGCTGGTCATCCAGGTGCATCAGCGTGCAGCCGCCGCACATCGTGAAGACTCCACACGTCGGCTCGACCCGCCCCGGCCCCCGCTCATAGAGCTCGAGGATGCGGCCCCGCGCCCAGCGCTTTCGTCGCTCCGTCAGCTCCACGCGCACCCTGTCGCCCGGAACGGACCCCGGGACGAAGACCACCTGCCCGGACTCGGTCCGACCCACGCCGCTCCCGCCGAGCGCGATTCCATGCACGGTGAGATCGACCGTTTCACCCGTCACAGGTCCCGCACCGCTCTCACCCAGGCCGATATCTCCTGTGGCCCCGAGCCGTGGCCGTCCGTACCCGCGGCCTCCGGCGTGACGCCGGCCTTCGACTCCTCGAAGAAGACGGCCGCGGCGATCGCGACCTCGCGCCAGTCCCGATCCTCCCGGAGCAGATCGGGGTGTTCCTCGACGTAGCGGATCGACAGGTCGCCAGCCCCGAAATCCGCTTCGCGCATCACGGCCCGGTGAAATGGAGCCGTCGTCCGGACTCCGTCGACCCGCAGTTGTTCCAGGGCGAGCCTCATGCGGGCGATGGCGGCCGGCCGGTCCCCCGCGTGGACGACCAGCTTCGCGAGCAGCGGATCGTAGTGAAGGCCTACCGTCGAACCGGGTCTGACCCCCGCATCCCATCTGACCCCCGGTCCCGTGGGTATCTCGATCGCGTCAATTCGACCCGTCGAGGGAAGGAACTCGTTGGCCGGATCCTCGGCGCTGATGCGGCATTCGATCGCGTGCCCGCGACCGGTCGGGGGCTCGCCGCCGCCGAGCATGGGTAGCCCGCGCGCGATACGGAGCTGTTCCCGTACGAGATCGACCCCGGTGATCAGCTCGGTCACGGGGTGTTCGACCTGGATCCTCGTGTTCATCTCGAGGAAGTAGAACTCCCCGTCCTGGAACAGGAACTCGATCGTACCGGCGCCGCGGTACCCGACGGCTTCCGCGGCACGCACCGCGACTTCGCCCATTCGCTCGCGGGTGTCGGGATCGAGCGCCGGAGACGGCGCCTCTTCGATCAGCTTCTGATGACGACGCTGAATGGAGCACTCGCGCTCGCCCAGGTGGATCGCACGAGTCTCGTCGGCGAGCACCTGGATCTCGATATGTCTCGGCCGGTCGAGGTAGCGCTCCAGATACACTCGGCCATCCGCGAACGCCTGCTCCGCCTCACGGACCGCTCGTTCGTGCCCTCCCGCGAGCTCGTCAGGATCGCGAGCGACGCGCATGCCCTTCCCGCCCCCGCCTGCCGCCGCCTTGACCATGACCGGGTAGCCGAGTTCCGCGGCCGCCGCGACCGCTTGCTCGATCGTATCCACGGTGTCGCTACCCGGTACGACGGGTACGCCGGCCGATCGCATCCTGGCCCGCGCACGCGTCTTGTCGCCCATCTCCTCGATCGCGGCCGCGGGCGGACCCACGAATACCAACCCGGCCCCGGCGACCCTGCTTGCGAACTCCGCATTCTCCGCGAGGAACCCGTAGCCGGGGTGTATCGCGCCAGCCCCTGTATCGACGGCCACCTCGAGGAGACGCGGCACGTTCAGATAGCTCGCCGCCGCCTCCGCTGGCCCGATGGTCACAGCGTGGTCAGCCAGCAGCACGTGCGGAGCCGCGCGATCCGGCTCCGAGCATACGGCCACCGCGCGCAGGCCCTCTTCCCGGCAGGCGCGGATTACACGGACGGCGATTTCGCCCCGGTTCGCGATGAGAACAGTGTCGAACACGAAAGCTCCGCTACAGGGGGATGTTGCCGTGCTTCTTCGGCGGATTCGTGTCCCGCTTGCTCGCCAGCAGCCGGAGACCCTCGATGAGACGCCGCCGCGTATCGCGCGGATCTATCACGTCGTCGAGAAAGCCCCGTGCCGCGGCCAGGTAGGGGTTCGCGAACTTCTCCCGAAACTCGGCTTCCAGCTCGGCAGTCATCGATTCAGGGTCTTCCGAGTCCGCGATCTCACGTCGATAGAGGATCTCGACTGCGCCCTTGGGGCCCATCACGGCGATCTCAGCGGTCGGCCAGGCGAAGTTGAGATCTCCCCGAATGTGCTTCGAGGACATCACGTCGTACGCGCCGCCGTAGGCCTTTCGCGTGATGACAGTCAGCTTGGGTACGGTGGCCTCGCAGTAGGCGTACAGAAGCTTGGCCCCCTGGCGGATGATCCCTCCGTGCTCCTGAGCCACGCCTGGCATGAATCCCGGCACATCTTCGAAGGTCACCAGCGGGACGTTGAACGCGTCACAGAAGCGAACGAAGCGACCAGCTTTGACACTCGCGTCGATGTCCAGAACCCCGGCCAGTACGGCGGGCTGGTTCGCGACCACACCGACGGGACCGCCGCCCAGCCGTCCGAACCCGACCAGGATGTTCGGACCGAAGTCCCGATGTACCTCGAGGAATTCCCCGTCGTCCAGAATCCGTCGAATGACGTCGTGCATATCGTACGGCGTCTTCGGGTCATCCGGCACGATGTCGAGCAGGTCCTCATCCCTCCGGTCGACCGGGTCATCGGACTCGCTGACCGGCGGGAGCTCGCGGTTGTTCCCCGGCAGGAACCCCAGGAGGCGGCGCACGGCTTCGATGGACTCGGCTTCCGTCCGGTGGCGGAAATGAGCCACACCCGATTTGCTCGCGTGAACGGCGGCTCCGCCCAGGTCTTCGAACGAGACGTCCTCGTGCGTCACCGTCTTCACGACGCTCGGGCCCGTCACGAACATGTGACTGATCCCCTCCACCATGAACACGAAGTCTGTGATCGCCGGCGAGTAGACGGCTCCCCCGGCGCACGGGCCGAGTATCGCGCTGACCTGAGGGATCACCCCCGATGCCAGAGTGTTGCGCAAAAAGATGTCTGCGTAGCCGCCCAACGACGCCACACCCTCCTGGATTCGCGCCCCACCGGAGTCGTTGAGCCCGACGACCGGAGCGCCATTGGCCAGGGCCAGCTCGAGCAACTTCACGATCTTCTCCGCGTGAGCCTCGGACAGAGAGCCGCCGAATACGGTGAAGTCCTGACTGAACGCGTACACGGTTCGCCCGCCGACCCGGCCGTAGCCCGTGACCACGCCATCCCCGGGGATCCGCTGCTCCTGGAGGTCGAAATCGGTGCACCGGTGCTCTACGAAGCGGTCGAGCTCCGTGAAGCTCCCCTCATCCATGAGCAGATCCAGCCGTTCCCGCGCGGAGAGCTTGCCCCGCTCGTGCTGGCGCGCGAGTCGCTCCACGCCGCCACCCTCTTCCGCCCGTCGCGCCCGCTCCTCGAGCTCGTGGAGCTTCTCACGCATGCTCACCGGTCGTCACGGTGGTTGCTCGCCGGTGCCGCGCGAGCCGCGGCGAGCCATCTGAGGAGGGCGTTTCGATCCGGGGGGTGGAGGGCGCGGTCGACTAGCATCCTGATCTGCGTCCGGCGCCGGACCGTGGATGTCTCCGGATCGGGGTGCATCGTGCCGGTGACCCCCTCGAACTCCATTCCATCCGCGAGGCGCGACGCGACGGCGGCCGGAATCGGGAGCCGCGCCTCCTCGAGGGCCGCGATCACGAGCCCCACTGCGTCGTGCGACAGGGCCGGTACCACGTTGTCCCGCAACGACTTGCGATACTTTCTCTCATACGCCCTGACAAACGCTTGCCAGGGGGTTCCCGGGCTCACGCGATCGGCCCAGAGGCCCACGACACGATAGTCGGCGGCAAAGCTCTCGAGGCGTCGAAGCACACCCGGCTCCGCCCACGCCTCGCTGCCCATGATGATCGACCGATCGAGCCCGTAATAGACCAGCTGAGGGGCCAGCGTGAGCACCGCCGATGCGCTGGCAGCGGGTGCGAACACGATGTCCGGTGACGACGAGGCCAGGCTCCGAATGGGATCCTGGAAGGTCGTGGTACCCACGGTGGTGTAGGACGCCGTGGCAATCACGGCACCACCCGCCTGCTCGAACGCTCGACCAAAGAGGGTCGCCGCCCGTGCGAGCGCCGGATCTCCCGGGCGCAGGACGCCGGCACGTCGCAGCCCGAGCTCCTCTACCGCCCAGCGAGCGAGGTCGGTCGCGACGTCGCGCTCCCGCCGCCCGAGATCGTAGAGGGTGTACACGTTCGGAGCGGGCCCGAGCACCTCGGTGGCCGTCGGGCTCACGATCGACAGGCGCTGGCTTTGTCGGGCCCGAGCGGCCGCGGCCAACGACTCCGATCGGAGGGGGCCGATGATGGCGACCGCACCAGCCCGCTCGAGCTCAACGACCAGACCTGCGGTAGTCTCGGGGTTCGAGGCGTCGTCACGAATGAGCAACTCGATCTCGAAGCCATCGGGCCGGTCTCGCTCGTAGGCCTCTAAGGCCAGCTCCATTCCCTCTCGTAGAAGCTGTCCCACGCTGGCGAGCTCCCCGCTCAGGGGTAGAATCGCACCGATCCGGGCGGTGCGCACCGAGACGTCATCCTCGAGCGATAGCAGCAGCTCCGCCGTGGAGCGCTCCGGCTCCTCGGCCCCGGCGTCCACCACTTCCCGCGCGACGCGACGGGCCGCGTTCAGCTGACCGCCGGCCGCCAGGAGCTCCGCCAGATGGATGTAGACGATCTGGCCCTCTCGCGACCGCGCGCCGTGGCTTTCCCGGATCCCGGACAACTCCTCGCGCGTGAGAGCGCCAGCCCACTGCCTCAGGTCGTCGAGCCCCGCTTCGTCGAGCAACCCCGCGTTCTCGACGGCGATCTCGACCGCCTCGGCCTGACGGCCGGTGCGCGACAGGATACTCGCGTATCGCTCCACCGCTTCGCGGCGAACCGTGGCGTCGGGATTCCGGGCGAGCAGGCGCGCGTACCTGTCTCCGGCGGGCCCGAGAAGTCCGGCCGCCTCGCTCGAGCGCGCCCCGAGGTTCAGGGCCCGCTCCGCCAGCGCGGCGACGGATTCCACTTCACTCCATGCCGAGGACAACGAGTCCGCGGCGGTCACGGCTCCCTCGTAGTCACCGGCTTCGTACAGCGCCTGCGCGGCCTGAAGCGCGGCCACCGCGGCGTCCGTGTCGATCCCGACGCTGGCGGTCTCGCCGGATGAGGTGCGCGAGCCCATGGATGCACAGGCGCCAGTGACCGCCAGGAATGCGACCACTGTTGTCAACCGCAGAGTATCAAGAGTCCGGGATCTCACCGGCTGCCTCCAGCGCACGAAGGGCCCGGCGTCCCGCCGGGCCCTTCGGGGTTCCTCCGAGTCCGCTTCCGACGTCGGCCTCAGTCTTCGGCCTTGTCCTCGTCCTCCGGATCGTCGTCGGCGTCTTCGTCGGCGTCCGCCTCGGCTGCGACCTCATCGGGAACAGCCTCGTTCTCGGCATCGTCACCGACCTCATCCGACACTTCGTCTGCCGGCTCTGCCGGCGCCTCATCTTCGGCACCCGCCGGCGCATCCTCGACCGCCTCGACGTCCGAAGCATCCTCCGCCTCGACGTCCGAAGCATCCTCCGCGTCGGCCTCCGATGCGTCTTCGGCCTCCGTTTCCGGTGCCTCGGCTTCCGTCTTCTCGTCCGCGTCGCCCTCTGACGCCGCGGGCTCGTCGTCCTTCTTGCGGCTCTCGCCATCCATGTCGATATCGGACACGTCGTACGGCACGTCCGGGGCGCCAACGACCGCCAGCACGATCCGGCGGTTGATCGGGTCGGTCTCCAGTACCCTCAACTCGAGGCCTTCTCCCTCGGAGAACCGGTCGGCCGGCTCGTCGATGTGCTCCTCGACTCCCAGCTGCGAGATCGGTACGAAGCCCTCGAGGTCGGAACCGAGGTCCACGACGACGCCCTTCTCGAGCAAACGCGTGATCGACCCCGAGACTTCCTTGCCGGCAGCGTATTCCTGGGCGAGCTCGTACCACGGATCCTCCTGGACCTGCTTGAGGCCCAGCGAGATGCGCTTCTGCTCCGGATCGATGGAGAGCACGACGACTTCGACATCCTGTCCCTTGTGAAGGACCTCCGACGGATGCTGCACTCGCCGCGTCCAGCTCATGTCCGAGATGTGGACGAGGCCGTCGATTCCCGCTTCGACCTCCACGAAGGCACCGAACGACGTCAGGTTGCGCACGACGCCGCTGATCTTCGTTCCGGGCGGGTACTGCGCGGGAAGAGCGAGCCATGGATCCTCCTCGACC
>JAOTZH010000036.1 GCA_029861425.1 Gemmatimonadota bacterium
CCGACAAGGAACGCGGGGAGGATGAATGTGAGGGACGTGAAACCGACCCTAGGTGGGTATCTGCTCTTCATCGCAGCCGCTCCACATTTTCGGGTGATCCAGCGACGAGACGGTCGTGCTTCCGACGCACCGCTGCGAGGAAGCGGAAGGGCAATGCCCGTACCACGCACGACGCTGCGTACCGGCGATGGATAAAATATCACCTAGAGGTGATGAATCGACCGCGAGGCCGCGGTTTTCGCGGGTGGCCTGCCCGCGGCGGGGGGGGAATTGCGCTGCCGTATGCGAGAGAAAGGCAGGGACGAAATGTCCCTTTGAGACCCACCGGGTGTCCCAGGACGCCCCGGGGCGGAGCCCCGCCGTTCGCGGGGCCCCACAGGGCCGGAGCTACATGTTCTCGATCAGGGCCTGACCGAATTCGCTGCACTTGAGCAGCGTAGCCCCATCCATGAGGCGCTCGAAGTCGTAGGTTACCCGCTTCTGCGCAATCGTCTTCTCGAGCGAGGAGATGATCAGGTCGGCCGCCTCGTCCCACCCCATGAAGCGGAACATCATCTCCCCCGACAGGATGACCGAGCCCGGGTTCACCTTGTCCTGGCCCGCGTACTTGGGCGCCGTTCCGTGGGTGGCCTCGAAGATGGCGTGGCCGGTCTCGTAGTTGATGTTCGCGCCAGGAGCGATCCCGATTCCGCCCACCTGCGCGGCCAGAGCATCCGAGATGTAGTCCCCGTTCAGGTTCATCGTGGCGATGACGTCGTACTCGGCGGGGCGCGTGAGGATCTGCTGAAGGAATGCGTCCGCGATCACGTCCTTGATCAGGATGCCGTCTTCGGTCTTGCACCACGGACCGCCGTCGAGCTCCTCGGCGCCGAACTCCTCCCTGGCGAGCTCGTAGCCCCAGTCGCGGAAGCCGCCCTCGGTGAACTTCATGATGTTCCCCTTGTGGACGAGCGTGACGCTCTCGAGTCCGCGGTCGCGCGCGTGGTTGATGGCGGCGCGGATCAGGCGCTTCGAGCCCTCCTCCGAGATCGGCTTCACGCCGATCGAGCTGCTGTCCGGGAAACGAATCGAGGTCGTGCCCATCTCGTCCTGCAGGAAATCCACGATGCGGCGCGCCTCGGGCGTTCCGGCCTGCCATTCGACGCCGGCGTAGATGTCCTCCGTGTTCTCACGGAAGATCACCATGTCGCAGAGATCCGGACGCTTCACGGGTGAAGGGACGCCCTCGAACCAACGGACGGGACGCACACAGGCGAACAGATCCAGCTTCTGACGCAACGTCACGTTCAGAGACCGAAAGCCTCCCCCGACGGGTGTCGTTAGCGGCCCCTTGATAGCGACGAGATGGTGTCGAATCGCCGTCAGCGTGTCCTCGGGCAACCAGCTCCCGGTGAGCTCGTTGGCCTTTTCGCCCGCGTAGACCTCGAACCAGGCGATCCCGCGCCCGCCGCCGTACGCCCGCTTCACCGCGGCATCGAACACGGCCTTCGAGGCCGCCCAGATGTCGGGCCCGATTCCGTCGCCTTCGATGAACGGGATGATCGGGTTGTCCGGGATGTTCAGGCGCCCGTCGTCGATGGTGATCGACTCGCCATCGGTCGGCGTGGTCAGTGTATCGTAGGCAGGAGTCACGGTTCTTCCTCGTCTCTATTCCGGTCGGCTTCCCCAGGGTCCGGGAGCCCGCGGGTCCGGTGCTGTTCGTGCCGCCGGGGGTCGTGTGGGTCCCACGGCGCGGAGAGATTACCCAGCGAGCGAGTCGAAGTAAACGCGGACGGGGGTCATGACGTCACACGCATGAACCAACCGGGCGGGAAGCGACCGAGCGTGCATGGACTTTCGGTGAGAGCGGACGTGGGGAACGCGGACGGGGACGTGAGGTTGGATGACCTCGCCCGGACCGCGCGCGCGGGTGACGACGAGGCGTTCGAGCGCCTCGTCCGAGCGGTGTACGCGCGGATCCATCGCTGGGCGCTGGTGCGAATCGGGGATCCGGACGACGCGGAGGACGTCACCCAGGCTGTTCTGGTCAGGTTGCACCGGAGCCTGGGTAGCTGGCGGGAGACGAGCCGGTTCACGACGTGGCTCTACCGCGTCACCGCGAACGAAGCGTCTTCGTGGCGGAGGCGGGTGACCCGAAGGGCGCGTTGGATCGTGCGCGACCCGAACGCGCTCGAGCGCGGAGTGGACCAGCTGATGGGGCCCTCCGAGGAGGCGGACCGGACGGCTCTGGTGGAACTGGTGACGGCGTTTTTCGAGGAATTGCCACCGCGCCAGCGCGAGGTCTGCGATCTCGTGGACTTCCAGGGCTACGAGCCGGCCGAAGTAGCGGAGATGCTTGGCGTGAACCCGAATACGGTGAGGGCCAACCTCTTCAAGGCGAGAAAGATGATTCGCGAGCGCATCGAGAAGAGGGGAGAGACGGCATGACGGGCAGGGAGCACAGGGACTCAGCGATGGAAGCCGAGAGCGCGTCGGACGGCGCTCTTTCAGAGGCACTCGCGAGCGTCCGCCCGCCTTTCGACGCTACTGAAGCGCTGGCGATCGCGCGCGGTGGGGCCGATCGCCCGAGGGCAAGGCGGTCGATCGCGTCCACGCTCCTCGATCGACGGGCGGCCCGACGACCGCGAAGGCTGCGCCGAACGCTCCGTTGGGCCGTTCCGACCGTCGCCGGGGCCGGGGCCGCGCTGAGCGTCTGGTTCGCGACGAGGGCCGTGCCCGAGCCTCTGCCGGCGATGGTTCAGTGGGCCGCCGCGCCCGCGACCGAACAGGGCCGACCGGATGTGGGGGCCGTCGTCGCGCCTGACACGCCCGAAGAAGAGCCCGTCTTCTCGATCGACGCACCGGAGGGCGGTCAGGTAGCTGTGTTTCAGACGAGCAATCCGAAGATCCGCGTGGTCTGGTTCTACGGCGAGAGTGAGTCAGAGGACTAGCCGAAAAACTGCACCGGGCCAGGCCCGGTGGACGAAGGGAGACGGACGATGATGGGGAAGCTGAAGACAAGACTGGGTCTGGGGACGGCGTTCGCGTCTATCGCGTTTCTGCCGATCATCGGCGCAGATGCCTGCGGCAGCCGGGTCGAGCTCGAGACGCAGACGTTCGAGCTGCGATATATGAACCCCGCCGAGGCCGTCGAGATGATCGCGCCTTATGTGTATCAGGAGCGCGAGGGCGCACCGGGTCTGGTGCGGCATTTCCAGAACGGCATCACCGTGCGCGAGACCCGCGAGAATCTCGCGCGGATCCAGGAGGTGCTGGTGCACTACGACCTGGCGACGCCGGCGGTCCGACTCCACTTCCAGTTGATCGAAGCCAACGGTTTCTCGGGAACGGACGTGCGGATCGAGGAGGTGCAGCGGGTCCTCGAGGAGCTCTTCAGGTTCGAGGGATACCGGCTGATCGCCGAGCCGCAGATCGCGGCGATGGAAGGCACGGGGTCGACCCAGATGATCGCTCGGGAGGGCGAACAGGCCTCCAGCGACGAGGACGTCCGCTACTACCTGCAGGCCCGCGTGGAGGATGTGCGCGGTCGAGGCGAGAATGGGTCGATCGTCCTGAGCGTGGAATTACAGGGCGACTGGGAGCGCATCCAGACCGCGATGGCCATACCCGTGGGCGAAACCGTCGTTCTCGGGAGCTCGCAAGGGCGTGGCAGCTCGACGCTGATCCTCACGGTCCGGCCGGAATTCGTCGACGTGAGCTAACCGACGAGCCCGCCAGGCGTGCAAAGAGCGCTGGGGGGCGGAAGGACGAGCTTCAGGGTTCGTCCTTCCGCCTTCTGGCCTCCCTGCCCCGCCCTATCGTCCGTGCTCCCGCCCTCCACGTCCGGCCCGCTATTCCCCGTCGCCCGAGTTGTCGCCGATTCTCGCCAGCGCTCCTTCGATCGCCGCTCCCAGTAGTCCACGATCCGCGCGACCTGCCCGCACGATGGCGTCATCCAGAGCCGAGCAGACAGTCATCTCGATCGAGTCCATGATCTCCGCGGGGTCGGCGGGCTCGTCGTACTGGAGCTGAACGGCGAACGCGTGCGCCGTGCCGAGGTTGCAGATGAAATCGGCGACAACGGCAAAGCGCTCATCGGCGGCCCGTTCGACAGCGGTATCGCCGGGGTGGGAGGCCGCAAACGGGTGGTTAGCACCGCAGAGGATGGCGCGGACGCCCTGCGCCTCGAGCCGGTCCAGCACGTCATTGTCGACGGTTCCGGACGCGGCGGCACAGACGATCACGTCCGCGGGGATCGTGCCGAACCGCTCCCGCGGATCCGCCACGCCGGTGCCCGGCTCCGCAGGTGGGAGCCGGTTTCCCGTCCGTCGGCGCAGGAGGTCCTCGACCCCCGCGGCATCCAGACCCTCCTCCGAAATCAGCGCCTGGCGGTCGTCGACGATTCCGACGATGCGGGCACCCCACCGAGCGAGATAGAGGGCTGCGGCTCCACCCACGCGGCCGAAGCCTTCCATCAAGACCCGGACGCCCCCGAGCGATCGTCCCTGGCGCTCGTAGAGCCGCAGCCCGGACGTCGCGACGCTGAAGCCGGTCACGACGTCGGCCACGGACGTTTCATCGCCTCCGGTCCCCAGTTCCGTGGGTAGACGCTGGCCCAGCCCCACGCGCAACGCGTCCAGTCGAGTGGCGAGCGCATCCCCGTCGAGGCCCAGGTGGCCGCGGGCCAGCCCCCGCTGAGGGTGGCGGAGCCCGATCTCACGACAGGCAGGCAGCACGTCGCGCACCTCGTCCACGTTGAGGTCGCCGGCGGTTGAGTAGCAATTCTCGAGATACGGGCGAATTGCGGCGAACCAGCGCCTCAGCACCTGCTGCTTTCGAGGATCGTCGGGATCGAAATCGATTCCCGACTTCGCCCCCCCGATCTCCGGGCCGGAGATCGAGAACTTGAGCTCCATGATCTTGGCCAGGAACCGGACCTCATCGGGGGTCAGACCCGACCGCATGCGTGTTCCGCCCCCCGCCGCCCCACCCCGCAGGCTGTTGATGACCAGCCACCCGCGCGCGGTGGTCTCGGGGTCGTTCCATTCCACGACGAGTTCGGGCGGGCTCGAGAGATAGTCCGCGTAACGCTCCCAAGTCGCATGGTTCGTTGGACTTACGGCAGGGGTCGCTTCTGGCATTTATCTCCCGTTTGATGTATACGCCGTATACGGTGTATCTAGTGTATACATCGTATACGGCCTCTGCGATGACGCCCGTGGTTCGGGCGTTTCTCGTCGTTGTGGTCGGTTCCGTTCGGAGCACGGTCCCCGCCGAGGGAGCCGGCAGCCCCGCCCTGAGCCCTCAGAAGTGCACAGGATATGCCGCCGTCAGGGTGTCAGGAAGGGCGTGCCGACGGTCCCGGCGCCGGTGCGCCCCGTTCGAGGGCGGCTTATCGGCGCTGGTAGGTCCCGCTCATCAACGCACCCTTACGCGCCCACCGAATCTCCACGGGGCCCTCGGCATTGTCGACCACACGCGCCAGGTCGGCGACCTCGCGAATCGGGATGTCGTTTGCCGAAAAGACGATGTCACCTTCCCGCAGACCGAGAATTGCGGCGGGGGTGTTGGCGATCACTCGAACCACCATGAGCCCCTCCCGCTCCGCCTCGACCGCCGACGCGAGGCTCCAGCGCGCCACCGTGAACTGCGCGCCGGCCCACGCCCCTCGGAACGTCGTCGCGAGCCGGATCTCCTCGAGCCCGACCTGCGCGATGCGCGTCAGGCGCTCTCGGAATTCCTGATCCGAGGGGAGTCGTTCGCGGATGCGCTCAATCACCTGAACGGCGTTCGCGGCGCGCTCATAGGACGAGTCCGTGATGCCGCGAAGAGTGCCGGCGATCTCGCGACGGAGGTTGGGGATCTCCTCGCTGAGCGGCACGAGTTGAAGTTGTCCTCCACGCACGCGGAGCGCCGCTGGCAGCACCTCGACGTCGTTATCCGTGTCCCGGACGGTGAGGACGAACGCCCCGCCGCCCTCGCGCCGATCGAGCTCCGTGAGAGTGACTACGAACACCCTGGGCTCGGCCGACACCCGCGCGCGGGGACGTGGAGTGAAGCCGACCCAGCTGCCCTCCTCGACCATCGTCGAGCGCACCGCCGGCGTCACGCGCATGAAGTAGCGTGTGCTGTCGCGGCGGACGTCGATGCTCACCGGCGTGCCCGCCCGGATCGACTCCCGAAGAGGATCCCAGGTCTGAAACGTGAGGTTCTGACCGTTGATCGCGATCATCCGGTCTCCGGGCAGAAGACCGCCGCGTTGCGCCGGCCCGTCGGTCTGGATCTCCGTGATGTCGATGACCAGATCGCAATTGGCCGGGCGCTCGTCGCCACTCCATTCGCACTCGTAGTTCTGCCGGACCCGCACCCCGAGCCACCCCCCCGGCCGATCCGGTTCCTGCGCGACAGCCCGCGCTTCGGCCCCGGTCAACCCCACGCCGACGAGCGCAAGAACCCCCGCGCGGCGAAGCAAGCCGGAGTCGATCCGGCGGAGGATCCTCACCACTCGACCACGCTCGAGCCGGGGCCGTTCGCCTCGAGCAGCTCGGCGAGGCGCTGTCTCTGATCGAGCGCGTAAGGCAGGTACCCGCTGGCGAACGGATCGCCCGGAGCTTCCTGGAGACGCTCCCTCAGCACCTGAATGATCCCCTCGAGGGTCGCCGCGTATCGAGCGGCCTCGAACGCGTCGAAATCAAGCGTCCCGCCATCGGGCTGGTCGAAACCGACCTGACGAAGCGGAGTGCCCATGGACTCGAACTCGTTCAGTGCGTCATAGAGCTCGCGGTCCGCCCCCGTCGCCGGGATGACCGCCGGGATGACTCCGCCCGCCAGGACATTGGCCGGTGAGGACGACCCCGCACCGGTGAACTGCAGACCCGCGAAGATGCCGCCCGCGAACAGGGCCAGCGCAGCGGCCGCCTGGACCGGACCACTCGATATCAGGCGGCGGCGCCAACTCGGCGACGCCGTGATCGGCACGATGCTGTCGTCCGGCCCCAAAATCTCCTCGAGACTCGCTTGGATGCGCTCCCACTCGCCGCGGGGAGGCTCGAGCTCGCCGAGACCCGAAAACGCCATGCGCATCCGGCTGAGCCGTTCGAACTCCGTCCGGCACTCTTCGCACGCCTCGAGGTGTTGCTCGGCGGCGAGATCCGACCACGGCTCGTCCAGCAGGGCCGAGATACGCTCGATATGCAGGTGATCAGTCATACGTCTTCTTGCAACCTCTGTTTTTAGAGGCGCGCTTCTCCGCGCGCCCCGCCTTCTTCTGATGTCGGAGGCGAGATCAGCTTGCGCATCCGCGCCCTCGCCTTGTGTAGCTGCGATTTCGAGGTGCCCGCCGAGCAGTTCAGCTGCTGGGCGATCTCCTCGTGTGTCCATCCTTCCACGTCGTGCAGCACCAACACCCGCCGATACCCGGGCGGCAGCTGATCCAGGGCCAGGGAAAGCACGCGCTGGTTCACGACGGCATCGTCGGGAGCCTTCACGATCCGGGGAAGGTTCGCGGACGATTCCACCGTGTCCCGCTTCGAGGATCGGCGAAGTCGGTTGAGCGCGACGTTGGTCGCGAGACGATAGATCCACGTCCCGAAGGCCGAGTCACCACGAAACAGGTGCAGCTTTTCGAACGCACGCACCCATGCCTCGTGGGACAAATCCTCCGCGAGGTGTTCGTCCCCCACCAGTCGTCGAACCACCGTGTATACGCGTCGCGCATGGGCTTCATACAGCTCGCCCATCGCCTCGCGATCGCCCGCTTTTGCGCGGGCTACCAGTTCACGTTCTTCCACGCCGCTCCTCGTACGGCCCTCTTCAGACACCGGTTTGATACTCCGGAGACGGGTCGGGTTGCCTGCCACGTAACGCCCGAAACGCGCGCGGTGTCACGGCCCATACGGCGATGCCGTACACCAGCCCCGCGACGGCGTCGATCGCGTAATGGAATCGCCCGTACACGGTCCCGAAGCTCAGGAGAATCGTCGGCATGAGCAGAATCCAGAACCAGCGTGAGTCCTCTCTCCACACCGCGAGGATGATCGCCACCGACGCGGCGACGTGCGAGCTCGGAAAGGCCGTGCCCCTCGACGACCCGCTCTCGAGGATGCGATGGACGAGCTGGTAGACGGTCCCGTCCGCGATCGCCCCCCCGATACGCTCGAACTCGTATCTCGGGCCCGCCACGGGGAAGAGGATGAAGGTGGCGTAGCAGGTGAAGAACGTCGCCATCAGGGTGAAGACGGTGCGGTGGATTCCCTCACGCCCACTGGCGAAGTAGGCCCCGAAGATCGCCCCCGGCATGATCAGGTAGTACGTGAAGTAGCCGAAGTGAATGGCTTCCGAAAACGGGACCCACGGCAAGATCTCGCTGAGGAACATGCTCGGCTGTCCTCCGAAGATCGCTTCGTCCCAAGCGATCACGGTCTGATCGAAGTACCCCGAGGAGACGAACTGGTTGAGCGTCGCGAGCTCCGCGTAGAACGCCGGCATCATCAGCGACGGATATCCGACGCGGAGAAACCCGAGAAACCCGGCCCGCGGCTGCCATTTCCGGCAGCTCCAGATGATGAAGCCGATCGCGACGTGAACGGCCGCCATCACCGCTCCCGTCATCCCTCCGACGAGCAGCGCGAACAGACCGGTCGCGCCCAGATAGCCCATGGTGAGCCGGTCGATCGCGAGCACTCCCGTGTCGATCGGGAGACTTCGCCGGTCGGTCATAGCCAGCCGGCCTCGCGGTACCAGGCCGCCGTTCGGGCGAGGCCCTCCTCGATATCGATCTCCGGGGTCCAGCCGATCGCCTCTCTGGTGGACGTGATATCGCAGGTCCATCGATGCACCGACATGTCCCTGGCCTTCCGCCGGTCCATCGCCGGCGGCTTGCGCGTCGCGAGCGCACCGACTTCTGACAGCAGGCCCACGGTCCAGAAGACGGAGGGTGGGACCCTGATGATCCGGCTGGAGCGTCCGACGGCCGATTCGAGCGCCTCCGCGAGAGAAGCCCACGGATGGAGAGCCGGGTGTGCGATCGGGAGCGGCTCTCCCGTCGGGGTCGCCGCGAGGGCCCCGATGGTCGCGCTTACGGCGTCATCCACGAAGACCGGCTGCAGGGGCTGGCTGCTGCGCGGAACCACGATGAGGCCTTTCCTGGCCATCTCGAAGAGTGGGAAGAGGTCGGAGTCGTGCGGACCGTACACTCCCCCGGGGCGCACGATGACCACATCCAGATCGCCCGCGAGCGCCGATATCAGCCGTTCTCCCTCCGCTTTGCTTCGTCCGTAGGGGCTGATCGGCCCGCTGGCCTCATCCGGACCTCTGGCGGCCAGGCTGCTGACGAAGACGAACCGCCTCGCCCCCGCCTCGACGGCTGCCCGGGCGAGCCGCTCGCTTCCCAGGGCGTTGACCGCCATGAAGCCCGCCTCGTTCTTCGCCCGGGTGAGCCCACCGCAGTGGAGAACCGCGTCGCACCGATCGAGAGCCTGCGCCAGGGTGGTTACGTCAGCGCTGGCCAGATCGACGACCGCTGTCTCGACCTCCAGCGGGTCGAGCCACCGCGTGTCGCTCGTTGCCCGAACGCTCGCGACGACTTCATGCCCCTCGGCCGAGAGCGCCGCGGCGAGATGGCTCCCCAGGAAACCGGTCCCACCGGTCAGAAAGACGCGCACTAGCGTAAAGCGCTATGGTAAAGCGTTTGCCACACAGGACTTGTGAGCAGAATCGTCGCCCGCCCGAGTCGCCCGCCGCTCGTGCTAGATCGCGACATCATAGAGCCGGTAGGTGCGAAACAGCCGCGAGCCGAAGCGCTCGATCGCGGCGTTCATCGCCGTGTTGTCCTCCAGGATCCACGACATCTCGCCCCAGTCCATTCCGACCTTGCGGCCATTCTCGAATATTCCGAGGTAGAGCGGGATATCGAGCCCCTTGCCCCGATACTCGGGCAGGAGACCGAGGATGATGACGCGCATTCGGTCGATCTTCCGCTTGTTCCAGAGCGCCTTCGCGAGACCGAAGGGGAACAGGCGCCCGTTCATGCGGATCAGGACCTGATTGAAGTCCGGCAGCGCGAGCGCGAATCCGACCGTCTCTCCCTCGGGGTTCTCCATGAACAGCGCCATGGTGGGCTCGAGCACGTGGCGCAGCTCGTCCGCCATGAAGTCGATCTCCGCGTCGGTCATCGGGATGAAGCCCCAATTCTTCTCCCATGCGCTGTTGTAGATCATGCGGACCGTCTCGAGCTCCTCGTCGAAGCGCGATTTGTCCAGCGTCCGCACGGTCATCTTGTATCGACGGTTGACGATGTCCGCGCCTCGCACGAGGTGTGGCGGCGTCACGTTCTCCTTGGCCCAGGCGAGCAGGTCCTTCGCCTTCACGAACCCGTACTCCTCGAGCAGCGTCGGGTAGTAGGGCGGGTTGTGAGGCATCATGACGAACGGCGGGCCCGGCTCACCGTCGACCAGCAGACCGCTGACCTCGTTCGTCGAGAAGCTCGTCGGACCTCTCATCGCCTCCAGCCCGCGTTCGCGCAGCCAGTCGCGGACCGTGTCCAGCAGCGCGGCGGCGACCGTCTGGTCCTCGATGCACTCGAAGAACCCGAAAAAACCGACCGGTTCTTCGTGGAACTCCTCGTGCCGGCGATTCCGTATCGCGCATATGCGCCCGACTGGTTCGTCCCCTCGCCACGCGAGAAACGGCTGCGCCTCGGAGTGCAGGTGGAACGGGTGCTTCGATGGATCGAACGCGTTCCGCATGTCCATCTTCAGCGGCGGCACCCAATCGGGATCGTCTCTATAGATCGACCACGGGAAGGCGATGAACGTCTTCAGGTCGCGTCGGGTGTTTACGGGCGTCACCCGGACTGGCGCATCTGGACCGGTCATCGAACGGAAGCCGTGTCTGGAGTTTTAAGGCGTACGGGCTCAGGAGGGCGCCGGGAGACCCCTAAACGAGCTGCAACTCCTTCGCGACCCGGGCCACCTGGTCGAGCACGAAGTCGAGCTGCTCATCGGTGTGAGTCGCCATGTAGCTCGTGCGAAGACGGCAACTCCCGTCCGGCACGGCCGGTGGCACCACGGGATTCGTGAACACGCCGGCGTCCAGCAGCCCTCTCCAGAACAGGAAGGTCTTCTCCATCGGACCGACGAGGATCGGAACGATCGGCGTCTGGGTCGGGCCGATATCGAAGCCGATGGACTTGAAGCCCTCCATCATCTTGTACGTGTTCTTCCACAACCGCTCTCGACGCTCCGGTTCGGAGCGAATGATCTCGAGCGCCTTCAGCACGGTGGCCACGGCGGCCGGCGGCATGCTGGCGCTGAAGATCAGGGCGCGCGCGTGGTTCCGGAGATAATCGACGATCTTGCTCTCGCCGGCACAGAATCCGCCGATGGAGGCGAAGGACTTCGAGAACGTGCCCAGGATGAGGTCCACATCCTCGGTCATCCCCCAGTGCTCCGCGGTTCCCGCACCGGTCTCGCCGATCACGCCGACCGCATGGGCATCATCGACGAGCAACGCGGCTCCGAACTCCTTCTTGAGCTTCACCAGCTCCGGCAAGTCGGCGATGTCGCCTTCCATGCTGTAGACCCCGTCCACCGCGATCATCTTGCCGCGGGCGGGGTCCTCGTTCTCGAGCATCCGCCGGAGCGTGGGCCAATCATCGTGGTTGAAGCGCTGGACACGTCCGAGCCCCAGACGAACGCCGTCCTGAATGCTCGCGTGATCGAGCTTGTCCACGTAGACGGTGTCGGTGCGACCCAGGAGCGCCCCGAGGGTCCCGAGATTCGTCTGGTACCCGGTCGAGAAGACGAGCGCCTCCTCCATGCCCACGAAATCGGCGAGCTCGGCTTCCAACTGGTCGTGCAGGTCCAGATTCCCGTTCAGGAACCGGCTTCCGGTGTTCCCGCTGCCGTACTTGTCCAGCGCCGCGTGCGCGGCTTCGAGGATGCGCGGATCGTGGGTAAGCCCCATGTAGTTGTTGGAGCCTATCATGATCTTGTCTTCACCCCGGATCACCACGTGCGTGTCGTGCGACTCCTCGATCGGCAGGAAGTACGGATACAGGCCGGCCGCACGCGCCTCGTCGGCGCGGGTGAACTCGCGACACTTCCGGAAGATCTCCAGCCCCTCTCGGACCGCGCTCTCCGGCGCGGACACTGCTTCGGACGGGGCTGTTTGAGGTGAGTTAGGCACAGCGGGAAAGCTAACCGGCGCTGATCTGATCCGGCAAATCTTTTTCAGGGGAAGGGCGGCCTTCCAGGATGCTAACGACGCAAAAATGACCGGACGCGTCCTGAGCGCCCTCCGCACTCGACCAGGTCCCCCCGAAGCGGTCGCCGGCGATCGAGGTGATGCGAAGCGTGGTGTGCGCCCCATCGAAGCGCTGCCGATCCCGGCGGTTTGATTCGGTCCCGAAACGAAGCACCGCGGTGAGTCGCTCGGGCGCGTCGGGGTCCACGGGAAACACGTACACGCCGACACCCGGGGCCGTCGGCTCACGGGACGAAAGATCTCCCGGCACCGAGGCGCCCAGCGGAGACGCGTCGATTTCCGCCCATCCGATCAGCCGCGGCGGCTCTCCGATGCCGTCCGCCGCCTCGGCCGGGCGCTCGAGCGTCATGGGACCCCAGACCAGGTCCGACGACCCGCTCTCGGTGATCAGATAGACGGAATGGACCCCGGCCAGACCGTCGACGACGTTGGTGTCGACCGTCGCGGGCCCCTCGAGACCGCAGCGCAGGATGTCGGCCCGATTGAGCTCGGCATCGGGGCCCGGCCCTCGGTACGAGACGGTGCATGCGTACGCGGGCGCCACGATGATCACGCCGGCGATGAGCCTCGCGGCTCGACCGTGAAGGGTCATCGGGCCGTGAGCCGGCGGATGTTGCCTCGTGCGTCGATCTCGAAGACCGGCTCGTCCAGAACATCGTTGCCGAGATAGCGACGCGACGCGGAGCTGCCCGCGCGCGGAACCGATGAGAGGGCGTAGGACTCGGCAATCTGGCGGTCCACGAGATACCCCATGTCCTCCAGAGAAGCGATCGTCACCAGGCTGAGCGGGTTCGATCCCGCATCGAGGAAGCCGGTCATGAGCTCGTTGCCGAAGACGGTCTCGCGCCAGTGGACGAACCGTGTCCCGCCGCCGCCGGAGTCTTCGATGGGCACGCGGTTGCCCACGTAGCTCGCCCCGCCGATCAGGTCGAACGCCTCGAGCGCCGCCGCTCCGTCGAAGTAGGGGTCCGTGACACCCGATGAGTCCGGCGCCGGGATGACCGACAGATTCAGCAGGCTCCAGAGCGACCCGATTCCGAGCACGTGACCCATCTCGTGGACGATGAGGTCGTCGAGCGTCCCGTCCGCCTCGACGCTGTCCAGGTCGGCCGTATCGAAGCGCATGCGGCCGAGGACCGGAATGCCGTTTTCGCGGATGAGGCACGGACCCGCGCTACCCAGCACCCCGCCCGCCCCGTCGATCGGCACCAGATCCGCGAGAATCAGCAGATCGTCCACCTGCTCGTCGAGTGCGACGGTCGAGCCGCAGAACCCGGCCGATCGCACAACGTGCACGGAGGCCTGCCCCCCCTGCAGGACGGCCTGCCACCGGGCCTCGGCGACCCGGAAGGCGGTCCGCTGTCCCGGCGTACCGCCAGGCCGGTTGAACCGGATCTCGATATCGAAGACCGCCGGTGGAACGGTGGCGATGGCGAGGAACGTGATGTTTGGCAGATCGGTCGCGCTCGCGCGGACTCGGTGCGTGCCCGGATCCGGGCCGAGCGTCCAGCTGCCGACCCGGGCCTCTCCCGCGGCGTCGGTGGCGATCGTGCGACCGGCGGTCGTGCCGCTCCCGGGATCCGCGAGGAACGTCACTTCGACGCTGCCGACCGGGTCGCCGTTGCCATCGAGGACCCGCACGGCCGGGGGCGTCTGGACCGGCGTGCCGGCGAACCCGACCTGGCTCCCGGCATCAACCGCGACCATCGTGGCCGGCACGCCCGGGGGCGGTGGCGGCGGACCCGGCGGAGGGCCGGCGGGCCCCTTTGAGCCGCACGCCGAAACGGCGGCGATCGCAGCGGCGGCCAGCAGCTTCGGGAAGACCGCGGGGCGTCGCCTCCGGGGCCGGTGGGGTAAAGACATCCTCGAGCGTCTCGTCTGAATGGGCCGTGAGCCGGCCGACATCCTGCCGTCCGAGGACGTGACGCGCTAGCGGAAGGTCACCCGCTGGTGGCTGGGGCTTCCCCGAAAGTCGCTAACGGGGAATGAGACCCACGCGCCTGCCGGTCGCATCGATGATCTCGATCGGACCGCTCCGGATGTCGCCTTCGAGCTGGATCGAGAAGGTGCCCGAGCGCCGTGGGATCACAGACGGGGAGACCGGAAGCGAGTAGCTGTCGGCCTGCGCCGGGTCGATCCCGTAGCCCATGTCGTCGAGCGACTCGACGGTGACGACGCTCAGCTCGTTGCTCGCGAAGTCGATCCACCCGGTCATCAGCTCGGTATCGAACACGGACTCGCGCCAGTGTCCATCCTGGGTGCCGGATCCCCCGCCGTCCTCGACGGGGACCTTGTTGCCGACGTAGCCCGCACCGCCGGCGGCGTTGAAGGCGGCGATCGCATCCGCGCCGATGAAGTGCGGGTCCAGGCCGCCGCTCGCGGCCGGATCCACCAGGAGACCGAGCGAGGGCCACAGGGTGCCGATGCCCAGCACGTGGCCCATTTCGTGGAGTATGACCTCATCCAGGAGGCCGTTCCCCTCGAGCGTGGCGAGGTCCGCGATGTCGAACCGCATCGAGCCCACCAACGGGAGAAGAGACCCGTTTCTGATCAGACATGGACCGGCACTGCCCAGCACGCCCCCGGGTCCGTCGATCGGCTCGAGCGTGACGAAGATCACGAGGTCATCGACGGTCTCGTTGATCGGCGTGGATGAGGTGCAGGTCCCGGCCGGACGGTTCACCGGCGTGTCGGGCAAGTCGCCTGTGACCACGGCCTCCCATTTTGCCTCTGCCGCGTCGTACGCCGCCTGCTGCGCGGCCGTCGGCGTCGAGCCCGGGTTGAACCGGATCTCGATATCGAAGGCACCGCCGCCTCCACCACCGGCCACGCCCGTGGCGGAGAACACGACCGGACTTCCGGACAACCCGGGTGTCGTGGCCGAAAGCGAGTTCGCCCCGGGGGTCGCCCCGAGCGTCCAGCTGCCGACCGATGCGAGACCGCTGGCGTCGGTCGTCTGGTCGATGCCGGTCGCGCCGCCGCCGCCGCCGGTCACCGCGAAGGTCACGGCGACACCGCTGACGGGGTTAGCGTGGGCGTCCTCGACGCGGACGGTCGGTGCGGTGGACACCGCGGTCGAAACCGTGGCGGACTGTCCGTCCCCGCCCGCCGCCACCACCGATGCCGCAGCGCCGGCGACGCCGGTCGCCGATAGCGTCGCGGGCGAGATGCCGGTGACGGTCGCCCGGAGCTGGTTGGATCCGGCCGTCGTGCCGAGCGTCCAGCCCGACGGACTCGCGTCCCCGGACCCGCTCGATGTGACTACGGCGCCGGTGACGAACCCGCCGCCGGACGCCACCGCAAACGTCACGGTCACGCCCGCCACCGGATTCGACTGGTCGTCGAGGACCCGAACGGTCGGCGACGAGGGCACGGCGGTCCCGACCGTGGCGGACTGTCCGTTGCCGGACACGATCTGAAGCGACGCCGGATCGGCCGGCATCTGAGCCGTGGCGGTGAAGGTCACCGATCCCACGCCGTTCACCGTCGCGCGAAGCTCCTGGGCCCCCGCCTGGCCGCCGAGGGTCCAGGTTCCCGGCGAGGCCCGACCCTGCGAATTCGTCGTCGTGTTCGGATTCGAGACGGAGCCCCCGCCCGAAATCACGGCGAACGAGACCGACACTCCCGCCACACCCTGACCCTGCGAGTTGGTCACGCGAACTTCGGGAGCCGTCGCGACGGCCTCTCCGGGCGCCGCCACCTGCTCATCGCCGCCGGAGACCACGACATTGGATGCCGGCGGCGGGGGGGGCGGAGGAGGAGGCGTCGGAGGACCGGTCGGGCCGGACGAGCAGGACGCGATGACCGACGCGAGAGCCAGAACCGACGTCGCCCGCCGGACCCCGAGACCCTGTCTGCAGATTCCCGTCTTGCCCACCGATTCCCCCTCCGACCCAGACCATGGACCCCGAACCGGAGTGAATCGGGGCAACATCCGCGCCCTGCGGGGGGCGAGGACGTCTGGATGACGATCTGAGCGCAAGTCGGGTTACGGCCAGCACCTACAGACGCGAAGGGCCGGGGATCCTCCGTCTTTCCCCGGCCCGTTTCGCGGCGGTCCGCAAAGTTTCTTGTGAGATGTGGGAACTTCGGTTCAGCCCCGGATCTCGGTGTCAGGGAACATCAGCGCCCACCCGTACCAGCGCGTGAACAACTGGAGCGGGCGCGTCGGGTGGATCGGATCGCCGTTGCCGTCCACCAGAACACCGGCGCGGAGCGACGTGCCGTCGTCGAGCTCGAGCACGTCATCGTTCCAGACGGCCCTCGTCGCACTCGTGTGGAACGCCAGCGGGGCGCCGGTCCCGGGGTCCAGATAGATGACGACGTTCCCGTCGGCACCGAGCTCGTCGACCACGACCTTCCCAGCGTCGCGAATGGACGAAACGGGGTAGTAGACCCGGAGATCGTCGTTCCACAGACCCACGCCGATCTCCATGGTGGGGCGTCGCGTGTCCTCCTCGGCCATCGTCTCCGTGAACTCGGGACGCAGATCGAAGTCGCGGTCCACCGAGCGTACGGTTCCGTCCTGACGCAGCGGGCGGTCCGAGATGGCGACCTCGATGTCCGGGTACCTCTCGAGAGCCATCTCCGTCGTCATCTGGAGCAGGTTGAAGATCGGCATGACCGCGCCCGCGAGCGGCCCCGTCAGAGCCTCGCCCGTGATGTGGTGCCACAGCGACTCGGTCTCCTCGTCCCAGAGCACCGAAACGCCGTCGTACAGACCGCGGGATTCGAAGTGGTAGGTCTTTCCGTCTATGGAGGGGACCATACTGATCCCCGTATTGCAGACCACTCAGAACGAGACCATCCAGGGCTCTCCGGCGATCTCCCCTTGAGCCACGTGATGGTACGCCATCTGATCCATCACGAGGGCCAGCGGATCGCTCGCATGATCCATGATGACGAGCCACGCCTCCGGCACGAGCACGCCGCTCTCCACGACCGAGCGTAGGGGCGTCAGGTCGGCCTCCGTCACTCCGAAGGGCTCGAAGAGCGTGGTCTCGGAGATGAAGGCGCGCGCCTCGTCGAATTCCGCCTCGTCGCCCGTCTGGGCGGCCACCTCGGCGGTGGCGACGCCGCCGACGGTCAGCCCGACAAGGCCCGCCGTCAAAGCTCGAAGCATGGCGGGAGATGAGAAACATCTCATCGATCGACTCTCCTGTACTCGGGTCGTGTCCGGATCCGGCTCGCTCACCCTACCTCAACGCGACCGTCCAGGGAACGGGTTCCGGCCGTCGGTTGTTCGGGTGCGTCGAGTGGACGAGCTTCGCGGAGGACGGATCCGAGCAAGGAGTCAGCGGTGCCAGCACAACCGGAGTTCGATGTTGTCGCGATCGGGGGCGGGACGGCAGGGCTCGTCACCGCCGCGGGCGTGGCCGGGCTCGGCGCGCGCGCGGCGCTGATCGAACGCGAGCGGCTGGGGGGAGACTGTCTCTGGACGGGCTGCGTTCCGTCGAAGGCGCTGATTAGCTCGGCCCGGCTGGCCAACGGGTTTCGCGAGGCAGCCCGATTCGGCCTGACCGCGAGCGACCCGGCGATCGACGGCGGATCGGTGATGTCCAGCGTGCGGGACGTGCGAGAGGTGATCGCCCCCCACGATGATCCCGAACGGTTCCGGGCGATGGGCGTCGACGTGATCGAGGGCTCGGCTCGTTTCGTCTCTCCGCACGAGGTGCAGGTCGGGGACAGACGCGTGACCGGCCGTCGGTTCGTCATCGCCACCGGGACGCGGGCCGCGGTGCCCCCGATCCCGGGACTCGACGAGACCGGCTACTTCACGCACGCGGAAGCCTTCGAGCGAACCGATCTTCCGCGTTCGCTGGCCGTCATCGGCGGGGGAGCGATCGGCGTGGAGCTCGCGCAGTCGTTCCGGCGGCTCGGCGTCGACGTCACGATCGTCGAGATGATGGACCGGCTACTGATACGTGAGGAGCCCGAGCTCGCGGACCGCCTCACGCGTTCGCTCGAAGACGAGGGCGTGCGAGTGATCACCGGTCGGGTCGTCACGCGGGTCGAGTCCTCGGGGTCCGGTGCGCGTCTGTACATCGAGGTGCCGGGCAGCGCGTCCGCGCGGGGCGAGTCGGTGCCGGACGGAGACTCTCCCGACCCGGGGCAGCACGTCGAAGCGGACGAGATCCTGGTCGCGGTCGGGCGGCGGCCGAACACGGAAGACCTGGGGCTGGAAGAGGCGGGCGTCGCGACGGATCGGGGATGGGTGACGGTCGACGCGAAGCTCCGCACGTCGCAGCGGCACATCTTCGGCGCCGGGGATGTGACGGGCGGCTACCTGTTCACCCATGTCGCCGATCACGAGGCGCGCACCGTGGTCCAGAACGCCCTCCTCCCGGTCCGCGCGAAGATCGACTACCGGGTCATTCCCTGGTGCACCTACACCGAGCCCGAACTCGCGCATGTCGGGCTGACCGAGGCCGAAGCGCGCGAGCGCCACGGCGACTCGGTGACGAGCCATGTGTACGACCTTTCCGGCCTCGATCGCGCAATCGCGGAGCGCGCGGCGAGCGGCTGCGTGAAGGTCGTGGTAGGGAAGGGCGGACGGATCCTCGGTGGCCACATCCTCGGCCCGAGCGCGGGGACGATGATCGCGGAGATCGCCCTGGCGATGAAGCACGGCATCGCGATCGGATCGCTCTCCTCGCTCGTCCACCCGTACCCGACCATGAGCGAGGGTGTGCGGCGGGTCGCCGACACCTATCGCCGGTCGCTGCTAACCGGGTGGAGGAAGACACTGCTGGACGTCGCGATCAAGGCGGGACGCGCCTTCCCGGCCTGAGTCCGGCGAGCCGCTCGCCGGCGGGGGTCACGGGACCGGGACCATCCCCACCAGGTCCCGGGTCACGATCGACCAGTAGCTCGTGTACCGTCCGGCGTCCCAGCCCTCGAGCAACCCTGACACGCTCTGCACGACCTGGGTGCTGTAATAGCCGGGAACCTGCGCCGGGTGGGCGCCGCGAAACCCGCCGGGGAAAAAGGACTTGATCAGGACGCCGGAGTCGGCGAACGGAAGCCGGCGCAGATTCTCGATGAACCGCTCGAAGCGGCGCCCGCCGTAGAGATAGAACTCGACGTTCGACGTGTAGAAGGCGGAGACCTCGAGGCCTTCTGCTTCGAGATGCGCGGCGACGGCGGGAAGCGAGACGTCGCCGGCCAGGTCGCCAACCACGGGCAGGACGCGGTCCGCCTGCTGAAGACGCCGGACCACGCCGTAGCGCTCTTCGCTCGTCAGATAGCTCGCCGGGTCGCCGTCCCGGTCCACCTCGAGGATCAGCTCCCGAAGCGTGGGATAGTAGAACTGCGGAGCTCGTCCATGGCTTCTGAAGCGAAGATCGAGCCCGTAGCGCATGAACTCGCCGTGGAACCGATCGACGGTCTCGAGATCCCCCGGAGTGAGGCTGAATCCGTATCCCTCGATCGCCTCGCGCACGATCCGAGCGGCCCACTCGCTGCTCTCCGGTGTCGCCGCCAACGCATCGACGTACTCGACGACGTCCTGGACCGTCGCGCCCCGGAGCGCGGCCGAATCTGCGGGGGCCGGGCGCCCCGTCAGAAGGGCGAGGTACTCGGCTCGGGTCGGCGCGTTCTCGAAGAGCGCCTTGTAAATGAGGTGCTGGAGGACGGCGTCGCGCCGGATATCCACGATGATGGCGAGCTCGGGCTCGATCTCGGCGATATAGGAGAAGTTCTGACCCGCTCCAACACCCAGGTACGCGCCTCCGCGGATCCCGGACTCCCTCAGATCCGTGATGGCGTGAAGATAGGAACTCTCGTTGGAGATCAGGTTGTCCGTGTCGAAGTACCCGCCCGGACCGGAGAGAGCCGAGATGGTCACGGCGAACCCGCCCGGCTCGGGCGCTGAGCCGGGACACGACGCTGCAAGAACCGCGAGCGGAAGGACGAGGAGTCGGAGCTGTCTCATACCGAAGGTTGTTCGTGGGTCGGGTCGGTTGCAATCTGTCGTGGGTGATGGGGGTCGGGACCCCCGTACGGCGGGACGGGAGGTGGACGTGGGGCGGGGACCAACAAACCTGGCATTCATGCTCGCGGTTTTCGGGTCGGCGTGTGCCTCGATTCCGGAGGCGCCGCAACCCGTCGGGGCGCCGGCAGCTCCAGACGTGGCCTCGGCCGAGCCATTGCGCATCTACACCCCGGTCGAGCAGGCCGAGGCGACCCGCGTGCCGGCTCCGTATCCGGCGCTTCCGCTCTCGGTCGGTGTCTCCCCACGGCGTCCGAGGCAGGCCTCAGTGGTCACGGTCCGCATCATCGTGCCGCCGGGGCCGGCACTCGAGCGGCCGACGGCGACGCTGGCCGAGCGCGACGTACTGCTAGTTCGCGACGATCTCGGTTGGATCGGCCTCGCCGGGCTCCCCGTCGATGGCTCGGGTCTGCTCGAGCTGGATATCAGGGGACGCCGGAACGGCGTCGAAGAACACGAGCGCCGGGTCATTCGGGTGGAGGCACGCGAATACCCGTCGACTCGAATCAGGATCTCCGCGGGCGCGGCGAGCGACCCCGAAGTCGACGCGCGGATCGCGAGGGAGCGGCAGCTGATCCGGTCACGGCTCACCGCGTCGACCGACGTCTGGCTTCCGGAGGATCCGTTCGACTGGCCGCGACCGCCCGTCCGGACGAGCCCGTTCGGTGAGGGCCGCGTCTTCAACGGCGCGGTGCGAAGCCGGCACCTCGGGCTCGATCTTCGCGGCAGGCGCGGACAGGGCACTTACGCCCCGGCCGCGGGCCGCGTGCTCCTGACTGGCAGCTTCTTCTATCAGGGCAACGCCGTCTACCTGGATCACGGTCTCGGGCTCGTCACTGCGTATTTTCACCACACTTCCATCGTCGTAGAAGAAGGGGACATCGTGTCGCCCGGCCAGCTGCTGGGACGTGTCGGGTCGACGGGTCGGTCCACCGCGCCCCATCTTCACTGGTCCGCGTACGTGAATGGCGAGAGCGTGGATCCTGAGTCGCTGATCGGGTTTCTACTGATCCCGAAGACCGCGGCCGACGTGGAGGCGGCGGAGACGCAAGCGAGCGAAGACAACGGAGGAGACTGGAAATGACAGGGACGAAACGAGCGGGATTCGCGGGATTGGCCATTGCGGCGCTGCTGCTCACCGGAGCCATGGACGCGACGGCTCAGAGCGCAGACGGCATGAAGGGGTATCTCATAGACGCGTTCGAGCGGGCGAAGGCCTGGGACATCTCTCTGGCCGAGGCGATTCCGGACTCGGCGATGGACTGGGCGCCGAACGCCGACGTTCGGGGCTTCGCGGCTCAGATCGTCCATACCGCCAACAACGGGTTCATCGCGATGCCGCTCTTCGGCGAGGACGCGCCGGCTTTCGGCGATGAGGCCGAGCTCGTGGCGGACCGCGCGGCGCTGATCGCCGCGGTCACGAACGCGTACGACTTCCTGATCGGAAAGCTGGAGACGATGGACGGGACGAGCCTGGGCGATGAGGTCGACTTCTTCGGCCGCACGATGACTCGCGGACGCGTCGCGCTGTTCGCGCTCGAGCATGCCATGTGGACGCGTGGGCAGCTCGTGCCGTATCTGCACGCACACGGCGTGGCCGTCCCGGCACAGCGGCTGTTCTAACCGACCCGCCGGGCGCCCGTGTAGACGTTGAAGCCCTCGGGCTTCGTGAATCCGATCAGCGTGATGTTGAACTGACGCGCGAGGTCGACCGCGAGGCTCGAGGGTGCTCCCACCGCGACGACCGCCGGAATGCCGGCGCTCAGCACCTTCTGGAGAATCTCGAACGAGGCACGACCGCTCACGGCCAGCGCCTGATCGGCGAGCGGGAGCCTGCCTTCGAGAAACGCCTCCCCGATCACCTTGTCGACCGCGTTGTGCCGCCCCACGTCCTCCCTCAATGACCCCGGCTTCCCGGCACCGTCGAAGAGACTCGCGGCGTGCAGCCCGCCCGTCCGTTCGAACACGGTCTGCCGCTCCCGGAGGCCTCCCGGCATCGCGCGGATCGCACTGGGGTCGAGCAGGAGCTCGCCGTCCGGTAGCGGGGCGCAGCCCTTGATCTCGACCGCCTCGAGTGACGCCTTTCCGCACACCCCACAGCTCGACGTCGTGTAGAAATTCCGAGTGAGCGACTCGGGGTCGAACGGAACGCCGGGACGTAGCTGCACGGTCACCACGTTGTACTCCTGCGGATCGACGTCGCAGTAGCGGAGATCGGCGACGTCGGCGCGGCTCGCGATCAGCCCCTCGCTGAACAGGAACCCGGCCGCGAGCTCGAAGTCGTTCCCGGGGGTCCGCATCGTGACGGCGACGGTGTGCTCGCCCTGACCGGGGACCGACAGCCGGATCTCCATCGGTTCTTCGACCGCCACCATGTCCCGTCGGGTGCGACTCGTCTCGGCGTCGTAGCGTTCGATGTCGATGCGGGCGGTGCTCTTTCGCGGGGTGATCATCTCGAAAGCTACGAAGCGGGCACGAGGCGCGCGCGGCGCTCGTTGCCGCCCGGCGCGGCGGCGGGTTAGTGTTGCGCCGCTCCAGGCCACTGCCTCTGACAAGGACCTCGAACCGCGATGACGGACTCCCCGGATCGTGATCTGATCGCTCGCTGGCGTGACGAGCCCGCGCCGCTGCTGCCGGTCCTTCATGCCTACCACGAGCGGGACGGATA
Source organism: Gemmatimonadota bacterium (assembly GCA_029861425.1). GTDB lineage: Bacteria > Gemmatimonadota > Gemmatimonadetes > Palauibacterales > Palauibacteraceae > Palauibacter. The sequence continues at coordinate 22,902 of JAOTZH010000036.1, forward strand.
CCTGTCAGAGGAGGCGCTTCGCGAGATTGCCGCAGGCCTCCGTATCCCGATCGCGGACCTGTTCGGGACGGTGACCTTCTACCACCACTTCTCGCGCGAGCCCGACGGGCTGCACAGACCGCGGATCTGCAACGGCCCCGTGTGCGCGCTTCGCGGAACGGAGGCGCTCGCCGCCGAGGTCGGCGGGTGCAGCTCGATGCCCTGTCCGGGCCGGTGCGACGAGCCGATCCCGGTCCTGCTCGGCGATCGCGTGATGATCGGCCAGCCCGGGTCGCCGCTCGTCGAGAGAGCCTCGCCGCTCCCGCCACAGCTCCCGGACGGCGCCACCGAGTGCGTCTTCTCGGAGATCCGGTCGCCCGGCCGCGCGACCCTCGACGGCTACCGCGCGACCGGCGGGTACGAGGGGCTCGCGGCCGCTCTCGCAGGGAGCCCCGAGGAGCTGCTCGATTCGATCGACGCGAGCGGTTTGGCCGGCCGGGGCGGGGCGGGGTTCCCGACCGGACGGAAGTGGCGCGCCGTGGCCGATGCCGACGGTGAGCCGAAGACCATCGTGTGCAACGCAGACGAGGGCGAGCCGGGGTGCTTCAAGGACCGCGCGCTGATGGACTACGACCCCCACGCCGTCATCGAGGGGATGATCGCAGCGGCGTTCGCGACCGGGTCGGTTCGCGGGTTCATCTATCTCAGGTACGAGTACCCCGAAACCGCGGAGATCCTGGAGGCTGCGATCGGCGAGGCGCGGGACGCCGGCCTGCTCGGACCCGACGCGCGCGGAGCCGGGCACGAGTTCGAGCTCTACGTCCGCCGTGGCGCCGGGGCCTACATCTGCGGCGAGGAGACGTCGCTCCTCAACAGCCTCGAGGGTTCGCACCCGTTCCCGCGGAACCGGCCGCCGTTCCCCGTCACGCACGGGTTCGAGAACCTGCCGACCGTCGTGAACAACGTGGAGACACTCGCGTCCATCCCCCACATCCTGCGCCATGGCGCGGACTGGTATGGCGGACTCGGTCTCGGCGAGCATGCCGGAACGAAGGTGATCAGCCTCTCCGGCGATGTGGTCCGCCCCGGGAACTACGAGGTGCCGATGGGCTTCCCGCTCCAGACCCTGCTCGAGGACTGGGCCGGGGGCGCTGGCGACGGCCGGACCGTTCAGGCGGTGACGATGGCCGGACTCTCCGGCGGCTTCCTGGCGGGCGACGACCTGGACGTCACGCTCGATGAGCCGAGCATCCGGTCGAAGGGGTCGTTCCTGGGCGCCGGCGGGATCATGGTGTTCGACGACACCCGCGACATGGTCGAGGTCGCCCACGGCGCGATGGAGTTCTTCGCCGAGGAATCGTGCGGGAAATGCTTCCCGTGCCGGATCGGGACGCAGCGACTCACCGAGCGCTTGCACGGCGGCGGCCCGGACACCCTCGCCGAGTGGGTCGACGAAGTCACGGACCTGTCGACCACGATGAAGCAGACGAGCGCCTGCGGACTCGGCATGGCGGCACCGCTCATCACCGAGAGCCTGCTCAAGTACTTCCCCGATCAGGTGACGCAGCACGTAGAAGGCTGAGCGCCACTGTTGGTGCGCTTGATGCACCGTTGATCTCCGTGGGCAGCCTTTGTGCATGCCGGAGCCCACCGAGCCCCCCCATCGGCCCCGCACCGTCGAGATCCGTCGGACGACCGGAGGCGAGCTCGCTGTCCGGTTCGAATACGCCGCAGACCTGATCGCCGAGATCAAGCGGATCCCGGGTCGCCGTTGGGTCGAGGGCGAGCGCCATTGGACGATCCCCGCCCGGACCGCGGCGCTCGCGCTCCTACTGTCACGCTTTCGGTCCGAAGACCTGGTCCTCGAACGGGGAGTCGAGGGCCTCCTGCCAAAGACCGGGCTCGAGGCGGTCGCGTGGCGCCCACAGGGCGGGCCACAGCCGAGACAGCCGCAAGAGGCGCTCGACCAAGCGTGTCGGGCCGCTCTCACACGCATGCATGAGGAGCTCATCCTACGGGGATACAGCCCCCGCACTCGGAGGCTGTATCTCGATCACGCTCGGCGATTCCTCGTGTGTGCAGACTGCCGCCCAGAGGAGGTCGACGCGGCCGTCGTGCGATCGTATGTGCGATCGGCGCTCGAGGACCGCCGGGTGTCCCACTCGTACGCCGACCAGGCTGTGAGCGCGATCAAGTTTCTCTTCGCCCGGGTGTTGTCACGACCGATCGATCCGGTCGAACTCCCCAGACCGAAACGCCAGCGCAAGCTCCCGGTCGTGCTCAGCCGCCAGGAGGTACTCGCGATCTTCGAGGTGATCGAGAACGCCAAGCACCGGGCGATCCTGATGCTCGTGTACGCCGCCGGACTGCGCGTGGGTGAGGTGGTTCGGCTCCGCATCGAAGACATCGACAGGGATCGCGGGCTCATCCACGTACGCCAGGCGAAGGGGCGCAAGGACCGGTACGTCCCGCTCTCGAGCGTCGCGCTCACTGCGCTCGAGCGATACGCACGCCAACGCCGGATCCGCGGCCCGTGGGTCTTTCCAGGGCAGAGGCCCGGACGGCACCTCACGACCCGCAGCGTCCAGCAGGTCTTCGCACGGGCCCGCCAACGTGCCCGCATTCGAAAACCCGTGACCGTGCACACGTTGCGGCACTCGTTCGCGACGCACCTTCACGAGAGCGGAATCGGGCTCCGGTACATCCAGTCGCTGCTCGGCCACAAGAGCCCTCGGACGACCGAGATCTACACACACGTCAGCCGCGCCGACCTGGCGAAGATCCGAAGCCCCCTCGATCAACTCATGGACCCCGGTGGCGATGAACGATAGCAGTCGGCCGACTCCCCGCCTCGCCAGCCAATAGCGCCAGTGCAACCCCACTCCCATCATATACGAAGCAACTCTTCGCCAATAAGGAGTTAAGTGAAATGCCGCTCAACGTCTGATTCCTTCGTGGCCCTCTGTATGTCAACCTTGACATTATGTCGAAGATGACATACCCTT
>JAOTZH010000037.1 GCA_029861425.1 Gemmatimonadota bacterium
GCGCGGGCTGTCGACCATCCCGCCGATCCGGAGGCTCCAGTCGGACTCGGCGATCTCGGGCTGGCCGTAGTGGCCCACGCGGAAGAGCTGGTCGGTCGGCGTGATCCACGAGGTGACCTGCTCCCAGTCGAGCACGTTCACGTTCGCACGCATCCCCTCGTCCGGGCGTTCGATCCACGGCACGACGGCCTCCTGTGCCATCGACGCGACCCAGCGGCCAAAGGCGTCGGAGGGCATGAGGGCGACGCCGGCGGCGGCCGCGCCGCCACGGACGAGAACGTCTCTGCGGGATACGCTACGCGGAGCGGTCATGTCATTTCACCTCGTCGATAGGGAGAAACCCGCGGGCGCCGGTGGATCAGGGTGTTCCTCTGCGCGAGAGGCCTACCCGGCACGCGTGAACATCTGCAGCCTCACGGGATTCCGCCACCCACGACGCTCGTGCGGGTGGCGGACTACGCGGTCGCTACGAACACCAAGGCAGTGCTGCGTGCCACGGATCAGGGGACGAGCCCGCGGCCGCCCGAGGGGAGGTCGCCATGGACTCGCTGCTCGGCGCTACTCCTCCCGTAGCGCGACCAACGGATCGACGCCGGCGGCGCGTCTCGCCGGAAGGAAGCTCGCGAGCGCGGCTGTCGCCAGAACGACCAGCCCGACTCCTACCAGCGTCACGACGTCCGTGCTCGACACCCCGTAGAGGAAGCCTTCGAGCAGACGGGCCGTCGCGAGCGAACCGGCGACGCCGATCGCGACTCCGATGGCCCCCATCGCCAGCGCCCGGCTGACGACCCGTCGAAGTACACCGTGCGGCTGCGCCCCGAGCGCGATGCGCAGGCCGATCTCGCGTCGCTGCCGTGAGACATCGTAAGCGAGAAGGCCATACACGCCGATCGCGCCGAGCAGCAGGGCCGCCCCGGCGAACGTGCCCAGCAGGATGGCCAGGAACCGCTCCCGGCCCATCGACAATGCGACCTGGCCGCTCATCGAGCGCACCTGGCCGATCGGTACATCAGGGTCGATCCCGCGCATGATTTCGACCAGAACGGCCCGGAACGCACCGGGGGTCAGCCCGGCCCGGGCCGTCAGGGTCAGGGAGGGGTTGGGTCCGAACGGAACGTCCGAGACGGGTACGTACGTCTGGGCCCGCGGGTCGGCCCCGAGCCCTCGGGCCCGAACATCCGCCACCACCCCCACGACCTCGCGCCAGACTTCGCGATCGAAGTTGATGTTCACGAGGCGGCCGACCGCCCGGTCCTCGCCGAACAACTGCCGGGCAGCCGTCTCGCTCACGATCACGGACCCCTCGGCGCGCGCCAGGTCCGAGGTGTCGAACAGGCGACCATCTACCAGACGCATCCCGAGGGTCTCGAAGTAGGAGTTCGTGACCAAGTTTGGGTCCGCGCTGACCCACTCTGCCTCGTCGATGTTGGTCCTGACCGGCCAGTCGCTCATCCCGCTCTGGAGGGGCGTCTGCCACGAGGCGGTCGCGACGGTGACGCCGGGGATCGCCTCGACCTGAGGCAACAGGCTCCCGTACAGCGCGCGTACGGCCTCCGTCGACCGGTACTGTGAGTTCGTGGCGTTGATGTCCACCATCAGGAGACCGGCGGCCTCGAACCCCGGATCGACGGCCCGCAGCTCCATGAGACTGCGACCCAGAAGTGCCGCCGCCGCTGCGATGACCACGGCCGCGGCGACCTGTCCGACTACGAGGCCGCGCTTGAGCAGCGTTCGGGCGCCTCCGAGAGCGCCGCTCCGCCCCCCGGCCTCGAGAGTCTCCAGGAAATCGCCTCTCAGCAGGCGAACGGAAGGCAGCAGACCGGCGAGTAGCCCCGCCAGAATCGAGACGCCGGCACAGAACCCGAACACCTTCAGGTTGAGGCCGATCTCGTCGAGTCTCGGCAGCTCGGGCGGAGCGAGTGCGATCAAGGTTTGCTGCGCCGCGACCGCGAGACCGAGGCCCAGGACGCCGCCCGCAACACCGATGATGACGCTCTCGATGATCCCGTGAAGTGCGAGCCGCCCGCGGCCTGCGCCCAGCGCCGCATGCACCGACGTCTCGGACATCCGTGCCTCGCCGCGAGCCAGAAGGACGTTGGCCACGTTGACGCAAGCGACCAGCAGCACCAGACCGACCGCCGCCAGGAGGATTCTAAGGGTCGTGCCGACATCGCCGGCGACCCGGTCCCCGAGGGGCGTGACGGCCACTTCACGGCTGTCGGCGAATCCAATGCCGGGGTAGAGCTGTTCGAGCCGGTCGATCGTACCGTCCATGGCGCGTTCGGCGGAGGCCGGGGTCAGGCCCTCGGCGAGCCGACCCACCACGTACAGGTTGTGGAGCTCGAGGCTCGATGCGTTGAACGTGCTCGGAGCGATCCGAATCGGCGTCCAGAAGTCGACCGTTCGGCCCGGAAAGAGGTACGGTGCGAGCGGCATGTGCTCGGCGCTCATCACACCGACGATCGTCCTCGACACACCATCCAGGACGATCGTTCGGCCCAGGACGTCGGGGTCTCCGCCCGTCGCCGACTGCCAGAGCGCTTGACTGATAACGACGACGGGGGTCGTCCCGATCGTCTCCTCTTCGGGCGTGAATCCGCGTCCGAGCCCGAGCCGCGCGTGCACCAGATCGAAGTACGACGGAGACACGCGCATGCCCTGCACCCGGACCGGGGTGTCGAACCCCGTGAGGTTCGCTGCGGTTACGGTGAGGGCCGACATGCCAGCGAACACACGGTCTTCCTGACGAAACTCCCAGTATTCCGGGTGCGAGATCGCTCCGGTGACGCCGTCCGGGAGGTAGCGGTTCAGCACCCAGACGAGCTCGTCGCCGTCGTCGTAGGGCAGCGGACTGAGCATGACCGCCTCGACCACGCTGAAGATCGCCGTCGTCGCGCCGATCCCGAGTCCGAGCGTCAACACGGTGACTGCGGCGAAGCCAGGGTTCCGCGTGAGTGACCGTACCGCACGCCGAATCTGAAACGCGAGCATCCCCATCTTCCCTTCCTTGTCTTTCGAGCCGAGGCTGGCGGCCACCTGACCGGACGCGTCGCCCCGCGCCAGGAACCGAGCCCGGACCGCCGAGCTCACGAGGTCCCGACAGAGCCACCACGTGTGACCGAGCTTCGAACGCTCCCCGGACGTATCGCGGGCCAGCTCACCGTAGACGCGGAGCATCTCGCCCCCGTGCCTGCGACGGAACGACCGCGGATAGGCCAGCAGGAGCAGACGGAGGAGGCGGTCGCTCGGCAGCCGTGGACGGGAGCCGGACATCTTCAGGCCACGCCCTCGTCTCGGAGGACGGCCTTCTCGCGTGCGAGGTCGACAATGTCGGAGAGGAGGCGGAGCTCTGACTCCAGCACAGCACGACCGTACTCGGTCAGTCGGTAGTACTTCCTCCTTGCATCGTCAGTGGCGGCCCCTGCGCCCTCCTTGATCATCGCGACCTCGAGCAAGCGGTTCAGTGTGAAGTAGAGGGAGCCCGGGCCGATCTTCAACGAACCCTCCGTCCGTTTCTCGACTTCCTGCATGATCCCGTACCCGTGGGCATCGCCCTCGCTCATCGCGAGAAGGACGTGGAAGACCACCGGCGTGATCTTGAAGGGGGGCTTCACCGACGTGTCCGCCATCGGGCGTCCTTTCGCTCAGTAATTGATATATCAGTAATGGATATACTACAGGCAGGCGCACTCAGCCACCCTTCTGAGATCCACCGTGCCGACGCGGGCTAGGGGAGAGCCCGGTATCTCTCGCTGCGGACGAGTTGCCGCTGACCGTCGATCATGCCGCTGGCGTTCGAGTAGTTGATCGGAAGCGACCATTGACGGTCGAACCCTGTCCGTTGTGCGGCGAACAGGGCGACGTGCAGGTGGGGGCCGGCCGAACATCCGCTGTCGCCGCTCAGACCGATGACATCCCCCTGAGCGAGCACATCGTTCACGTCGACGAGCGCACCGTTCGTCGTCAGGTGGATGTAGGACATGATCGTCCCGTCGTCGTGCTGGACGAAGACGAGGTTCTCCTGCTCCTGCCCACAGATCCGCGTTCCATCGGCGAACTGCTCTCGAACGGCGACGACGGTCCCGGCTCGCGACGCGATGATCGTGTCGCCGGTCGCCAGATCGAAATCGTATGCGAACCAGTTCACGTGGCCGCCGGACCCGTTGCAGTTGCCCTGCTGCAGGAGATACTCGGCCCCTGCGCGCCAGGGCAGGATATACGGCGACTGAAGCGGATCGCCGAAGTCCTGATCGCAAGAGATCTCGCCGGGGGCCACGGTGAGGATGAAATGCTGGCGCCGCTCCCTGGTCCCGTCGGACGCCCGAAGCGTGACGGTGTGGTTCCCGAGGTTGTCGAAGCCGGCGAGACCGCTGAGGGTGAGCGTCGTCGCGTCGAAGGTCAGCCAGGCGGGCAGTGCGATCGCCTCGACCGTAACCGGATCTCCATCGGGGTCGGATACGGCGACCGTATAGGACCACGGGCGGTTGTGATCGCCCGTGGTCGTGGGAGCAGAGGCGAAGGACGGCGCCTCGTTATCCGGGGGCTCTGTGGGCCCCGGTCCAGACCCACCGCACCCCAACATCACCACGCCGACAGATACGGTGATCGACAACGCCCGTGTCATGCGTCCGCTCCTGACTCGTGAGGTTCGTACGAGCGGCTCCCTCGCCGCGTCTGTATCAGAACGCGCGCGAGGGCTCCCGGGTGTCCGAAGCGTGGTCAGGCGAGAGGCGGAACCGTCCTAGCGGTCGTTGTCCGTCGCATCGAACGCCTTCAGCACCTCACGGGTCAGGTCCCACTGACTGAACCCCTGGCGACCGTAGTCCAGACCGCGGCGGACGATCACGACATCGTGCGACGGGACGACGACCGTGTACTGGCCGCGATTCCCTGCAGTGGAGTATGCGTCCGACGGGATGTCTGTCCGGGTGTCGGGGACGAGCCACCACTGGCCGCCGTAGAAGTTCCCGTTCTCGGCCGTCGCCGGGGCCGGGGTTCGGACGAACTCGATCCACTCCTCCGAGATCAGCCGGTTGTCGTGCCAGAGGCCGTCCTGCTCGTAGAGGATCCCGAAGCGGGCGAGGTCGCGGGCGGTCGTGTAGACCTGGCTCGAGAAGATGAAGTCGCCGAACCGATCGACGCTGGCATAGGTGTTCCGCATCCCGATCTTGTCGAACAGCGCGGCGCGCGGGAACTCCAGATACGCCTGATCGTCCCCGATCGCCTGCTTCATGGCGTAGACGCCGAGGAGCGTGTCGAAGTTCTCGTAGTCCCAGAACGTGCCGGGCTCACGGATCTGGGCCCTGTCTCGCGCACCTTCGGCCGAGCTCGCGCCAGCCCAGTAGGCGAGGCCGGAGCCTGTCGCGTACTCCATGCCCCAGCTATCCACGGGGTAGAGCCCGCTCGACATGTTGAGCACGTGGCGAAGCGTGATCTCGTTTCGCGGATCGGTCTCCGGTGACGCCGCGCGGGTCGGAAGCCACTCGAACCCGAGGGGCTCGTCGAGTCCCATCTCGCCCTCATCGACCATCATGCCCATGAGCGTCACGGCGAGGCTCTTCGCCGTCGACCAGGTCCGGGTTTTCGTGTGCATGTTCACGCCCGGCGCGTAACGCTCGTGGATGATCTCGCCGTCGTGGACGACGATCAGCGACAGCGTGACCTGCTCCTCGGACTCGCGGTCGAACGCCCAGTCCGACGCCGCCTGGAGTGCGATCGGATCGATGCCCGCCGCCAGCGGCGTCTGCTCGACCATGTCGCCATCGGGCCACGCCATCGACGCCGGGTCGCCTGCCGGAGCCGGCGTCTCGAGGATCGGCAGGTCGTCGATGTCATCGAAGGTCTGATCGGGCGCCATGATCACGCACCCGATCCCTTCCCGGAAAGCGGCGCGCATGACCGGGATGTCGTCGTCGGCCCCGATCGCCACGGCCTTCAGGTCCCAATCGACCAGGTAATCGCCGCCCTCGGCGGTGCCGATCGGATCGCGGAGATAGGCGAGCTCCTGCTCGAACACCTGCTCGAGCGTGCGATTCGAGGTGAAGAGCCCGTTGCACTGGAGGATCGCCTGGACCCCGCGCTGGACCATCTCCCGCTGCGGACCGAAGTAGTCGTACCCATCACGTCGCTGCTGGGCATCGACGGCCGATGGTGCAAGTAGGACGAGTACGAAGGCGAGGCGGATCAGGCGTTTCATGGCATTCCTCTGTGCTACGCGCATTTGGACCGCTACGACGTCTTACGATGACACCTGACGCCTGCCCGGGCGATGGGTCGTGCCTTGCCCCCGCCGGGTGCACCGCGCCAGCGTCAGGCGTATAGCGATGATGTTTCTCCGCTGGAGGATTGACGTGGAATCGAAGGTCAGCCTGATGCTCGTCTTCGCCTGCGCGGCAGGCCCCGCCCTGACGGGCTGCTCGCCGACCGCCACTCCGGGGCCGGACGGAGCGGGGGCGGCCGGATTCGGAAACGCGGATCAGGTAGCCGCCGCCTTCTCCGGTCTCGGCGGTCGCTGGGTCGACCTGAGCCACGACTACTCGGACGAGACGATCTACTGGCCGACCGACTCGCTCGGGTTCCAGTTCGAGGAGCTCGCATACGGCGAGACCGATCTCGGGTATTTCTACAGCGCCTATCGGTTCGCGACCGCCGAGCATGGAGGCACGCACCTCGACGCCCCGATCCACTTCTCTCGAGGTGCGGACGCGGTCGACGAGATCCCGCTGGACCGACTGCTCGGCCCCGCCGTCGTCGTCGATGTCACCGATCACGTGACCCCGGACTACCTCGTGAGCGTCGCGGACTTCGAGGCCTTCGAGACGGAGCACGGCCGGATCCCGGATGGGTCGATTCTGCTGATCCGCACGGGCTGGTCCGAGCGGTGGCCGGACCGCGAGGCCTACCTGGGCACGCCGCTCGAGGGGGCGGCCGCCATCCCCGAGCTCCACTTCCCCGGGATCGCGCCCGACGCGGCGCGGTGGCTGGCCGAGAACCGGTCTATCGATGCGCTCGGGATCGACACGCCGAGCATCGACCATGGGCAGTCGGCCGACTTCGAGACGCACGTCGTACTCTATGGGGCGGGGATCCCGGGGCTGGAGAACGTCACGAACGTCGGCGAGCTGCCCGAGACCGGGAGCTACGTGCTCGCCCTGCCAATGAAGATCGCGGGGGGAAGCGGCGCCCCGGTTCGGATCGTCGCGTTCGTCCCGGAGTGATCGCCGGCCCGCCCGGGACCGTCGTCCTCTTGGCCACCGCGCTGGCGGTGGCAGGGTGCAGCCGCGCGACGTTCACCGACGCCGACCTAGCCGCACTGCGCCAGTCGGCAGAACGAACGGTCGTCTACGTCTGGTCACCCCATATGCCGTTGTCCGTCGACGGATATGAGGAGATCGCGGCGGCCGCCGCGGAGCACGAGCTCGCCCTCGTCCCGCTCCTGTTCAGCGAGAGCGATCGCGACGTCGCGGTGCGCGAGGCCGCGCGGGTCGGAATCCCGCGGGACGGCCTGCGGGAGGTGGATTCGGACGAGCTTCGGTCACGGAACGCCCTGGTTCACGCCCCCACGATGATCGTCTTCGACGAGCGCGGGGTCTCGCCAGCGTTGCCTGGTTATCGGAATGCGGAAGGGTACGCCGACTTCATCCGCGAGTTTCTGGAGCGCTGATCAGCGATCCAGCGCGCTACAGAGCTCCAGCAGGACGTCCCGCCCGCCCGCCTCGGCGACGGCCGGATCCGCCGACATGTCGTCGATCAGCGAGCCGCACTGCCCCGCCGTGAGCGACAGGCTCAGCCACGGCGCCTCATGTGCCTGGAGCGGGAAAGGGGTCTCGGAAAGGGCCGGCAGCCGGGTCGCGCACGAACGCTCCCACAACGTCGCGATCGTCCGCCACCCCGCCTGGCTCTCCTCGGTCGCGAAGACACCGCGTCGCCATGGGCTCCTCGATGGATCCATCACACGGAAGTGGAACCGCTTCTCTCGGTTGCCGCCCTTCGGAACCGCGTTCGCGATGTAGAACAGCGTCCCATCCGGGAAGAAGGCCGGGAAGTAGCTCCCGACCCCGGACTCGATCGATGTCGTAAGACGCTGGAGACCGCTCGCCCCCAGCACATCGCCGCTCGCGTCATGATCCAGCCGGGCGACGACGACGTCCGTGATCGTGCCCGAGTCGAGTCCGCCGTTCACGAAGGGTGTGAGATACGCACCCTGGCTGATGTGGAACGTCAGCATCGACCCGTCGAAGCTGAAGTCCGCCTTGCCCGCCGCGAACCCGAAGTCGTGGATCAGCTCACAGGATGTCGTCCCGTTCGCCGGGTCGGTGCTCGTAATCTCGAAGAGCTTGAGCGAGGCGCCTGGCGAGTACCCCGGTTCGGAGCTGGCTGTCGTATAGGCCGCGACGTACCGGGCGTCCTTCGAGATGAACGGGGTGTTCAGATCGTTCGTCACGATCGGGCAGAGCGCCATCGGTCCGGTCGGGACGACACCCCGAAGCTCTCCGGTCCCGGGATCGTGTGTAAACCGGTAGTCGACGATACGAAAACGCGACTCGTCCCCAGTCCCGGAGAACATCAGCCGGTAGGTCGTCACATCGCCGGCGTCCGTGGCCTCACTGGAGACGATTCCCGTCGACTGGTAGTAGACGCGGCTCATCGCCGGGTGCTCGTGGATGAAGGCGGGTTCGAGATCGGCGATGTCCCGGCCCGCTTCGAGCGCTTCCAGCATTGGCGCGATGGGATAGAAACGGATGTTCGAGTCCGGCGTGTAGTACGAGGGCACGGTCATGTAGCGACCGTCGGGCGTGGCGACCGCATCCGAGCGATCCGGGATCCGCACGCGGACCCCGGTCGTGATGTTGTAGAGGTAGTTCTGGTCGTGGCTCGCGAACCCGAGGATCCGATCGTCCCCCTCGTGCGGGACGGGGCGGGCGAACCAGTTCACGTCGTCCACCGGTGCGTCGCCTTCGGCGGGCCGGGCCGCGATGACGTCCGACCCGAACGCCGGGACTTCGCAGTAGTCGACCGGACCGGCGGCGGCAGCCTCGCGAGAAGCAGCCTCGTCGCAGCCGGAAACAAGGGCCGCGGAAAGCAGAACGCCGATGACGCGGAATGCGTGGTCTCCCAAAACCGATCTCTCTTCGCGTTTCCGCGCCATTCGTCTAACGCCTCCTCTGAGGTCCAATATCGGGCGTCACGCTCCGATCACGGTGACCGCGATCCGACGGCTGCGGGATCGAGTATCGAAATCGAGCAGGACGACCTGCTGCCACGTTCCCAGCGGAATCCGACCCTCGATTACGGGGAGGGCGAGTGACGGGCCGATCAGACAGGCGCGGACGTGGCTATGACCGTTGTCGTCGTTCCACGTCTGCTCGTGCACGTAGTGTCCGTCCCGCGGGGCGATGCCCTCGAGGGCGGCAGCGATGTCGTGACCGACCAGGCCGGGCTCGAACTCGAGCGTGGAGAGGGCACCGGTCGAGCCGATCACCATGGCCGTGGCCTGCCCGGTCGTGATCCCGCTCTCGGCCACGGCGCGCTGTACATCCTCCGTAAGATCGAGGATCTGATCGTTCCCGTCCGTTTCGACTTCGATCTGTCCGGACCAGGTGTGCACGGCTTCCCTCCCGACCTATGGGGTCCCGGTCTCTCCCGACACCGCATCGTCGCCGACGATCTGCGACATGACACGGGGCAGCCGGGCAATGCTCCCGAGCGGTCCTGCCCGGACCCCATCCTGAGCCGTTGTCGACGACCTGGCCACCCGGGTTGCCAGGACGCGAGGCAAAACCTACAATGTAGTCGTAGATACCTACATTGTAGTTTTGGAGGCACGGGCATGACGAAACGACTGGGGTCGCTGGAACAGCTGCTGATGTTCGCCACCGCGGGGCTTGCCGACGAGGCGCACGGGCTCGCGATTCGCGATTCGGTAGAGGCGGCCAGCGGGAGGCGTGTGTCGCCCGGAGCGATCTACACGACCATGGATCGGCTGGAGCAGGCCGGGCTCGTCGCTTCCCGCATCGAGGACGAGCGGCCGATCGGCGGCGGCCGACGGCGCAAGTTCTACCGGCTCGAGCCCGAAGGGGCCCGCGCGCTTGCCGACAGCTATCGCTCGATCGAAACACTTGCCGAGGGTGTGCTTCCTTTGTTGCAGCGTATCGCGGACGGACGCGAACCGGGGTGCCGCGGATGACGCCCAAGCCCTCGGCCGCCCGGCACCTCCTTCTGCTGATCCCCCGCACTGATCAGCGAGAGCTCATACGGGCCGATCTGGACGAAGAGCTCGCTCGACGGCTCGCGGACGAGCCCCACCGGGCGCGAGCCTGGTACTGGGCCGCCACGTTCGAGTCGGTCTCGGACTGGTGGCTCGGTCGGTTGTCGTTCCGTCGACTCGGACGCGGAGGCCCGGCCGCGCTGGCCAGATCGCCGGGGGGACGCTCCGGTGGGTGGCTCGCCGATCTCCGTTTCGCCGTCCGGATGCTCAGTCGCGAGAAGGTCGTCTCTGCGGCGGTGGTGCTGACCGTCATGATCGGGGTGAGCTCGACCGCGGCGGTTGCCACCCTTTTGCGCGGCGTCCTGCTCCGGCCGCTGCCCTACCCCGACGCTGACCAGATCGTCCGAGTTTCCAGAGCCTCCGACGCCGGACCGGCACCGTTCCCCGTCGTCGGGTTGCCCGATCTGGAGGACTGGCGGGAACGAAGCCGCTCCCTGTCCATGATCGCGGGCTGGTCGGGCGGCGGGGCCACGCTGACCGGACGCGGACGAGCCGAGCGAATCTCCATCGCACGTGTCACGATCGGGCTCGATCGGGTACTCGCGATCGAGCCGGCACTCGGCCGCTTCTTCGGACCGCAGGACTTCGAGATCGTCGGAGGCAACCTGGCCATCGTGAGCTTCGCGTTCTGGCGCGACCGACTCGGCGCAGATCCCGATGCGATCGGCCGCACGATCGAGCTCGACTCGCAGTCCGTTACCGTGGTGGGCGTCCTGCCCCGCACCGACCTGCCTTACCCCACGGCCGCCGAGGTGTGGCTGCCGCTTGCTCCACCGCCCGATTCGTGGATGTATACGGTTAGAGGCTCGAGCTGGCTCAACGGAGTCGGTCGCGTGAAGGACGGCGTCGGCATCGAGAGTGCCGAGGCAGAGCTGTCCGCGATCCAGCACGCGCTGGCGGACGAATTCCCCCGTGACAACGAGGGGCAGGACGCTGTCCACCTGGAGCGGCTGAAAGAGGTGATCGTCGCGCCGGCCCGCCCCGCGATACGGATCATGACCGCGACGATCGGGCTTGTCCTCCTGCTCGCTTCGATCAACGTCGGACTTCTGCTTCTGGCCAGGTCGAATCGGCGACGTGAGGAGTTCTCCGTTCGGACCGTGCTGGGCGCAGAGCGTGGACGTCTCAGGCGTCTGATTCTAACCGAGGCGCTGCTTCTGGCGGCGATCGGCGGAGCCCTGGGCCTTCCCCTCGCGATACCATTGATCGACGCCATGGTGTCGCTGTATCCGGGTGGGCTGCCGCGCGCCGCCGAGCTGCGGCTGGACGGGTGGGTGATGGTGGCATCGTTGTCGACGATCGCGATCGCCGGAGGGCTCGCGAGTCTCGCTCCGGCCTGGAGCCTGTCGAAGATCGATCTTGCCTCGCGGCTGCGGCTGCGATCCGGTGGCTCGACCCGCGGGCAGGCTCGCGTCCGGAGCGTCCTTGTGGGGACCCAGCTCGCGCTCTCCGGGTCGTTGCTGATCGTCGCGACACTGCTATCACGGACGCTGGTCAATCTGCGTGACGCCGACCCCGGGTTCGAACCCAACCGCGCCCTGACCTTCTCGCTCGCGCCGGCCGCAAGTCGCTACTCGACCGATCCGGACGTCGTGTCACTCTACCGCCGGATCCTGAGCGACATCGAGACAGTCCCGGGGGTGCTCGGGGCGGGTGCCGTGAACTTCCTTCCGTTCACCGCCGGTGACTGGGGAGGCGGATTCGAGGTACGCGGCGAGACCCACCAGGCGCGCGTCCGGCTGAGTTGGCCGGGCTACTACGAGGCTCTGGGCCTCCGGCTCGCCCGCGGCCGACTCTTCGACTGGCGCGATGATACCGATGGCCCGCCCGTCGCAATGCTGAATGAAGCGGCGGCGCGCATCGCCTTCGGAACGGAAGATCCACTGGGTCGGCAAATCGCGTTCGAAGGTGTCCAACGCGAGGTGGTGGGAGTCCTCGAAGACGTGCGTCATCGGAGCCTCGTGGACCCTGCCGCGCCCGAAGTCCACGTTCCGTCACCTCAGTTCGCGCGTATTTCGAGCTCGCTCGTCGTGAGAACGCAGGGTGATCCGCTTTCCGTCCTGGGCGGGGTTCGTACCGTCATGGAGTCGATCGATCCGAACATCCCTTTGACGTCCGTCGCGACGATGGGAGATCGAATCGAGCGATCGATCGCGCCCGAGCGGTTCCGAGCGACTCTCGTGACGGCCCTGGGTGGACTCGCCGCCCTGCTCGCACTGATCGGGGTCTACGGCGTCATGTCGTACGCGGTCGCTCAACGGCGTCGAGAGATCGGGATCCGATGCGCTCTGGGCGAGTCGGAACGCTCTATCCGTGCCAGGGTCGTTCGCTCCGCCGGCGCCCTTGCGGCGACCGGTGTGGGGATCGGAGTCGTGGTGGCGTGGATCGCATCGCGCTGGCTGGAGAGCCTCCTTTACAGCGTGGACGCACGCGACCCGGTCGTCTTCGTGACCGTCTCCCTCGTCCTCCTGACGGCAGGTACGGCATCGGCCCTCGGGCCGGCAGTCCGGGCCAGCCGCGTCGATCCCCTGATCACGATCCGGGAGGAGTAGCCGAGGCCCGTCCCTGCCGAAGCGAGCGTCCGTCGGTCTCGGCCCCGCGGGTCAGCTACCGCTATTCGGGACTCCGCGCTCGAAGAGGTCGAAGAACACCGCGGCCATCGCTCGTGCGCCGACGAAGATCGACTCCTCGTCGGCGACATACTCTGCAGTATGCGGCATCCCGACCCATCCTTTCTCGGTATTCGACACGCCGAGAAAGTACATCACGCCTGGCACCTCATCCTGAAACGAGCCGAAGTCCTCGCTGAAGGCTGGCGTCATCGACCCCACCGTCTGTACCGCGGTCTCGCCCAGAACCGCCATGGCGGATGCGTTCGCTACCCGCACGAGCTCAGGGGTATTGGTCACGCCCGCGATCCAGCGCTCCTGGTAGCTCAGGCTCAGCTCGATGCCTTCGCCCCGGAGTTCGGACAGGCCCGCCTCGATCCGCTCGCGGGCCCGGCCACTCTCGGCACGTGACGACGTCGTGAACGTCGCGTTCACCCGCCAACCGCTCCCGGCGCGAGCCGCCCCCACTCCCTGTGCGAGGACGAACTCACCCGTTTGTGGTTGGAATGCCTGCTCCGGGGACAACGTGGCGGCGGACGACACGACGTCTCGAACGGCTTGGGCGACCGCCTCGAGATCTCCTTCCCCACCAACATCCACACGAACGGCATCGCGACCCGGCATCTGCACCGCCGGGGCCGCCGCGATCTGCCCCACTTCGTATGGAGTCGTGTGATACGCGAAGACGGCGTCCGGGGCGTCGCTGGAAAATGCGCCATCGGCGAGCATGGCCCGCGCACCGCTCGCCGATTCCTCGGCGGGCTGGAAGATCATCATGACCGAGCCCGGCATTTCATCCCGGACGGCCGCGAACCCGTCGGCCAGTGCCAGGCCGATCGTGGTGTGGATGTCATGGCCGCAGATGTGACGGACTCCCTCGATCTCGGACTGGAAGTCCACCGGATCCGGAGCGTTGGAGCGTACCGCGTCCATATCCGCCCGGAAGGCAAGCAGCGGACCGTCCGAAGACCCATGGAGGACTCCGATCACTCCATGACCTCCGATGCCCGCCCGCACTTCGAAGCCGGCCGCGCGTAACCTCTCCGCGACGATCCCCGCGGTGCGCTCCTCCTGGCCGGAGACCTCCGGGTTGCGGTGAATATCGCGCCGCACGTCGATCAACTCGGCGCGGTTCGCCTCGAGGTGACGGGAGAAGTTCGCTAGCAGCTCCTCCGCGCGTGACGTCTGTTGCGCGGCCAGCACCGTGGGCGGCACGACGAGAAGTGCCGCGGAGAGGATCGCGGCGCGAAGCGCGCGAACGCGGGGGCAGGGTCGGGCGTGTCTCATTCGAATCCTCGGTTCATGATCGGAGCGGACGCCATCGATGACGTGGGCGCACGGATGTTGGATTCACCGCGTCGCGGCATGGTTGTGGTCGGTGACGTCGCGCGCCCCGTCATCTGTAGCCATGGAAGCGCTGAGGGGTCCCTCCGACACCGGCCCCAGGCTCCGGACGCTCGTAGCGACCGGACTCCTGATCGAACCAGCGCCCCGTGAGCGCTTCGCCATATGCACCGAAGATCTCGTCCGCGGCGGCGTGGGCCCCCACCGTCTCCTGGAGCACCCCGAGGTACCCGACGGTGGCCAACCCGACAACTTCGACCAGCCCATCATACGCCGCCCGCATATCGTCCACGACGAACGTGAACGTGTCGTTCTCGTAGGCTACGCCCGGGATCCCGTCGAGAAACCGGAGGCTCGCCGGCGGAACGGCGTGCAGAGATGCGAAAACCGGAGTGTTCACCACCGTCACCTTCGCCGAGGCGAACCCCTCGACCGCCCGCTGCGCCGCGGCCGTCAGGTCGGCCCTGGCTTCATCGGCGGGGCGAAGGTCGGCGCCGTCGGCGGCGGTCGCCGTCTTCACGGTCACATACTCGACCCAGGGAAGCGTCTCCAGGTCCGCCGCGAGCCGGTCGTCGCCGGAGGCGAAGATGACCGGTACTCCCACGCGGCCCCATGACAGAGCCACGAGCTCCGTCTCCGTTATCGCCTGCCCGTTGATCAGGAAGTCGATCCCGAGCGTGAACGTGTGCGACGCGAACCCGCCGCTACCGGTCTTCGCGTGCATGCCCACCACTGCGACCGCATCGATGCCGGGCTCCGATTCGGGGAGGTCGAAGTAGGTGTCGTAGGGCTCCTCGCGGAAGATCTGGGTGGCCCGGGGGTCGAGCAGATCCGTTCGCAGGTCGGGGTCCGGATTACCGCTGCCGTGACCATCGGCGATGAGCACTTCGGTGGCTCCACCGGCGAACAGCCCATCCACGACCGCGTTGATATCGGCGGCGAGCAGCTCCTGCCCACGCGGGTACGTGTCCGTTCCGAAGTCGAAGGAGCTCGGATCGTCCTGACCCGACAGACCCTCCATGTCATGGATGATCAGGACGCGAAGCCCGTCCTCCGTGTTCGGCTGGTTGTCCGCCAGGGTCCAGGCGCCTTCCGGCATGACGGGCGGCTGACGGTCCGTATCCGGCGCCGGCTCCACGCTGCACCCGACGCCGATGAGCCCGAGTAGCGAAACCACTGTCCATCGTGTCATCGAAGATCCCCGTTTCCTCGTTCGGCCAGCCCACTATAGCGGTAGCAGAAGCTGGGCGTTGAAGCCACCAAAGTGCATCCGCTGGAGGAGCCAGCCGAAGCTGACGTTCATCAGCGCGCCGTTCGCCCCAGGCTCGACGTCCAGGGGCTGGACGATCTTGCCGACGAAGCCGGCGAGCTTCTACGTCGCCAGCACCCGAGCGGGCTAGCGCCCGCCACTACCGCGATCCCGACAAGCAGGACGCGACCCCTCGCCAGGAAAAGCGGGTCGGCCGCGCTCGTGCCCAGCGGCCTCGCTGCAACCTGTTCCGATCTTTCTCCGTCAAAGAAGCCGGGTTGTGGACACAAATTGACTCTGTGGGAGTTCTCGATAGATGAGGTTCATATCGTTCCGCCGGGGGCGGTTGTTCGTCGCCCTGGGATTCGTAGGGGTGGGGGTGGCCCTCATCCTCGCGCCGAGAGCGCTGGGCTGGCAGTGGTCGGGGAGCGCCACGCTCACCGACCTTGGAAGCGAGTTTCTCGGACTGGCGCTCGCCGTATCGATTCTCGACTGGTTCTTCGAACAGCGTCGAC
The DNA here is from genome assembly GCA_029861425.1 of Gemmatimonadota bacterium. Lineage (GTDB taxonomy): Bacteria > Gemmatimonadota > Gemmatimonadetes > Palauibacterales > Palauibacteraceae > Palauibacter. The sequence continues at coordinate 15,985 of JAOTZH010000037.1, forward strand.
TGCGATCCGATGGCAGGCGGCTCGCCTGGGAGGTTTTCCACCAGGTCGAGCGCGCCGTCTGGGTATGGCAGGGCGGCCCGTTTCGCCTCGAAACCGACGAGTTGCTCGGCCTCCTGAACGGCGTGTCGGAGGACGATGAATTCGCCGATTGCACCGAACGCCTGCTTCTCGGGCTCGGGATCCGCGGCCGCCAGCTCCTGAAGGGCGAGCGCAGCGCCGTCGGCACGATCCCGGGACTCGGCGACGCACTGAGTGAGCTCGCGGGGCTCGCCCGCATCGGAGAGGGGCGGAAGCCGTCCGCTCGGGCGGTTCGGAGCGCACTCCAGACGAGCACACGTACTCTGGCGGGGATCCTCGACCTCTCGGCCCCACAGACTCCAGCCCGCCTCATCCGGGACCGTTCGGCACGAGTCGAGGCACAGGAGCAAAGGTTCGCGATCGGTTTGGCGGCGGCAGCCGCGTAGCCTGGCGGTGTCCAGGCCTCACGGCCATTCGAAACCGGGTGCAGGTCCCCTCGTAGGGTGGTGCGCAACCATGCGACTGGACGGGTCATGGAACCACTGATTCGAGATGTTCGATACGGAGTTCGTTCACTCCTTCGGGCGCCCGCCTTCACTGCCGTCGCGATCATTACGATCGCGCTCGGCATCGGGGTGAACAGCACGATCTTCAGTCTCGTGAATGCGGTGCTGTTTCGACCCCTACCGGTCGACAGCCCTGAAGAGCTCGTCGACGTGTACGGACACACGGCGACGTCCTCGAGCCACGACAGCAACTCCTACCTGAACTTCGTCGACTACCGCGAACAAACCGAGACGCTGTCCGGTCTCATGGCGTACACGAACTTCTTCGCGAATCTCTCGATCGGCGGAAGCTCGGAGCTCGTGATCGGGGAGATCGTATCCCGCGACTACTTCAATCTTCTGGGCGTGCAGCCCGAGATCGGACGAGCGTTCAGCCCGGATGAGTTCGTGGCGGCGGGAGCCAACCCGGTTGCGATTCTGAGCCATCCGTTTTGGCAGACGCGGTTCGCGGCCGACCCGGAGATCACGGGGCGCACGCTCCGGCTGAACGGGATCACCTACGCGATCGTCGGGGTCGCTCCCGAGGGATTCGGTGGGATGTTCCCGGCCGTCACCGCCCAGATGTGGATTCCCGTGACCATGGTCGAGGAGGTCGAGCCACTCGGGAACCGCCGGGGCACGGGATCCGGGCCGGGAGCCAACATGCTCGAGCGGCGCGGTCAGCATTTTCTCTGGGTCAAGGGCCGGATGAAACCCGACGTGTCGGTGGGGGAGGTGCGCGCGGAGCTCGAAAACATCGCGGCACGTCTCGAGGCCGAGTACCCGGAGACCAACGAGCTCGAGCGGGTCGCTGTGCTCGCGACGAACGACGTCGCGCTGAATCCCGACTTCGACAGTACCGTGGCCCCCGCTGGCATGGTCCTGCTCGGCGCGGTCGGCCTCGTCCTTCTCGTCGCCTGCGCGAATCTCGCGAACATGATGCTGTCCCGTGCGTCGGGGCGGCGGCGGGAACTCGCTGTCAGGCACACGCTCGGCGCGGGCCCCGGGCGGCTCGTCCGACAGATGCTGACGGAGAGCATGATACTCGCGCTGGCCGGAGGAGTCGTGGCGATGGCCATCGCGTTCGGGCTCGCACGGATCATCGCGCGGCTCCAGCCTCCGCTACCCATCGACATCGGGCTCGATATCACTCCGGATTGGCGCGTGCTCGCGTTCACTCTGTTCGTCGCCTGCGCGACGGGTGTCGCCTTCGGTCTCGTTCCAGCGTTGCGCGCCGCGCGTCCTGACCTGGTCCCCGCACTAAAGGGGAGTAACGAGGGAGACGGTCGCCGTCGCTGGTGGAGCCTGCGAAACGCACTCGTCGTCGGGCAGGTCGCCGTCTCCGTCGTCGTCCTGGTCGCCGGGGCGTTGCTCGCTCGGAGCCTGAGCAAGGCGGGCGAGGTCGACATGGGATACGACACGGACCACATCGCGTACCTGTCGCTCGCCATGGAAATGAACGGGTACTCACCCGAGGAAGCCGGTACGCTCCTCGAGGCCGGACGGCAGCGTCTCATGGCCCTGCCGCAGGTCGAGCAGGTGGGGATGGCGAGCCGGATGCCTCTCGAGCTCAACAACAACGGGTTTGGCATCTTCATCGATGGACACCAGGAGTCCAACACCGACCGACCGTACATCATCGACGGAGCGAGCGTCGATCAGCACTACTTCGACGCGCTCGACCTCACGATTATCTCGGGCCGCGGGGTGCTGGAGACCGATCGGGAGCAGCGCGCTCGCGTCGCCGTCGTCACCGAGACGATGGCCGATCGCTACTGGACGGGAGAGGACGCCGTCGGCCGCGAGTTTCGCACCAGCTGGGAGGGAGAGCCCTACCGAATCGTAGGGATCGTCGAGGACTACAAGGTCGACACCCCCGGTGAGTCTCCCAAGCCATACATCCACGTGCCTCTGCCCAGGGAGACGGTGTTCGCGGGTCTCCTTGTGCGCACGACGACCCCGGCCTCGGAATCCGTAGCGGCACTCGAGCAAGAGATGAGGGCGCTCGACCCCAACCTCGTGTTTCTGGCGACGGGTACGGTGCGCGGACTCGCCGACGTACGACTCTTCCCGATCCGCGCCGGGGCCTGGTTGATCGGCGTATTCGGCGTGCTGGCGCTCGTGCTGGCGGCCGTGGGTCTCTACGGCGTGGTCAGCTACTCGGTGAGCCGCCGGTACCGTGAGATCGGCATTCGGAAGGCTCTGGGCGCCGAGACGTCGAACGTCGTGAGCATGGTGCTACAACAAGGCATGGTGCTCGTGGGTGTCGGCGCGCTTCTAGGAATCGTCCTGGCTGCGGCGAGCGCTCGGTTCCTATCGAGCGTGCTGTTCGTCGGCGCGCTCGACCCCCTGAGCTTCGTTCTGGCGTGCGGGGTGCTGATCGCCATCGCTCTTCTGGCGAACTGGATCCCCGCCCACCGCGCCTCCAACATCGATCCCTTGATCGCGGTAAAGGCCGAATAGCGCGGTAAACCCCCGCTCCCGACCTCCCTTCCCACGGTGAGCCCGTGGGTCCTTGCGGCCAATCACTTTGCAGTGCAAATTATTCTGTGCATACCGGGTATGAGTGTGCGGACACACCGTGAACAGGCAGGGGGAATCGTGAATACGACGGCGGAATTGAAGGCGCTCGAGGAGCGCGCATACAAGCGGACGTGGGAAGACGGAGTCCTCGACATCATCATCGGGGCCGGGCTTACGCTACTCGGGGTCCTTTTCAGGACGGAGCTCGCGGGGCTGGCCGGGATGTTCGTGGCGGTGCTCATGATGCCGTTGTGGGCGCTCGGCAAGAAGCTCATCACGGTCCCGCGCCTCGGCTACGTCGAGTTCGGGGCGGAGCGCAAGGCTCGCGAGCGAGGCTGGACGAAACAGCTACTGGTCCTCGGCACGATGACCTTCGTGCTCGCGGTGGGCCTTTACGTCGCGATCAGGAGCGACGGTGGGGTTGCGGAGAGTCTGGCCGATCTTCGAATCGGGTATCTCCTGATGGGCGTTCTGATCGCTCTCGGCCTGGCGGTCGCCGGCATGATGATCGGCACCGGGAGATTCGTGGGGTACGCGGGGATCGTCCTCACGGCGACGGGAGTCGGGTACGTGACCGGCGTCGAGCTCGAGGACTACCTGCTGGCCGCGGGGCTGGTGATTCTGGCGTGCGGCTTTGTGGTCCTCGCCCGCTTCCTCCACAGGTATCCGGTGACGCGAGAGGGCGGTCGGTGACCCGCGAGGGGGATGCCAGCGGCGCCGTCGAGGACGACACGAGTGCAGCCGCGGAGCAGCTGGTTGGTCTCGACCGGCTCCTACACGAGCCCGCGCGGCTGGCCATCGTCTCCTGTCTCTACGTCATCGAGAAAGCCGACTTCGTCTTTCTCCAGAACCAGACGGGGTTCACCGCAGGCAACCTCAGCTCGCACGTATCGAAGCTCGAGGACGCCGGATATGTCGGGGTGGAGAAGCGGTTCGTCGGGAAGCGGCCCCAGACGCTCCTCACCCTGACCGGGGCCGGACGGGCGGCATTCGATGACTATCGTTCGACCATGCGCAGCGTTCTCGACGGAGTCGACGCCGCCACCAACTAGCTGACGATACGGTCGGTCGGCTCGGACTTGATGAGAAGGAGCCGGCTGTTCGCGGGGTAGACCCATTCGGCGCCGCGGGGCGTCACGACCGCGTCGTCCTCCAGCGGGATGCGGAGCTTCGCCCCACCCCATTCGGGAATGGCGGTATACGCAAAGAGCTCGATCGACAGCAGGTTTGACGGTACGACATCGAACGTCACGCGTCTCGGGTTCCAGAGCGCGATCGAGGGACCGATTCCGTGTCCGAGATTCCCGACCGAGTGGTGACCCTCCCACGTGACGTCGGTCTGCGGGCCGTCCGTCGGCTGGTTGAAAGGGATCGGATTGAACCCCGCGGCCGTGAGGGCCTCCCCGATGCGGTCCATGTTCTCGCGAGCCGTGATGCCGGGTCGGATCGCGCGCCGCGAGACTTCACGAGCCGCCATCGCTCGATCGAACGCGTTCTGGACGCTCGCCATGGCCTCGGTCTCGCCGGAACGCATGACGTACGCGACCCGCTTCATGTCGGTGCAGAAGTTCAGGTGGCAGACGCCCCAATCGATCATCATGACGTCCCCGCCCTGGATGATCCGCTCGTTCGAGGTCGCCTCGATCCCGTCCGGGCCGGTGATGTAGATGGAGGGGAAGCCAAAGGACGACCCGAGACCGCGCTCCAGCAGACGGTCCATGAGCCACCACGCCACGTCCTCGAGCGCTGTCTTCCCGGGTGTGATCACCTCGTTCGAGAGCGCACGCTCCGCCAACTCGCGCGAGATCTCCCCCGCTTCCGCGAATCCGGCGATCTCGGATGCGACCCGGCGGGCCCTGAAGTCCGAGACGAGCTTCTCGGCGGACACGAACCTCGAGACGAACGGCTCGCCGAGCGTCTCGACCAGCATATGATAGCTCGTGTAAGAGAGCCCGTCGGCGGCACCGATGTTTTCGCCCATGTTGAGGCCAATGCGCTGGGGATCGCGCTCGGCGACGAACTCCCGCAGATCGAAGCTCCCGTCGACGATGTCGTACGCGCCGTTCGCCGACAGCAGGCGACCGCTGACCCCGAGGGCCGCACGCTCGATCCGGTCGCCGCCCCGGTCGGTGAAGATGTAGTAGCCGACCGGATTCACGTACCCTTCCCCGAAGTCGGCCGTCAGCGGATCATCGAGGCCTTCCTTGCGCACCGTGATCCACATGTCGATCCCGTTCTCCCGCATCACCTCGGGGAGAACCAGGTCGAACTTCTCCCGCCTCATCTGGTTCATGCGGTCCCACCGCCGCCGGGCTTCCTGCCCCTCCGCTTCGGATGGCGACACCGTCGGGATGCTCGCCACCAGAAGTGCTATCGCGACGACGCGCAGGGGACTCCGGGTTCTCGGGACGATGCGACGCATTGAGCGCTCCTCGTGGGTTGGCGTGGGTCGCGAGCTACGCGTGCTCGCGGGTGCGGATATGAAGGTGTGTGAACTTGCCCGAACGGGTCATGTGCGGGGGGCCTCGCTCGACCTCGAGCGTGACGGATCCATGCAGGGCCCGCTGCATGACCTGAGCGATGGGCGACCCTTCCCCGAGCACCGAGAAGAAGGCCTCGCCGAGTGCCGACTCCTCGAGGTCATCGACACGTGGGTGCACTCGAAGGATCAGAACGGGCTCACCCTGATCGTTCTCGTCCTCGACCAGCTGGAAGTCGGCCGGTCCGCCGCCAAAGCGCCGCGGGAGAACCTCTTCGAGCAGCCGAACGACCTCGGTGTCATCGAACGTGATGCCGGCCGCCGTGAACTTCTCAAAGCTCCTGATGTGCCTGAGCCGCGGGTTCCAGCCGAGGGACGACAGCGCGCACCCGCAGTCCGATTCGTCTACGATCGCCTCGTCGCCCATCGAGAAATTGAGCATCGTGTACGGAGCCGCCGTATGCAGGGCGGTAAGCAGAATCGACCTCGGCGGCAGTCCCACGTCAGGACCGTTCTCACCCGGCTGGATGAAGGCGTGAAGATCCCGGATGAAATGAACCTCGTCCACCTCCGTCGGATTGCGGCACCCGTAGCCGATGGGACCAGCCTCAATCGTACCGTATCGAGGGAACGCCTTGAGGCCGCAGCTCTCGATCGTGGCCAACCGGGCGACGGTCGTTGGCTCACCGAGCGTCGTGCCGAAGGCGCCCGTCAGGTCCGCACCGGCCTTTCTCGCCGCGATGGCCAGCGCGACCAGCGCCGTGGGCTGTGTATGGACATGTGGAACCTCTCCGGCCATCAGACACGACTGGATCCAGGCGAGGATGGGCGAGGGGTCGTCGCGTGTCGCAATCGTCGCACTGGGCAGGGGGGCTCGCGCGATGAACCCGCCGGCACGCATGGCCCGCTGGCTCCAGAGGAAGATCGGGTCGAGATCGGGGTCCCTCGGGTCGACCGGGGTGAACCAGGCGTCGGGGCGGGGTCCGAAACACGCGTACTTGAGCAGCCGAAATCGGCAGCCCGCGCCGGGGCTCTCCCACGTCGCCTTCCGACTGCTCGCCAATCCATTGGCGTCGAGATGCAGCAGAAAAGCGTTCGCGCTGGCACGGACGTACGCGAGATCGATCAGGAAAGGCGGCGCCTTGCTCCGACTCCCACCGCTCTGGGCCGCGACGTGGAATCGAGCCAGCGGATTCCGGAGCGACTCCGGGGTCGCGTCGAGTGACAGCGACCCGCGGACGAGGGGCGCCCGGCCCTTGAATTCGTCGACCGTGATGTAGACGCCTGCCCGGAACAACGCCTTCAGAGCCCCTTCGAGCCCCTCCCGCTCGACCAGTCCGTGCAGCTCGCCGCGCCCGACACCCGCGTGGCGAAACAACCGGCCCAGAAGACTCTGCGGTCGATCGAACGCGGCGGCGCCCACCATCTCGAAGAAGCGGTTCTCCCGGGTCGCCAGTGCCCGCTCGTGTAGTGCCCGCGCGGAGGCCACGTCGATCCTCTTCCGCAGATAGGGCGGAAGACTGGCGAGGAACCGCGCGCCGTGCGCGAGCGCGGGCGCGCTCCTGAGCGGGGTACCTGCATGAGACGCGGACATGGCGCCAAGAGACGCGACTGCCGGGGGCCGGCGCAACGTCTGTCACGAAGACACGTCCGCCGCCGTGGAACGCCCGAGTGCGCCGGGTGGTACATGCGTCGGCGTGGAAGCGTCCCGGGGGGAGCCGTATATTGCCTCCGCGGCCCTGATCGACGGGCTTCCCCGAACGAACCGAACTTCGATCACCGAAGGAGCTGGTGTTGAGAATACTGCTTTTCCTGATCACGAACGTGGCTGTCCTCGCCATGGCCGCCATCGCGATGAGCGTGCTGACGGCCCTGGGATTCATCCCGCAGGACGCGCCGTACGTGCAGCTCCTGATCTGGTGCGCCCTCTTCGGCTTCGGTGGCTCATTCATCTCGCTGGCCCTGTCGAAGTGGGTGGCCAAGCGCTCGACGAAGGCTCGGGTGATCGAGAGCCCGCAAAACGACGTCGAGCGGTGGCTCGTGGACACGGTCAAGCGCCAGGCGGATCGAGTGGGCGTCGGAATGCCCGAAGTGGCGATCTTCCCTTCGGCCGAGCCAAACGCGTTTGCCACCGGGATGTTCCGGAACAAGGCGCTCGTGGCCGTCAGCGTCGGTCTGCTGAACTCGATGAACAAGGATCAGGTCGAGGCGGTGCTCGGCCACGAGATGGCCCACGTCGCGAACGGCGACATGATCACGCTGACCCTCATCCAGGGCGTGTTGAACACGTTCGTCATCTTCATCGCACGTATCATCGCGAGCCAGTTCGACCGCGGCCGTTTCATGATCTACATCGCGCTCCAGATGGCCTTCGGCATTCTGGCGAGCATGGTGATCGCCTGGTTCTCGCGCCGTCGTGAGTTCCGGGCCGACGCGGGTGGCGCCGAGCTCGAGGGCGCACCGGCGATGGCGTCGGCGCTCGACCGGCTGCGGTCCTTCCAGGGCCAGCCGTCTCAGATGCCGGAGAACATGGCCGCATTCGGAATCCGCGGGGGCGGACTCAACAAGCTGCTGAGCACGCACCCGCCCCTCGAGGAGCGGATCGCGCGGCTCCAGGGACAGGGCTAACCATGACAATGACCGACTACTCAGCGATGCGGCAGCGTCTCGAGGGAGAGTTTCGAGAGCTGCTCACCAGACACGGCCGGATCTCGGCGCACCTCCGCAACGAGGACCGGGAGGTCCCGGACGACTGGACCGAGATGGCCCAGTTCATGGAGAACGACGAAGTGCTCGAGGCTCTCGAGGAGCACTCGCGGGAGCAGCTCGACGCCATTCGCCTCGCCGTGAACCGGATCGAGGAAGGGACCTACGGCACGTGCGGATCGTGCGACAGCGCGATCTCGGGGGAGCGGCTCGACCTGATCCCGACCGCCGCGGTCTGCGCCGCCTGCGCCTGAACGCGTGCAAGCGGGGCGACTACGGCCTCAGAGTTGGTCAGCGGCGAACGTCAGAATGTGTCCGCCGACTCTGATGGGGCATCCGCTACTGTCGACGGACCCGTCTCGAGTCCATCGACCGTCGTCTCCAGGTCTCCGGTGTGCGACGCATCCGTCTCCTGGGGGCCCACTCCGGTAACATGCACTGTCGCTCGCTTGACGAGGCCCGAGAGGATCAGTCCGGCGAAGCAGAACGCGGCGAAAAGGTGGAACCCGGCGCGAAGCTCGGTCCCGTTCTGTGTCTCGACACCCAGCGACGGCGAGTCGCTCACCAGAGCCGCCAGCTGGTTTCCCGTCAGCCCATCGAATCCCAGGAAGGCGAGGAACGTCGCGATCACGAATACGTCGGCCATCGACCACTTCCCCGACTCGAGCGCGAAGAACCGCACGGGCGCGACCCGGCGCAGCCGCTCGCCATATCGGTAGGCGAGCGTGGCCAGGAGCTTCGCCACCGGAAACACCACGCTGAAGAGCCCGATCCCGATCCCCACGAGCACCAGATCCAGCCGTCCCGTTCGAACCAGCAGGTCGACGACGTCGATGATGCTCTTGCTCTGGAAGAACAGCACCTGGTTCTCGAAGGTGATCGGCTCGCCGACCAGAACCATGTCCAGCCGGGTGATCTCGGCCTTGATGTCGATCATCGGCGTGAACAGGCCGCCGAAGAGAAGGGCGAATATGCCGATCAGAAGGGCCACCAACTCGACGCGCCCGAAGGCTCCTGCCGGGCGAGCGGCAACGAGGATCATCGCTGCAACCAGCCCGATCGCCAGCAGTGCGAGACGCAGGAGAGAACCGTTCTGTTCGTCGAGCCGCGAGGTCAGACTGGTCCTGCAGGCTTCGTAGTCGGGGCATGCTCGCCGCGTGAGGACAGCTTCGTACCCCGACCGGTCCGTGCGATCGAACGTCGAGTCGGCGTACGCACTGACGCGTTCCTCGAGATAGGTCTTCACCCGGTCGCGGTTCTCCGGTCGTTCGAGCTCCAATACGGCCGTCTCGGCGAACTCTCCGGACCGTGCGCGAAGCCCGTCGAAGTCCACGACGAAATCGGTCGCGAGCTGCCGGAGTGCGCCGAACGGACGCTCCTCGTTCTGAAGCCGAATGGTCCGCTCAGCCTCGATGATCAGCTCGTTGATGACGGTCTCGAAGACCGCCTGCACCTCTTCGCGTTGGGTGGGCTCCTCGCCGAACGCCTCGATCTGCCTGTCCATCACGACGAGCAGATGCTCGACCCAGACGTCGACGTCCAGCAGTCCGTAACGCAGATCATCGATCTCGGCGAG
>JAOTZH010000197.1 GCA_029861425.1 Gemmatimonadota bacterium
GATGCGCGACGAGGATCAGGCTATACGCGGCGATCACGAAGGCTCCTCGCACGAGCCAGCTCTTCCAGTGCGGCCGCGTGAAGATCATGAAGAACCTCATCGGGTGCTCGAGGTCCCAGATGAGGAGCGCCCCGGTCACTCCCAGCGCCGTGAGCGCGGCGAGGGGTACTGTCCGCAGCCAGAGGGCGTCGGACCAGCCCCCCCCACCGAGAATCAGAAGCAGGAGCGCCGCGAGGTACACGCCCGCCGAGATCCCCTTCGTCAGGGTGTACATGCTCACTCGCCAGTCCCACGGCGCCTTGTGGGAGACGTCGTACGCCAGAATCGCGGCCGCGGCCGAGTTCGCACCGTGCCCTCCACGCCCGGGGTGTCCCGACCCGACCTCGTGCGAACCGTCGGGCTGCTCGCTCCACATGAAGATCCCGCCGTCGGGACGGACGGACGCGAGCGGATCCAGCGTCGCCTGGTGCGCCCCGTGGTAGAACAGCTTGGGGTGCGTCTCCTTCTCCGGCCGTCGAACCGTCACGGGCTCGCGTCCCACGACGCGCGACACCTCCGACCCGGGATCGTTGAGGTCACCGACCAGGATCGCCTGCGTCGGGCAGACCACCACGCACGCCGGCTCCAGGCCGGTATCGATTCGGTGCGCGCAGAAGTTGCACTTCTCCGCCGAGTGATCATTCGGGTTGATGAAGATCGCATCGTACGGACACGCCGCCATGCAGGCCTTGCAGCCGATGCACGCGGACTTGTCGAAGTCGACGATTCCGTCCGGACGGCGGAACATGGCCTGCGTCGGACAGGCGACAGTGCAGGGCGCGTCCTCGCACTGGTTGCAGCGGGTGACCTGGAAGGCGCGACGGGCGTTCGGGAAGACACCGACGTCTGCGTACTTCACGTAGGTGCGGGTGACTCCGAGCGGCACTTCGTTCTCGGATTTGCATGCGGTCGTGCACGCGTGACACCCGATGCAGCGGGTGTGATCGATCACCTTCGCCCAACGGACCGTCTCGCCAGGGGGCGCGGCGGTTCCAGTCATGGACTCTCCGGCGTTTCGTGGTCGCGGAGTCTACGGCCGACTCGATCGCGTGACTAACTACAGGGGTTCGGAATGCCGGGGCAAGGGCTTGCGAGTTCGCCGGCCGGGACGGACGATCCAGCCCCCGGCTCGTGGACGCTCGCATCGGCCCCGCGCTCACTCGAAAGGAGCTTCATGCGGTTCGAGAGCATCGATCCTGCGACGGGCGAGAGGCTCGCTGATTTCCGGTCTCTCGATCGGGCGGAGATCACCGCCGCTCTCTCTCGGGCGGCGGAGGGATTCGCCGAGTGGCGCGGACGGTCGGTCGAGGCCAGGGCGGCTTGCCTCCTCGATCTCGCCGAGCTGCTCGAGCGCGGGAAAGACGCGTACGCGCGCCTGATGGCCCGGGAGATGGGGAAGCCGATAGCCGAGGCGGCGGCAGAGGTCGACAAATGTGCCTGGGTCTGCCGGTACTACGCCGAGGAAGGACCGGCCCACCTGGCCCCGGAGGCCCTCGAGAGCTCGGGTTCGTCATGCCGGGTCGAGTACCATCCACTCGGGGCCGTCCTCGCCGTGATGCCCTGGAACTTCCCGTTCTGGCAAGCGATCCGATGCGCCGCCCCCGCCATGCTCGCCGGGAACGTCGTGCTCCTCAAGCACTCCCCGAACGTGCCCCAATGCGCGATCGCGATCGAGGGCCTCTTCTCGCGTGCGGGCTTTCCGCCCGGCGCTTTCCAAAACCTGTTCGTGAGCGTGGACGACATCTCCGTGATCCTCGACGCCCCCCTGGTCCAGGCGGCGTCGCTGACGGGCTCCGTCGCGGCCGGGGCGTCGCTCGCCTCCGAGGCCGGCCGGCGAATCAAGACGACCGTGCTCGAACTCGGGGGAAGCGATCCCTACATCGTGATGGAGAGTGCGGATCTCGACCGGGCGATCCGGACGGCGGTGACGGCCCGTATGATCAACAACGGCCAGTCGTGCATCGCGGCGAAGCGCATGCTCGTCCACGAGCCGGTGGCGGACGAGTTCGAGAGGCGTTTCGTGGAGGAGGTTGCCGCGCTGACCGTCGGCGACCCTTCGGAGCCGAAGACGCGGATCGGGCCTCTCGCCCGTGAAGACCTGCGGGACCGTCTTGCGCGGCAGGTCGAGGACTCGCTCGACGCGGGCGCACGAGCCGTGACCGGAGGCGGGATACCCGATCGGGCTGGCTGGTTCTACGAGCCGACGGTTCTCGTCGACATCCCGGATGGATGTCCGGCGAGCGACGAAGAGCTGTTCGGCCCGGTAGCGTGCCTCTTCCGGGTCGCGGACCTCGACGACGCGATCAGCAGGGCCAACGACACCGACTACGGTCTCTCGAGCGCAATCTGGACCCGGGAGGATGATGAGCGCGACCGTGCAATCCGCGACCTCGTCGCGGGCGGCGTGTTCGTCAACGGCATGTCAGCCTCGGACCCCAGGGTGCCTTTTGGCGGGGTGAAGCGATCCGGCTACGGCCGGGAGCTGGGGCCGCACGCCCTGAGGGAATTCGTGAACGTGAAAACCGTATGGATCGGGCGCGACTGATGACGAGGCGATTCCCGAGTCCCGGCCGTCTGGTGTGCATGACGGCGACCCTCGGGCTCGCCGCGGGCGCCGTGGCGGCGTGCACGACGTACAGCAACATCGTCGATCACCGCGGGAGCGGAGAGACGCGTTGTTACGTCGCGGCCTTCGACCACCTCTGGCCTGCCGTGGAGACGGGAGTGCGAGAGCTCGGTCTGGTGCTCGAGCGCGCGAATCGCGAGAACGGGATCCTTGTCGCGCGCACCTATCAACGGGAGGACATCCCTCCGGAGGAGATGGCCCTCCAGTCCAACGCGGGTGAGCGCGTCGCCGTATTCCTCGAACGCGACAGCATCGACGGGGAAGGTCGCGACATCTGGGCCATCGAGGTCCTGAGCCGACCGATCTTCTCGCTCGATGTCACTCCACGCGACTGGACACGGAGCGTGTTTCTGGCCCTGGAGAACCGGCTCTCGGAGGACGTCTTCGATCCGAACGAAGACGTCGCGGCCTGTTCGCGAGTCCGAGGCGGCCGCTAGCCTACCCCTCTCCGACCCAACCCAGGTCGGTGTCGCGGCGGTCGCCGGCCCAAAAGCCAGCGCGGAGTCGATCCCCTACCCCGTGCTGGAACATGGCCAGCGCCGGAACGACCAGCATGAGAATCCCTGTGGCGAACAGGATCCCGAACCCCAGGCTCACCGCCATCGGAATCAGAAACTGCGCCTGGATGCTCCGCTCGATGATGAGCGGGAACACGCCGAGAAATGTCGTCAGCGAAGTGAGCAGGATCGGGCGGAAGCGTACCTTCGCCGCGTCCACGATCGCCTCGCCCATCGGCAGTCCCGACCTGTGTCTCTCGTTCACGAAGTCCATGAGCACGAGCGAGTCGTTCACCACGACCCCGGATAGCCCGACCATCCCGAACATCGAGAGCATCCCGAAATCCAAGCCCATGATCAGGTGCCCCAGCGCCGCCCCGATGAAGCCCAGCGGGATGGATGCCATGATGATCAGCGGCTGTACGTACGATCTGAACGGAATGGCGAGCAGTGCGTACATGGCCAGCAGCGCCATGCCGAAGCCCCGCCCCATTCCTCCCAGCGCCTCCGCTTGCTCCCGCTGCTCACCGCCGAAGCTGTACCGGAGCCCCGGGAAGCGTTCCTGCATCTCCGGGAGAATCGAGGTCTCGAGCGAGGTGTTGACCTCCTGGCCCGTGAGGACGGCGCGATTCACGTCCGCGGTCACCTCGACGATACGCCTTCCGTCGATCCGACGGATCGCGGATGACCCGACGCCGAACTCCAGGTCCGCGACTTCGGAGAGCGGCACCTCTCCCCCGTCCGGCGTACGGATCCGGAAGTCGTTGAGGTCGGCCAACGCGTCGCGCTCACTGCGCGGCAGCCTCACGTACACGCGCACCTCGTCACGCCCGCGCTGAAGTCGAAGCGCCTCATCGCCGAAGAAGGCGCCCCGCACCTGGCGCGCCAGATCGTCCAGCGTGATCCCGAGCGTCGTGGCGGCAGGTTTCAGCCCGAGCTCGAGCTCTCGTTTGCCCTCGCCCCGATCGTTCCGCACGTCGATCACTCCGGAGATCCGATTCAGCCGGTTCTCGAGCTCGACCACCGCCGCGTTCAGCCCGTCGAGCTCCGGGTGCGAGAGCTCCACGGAGACCGGGGCGCCCAGATCGATGAGCTGGGCCGAGAACGTCAACGCTCGGGCGGAAGGAACGGCGCCCACCTGGTCGCGCCAGGCGTTCGCGACCTCTTCCGCGGGCAACCGGCGCTGCTCGGCATCGCTGAGCCGGAACGTGATCTCGGCGATGTTGGATTGCACGAAGGTCGGCGCCGCGGATAGCCCGGGCTGGTTCGCCTGCGAAGGGCGCTGCCCCACGCTCGTGTAGACCGCGCTGACCAGCGGCGGCTCATCGTCCGGTAGCGCGGACTGTAGCTCCCGGGCCGCCTCGCGGCCGGCCTGTTCGATGAACGCCGCGAGCTGCTGCGTTCGCTCCGACGTGGTCCCTTCGGGCATCTCGAGGTAGGCGATCACCTCCTCGCCCTCGATCACGGGCAGGAGGCTGAAGCGGATGTACCGACCGGCGACCAGCCCTCCGACGATGAGCAGGAGCGCCGTCGCCGAGAGAATCACGAAGCCGGGGCGCCGAACCGCGAACGAGACTCCTCGATCCAGCGGCCCGGTGATGAACCGGTCGAGGCGGTTCTGGACGACGGACTGGACGCGTTCGAACCACGCCAGGGGCCCCCGAGCTGGTTCGTCCGACGGCGCCGGAAGATGCGAGAGGTGATACGGGAGGATGAACAGCGACTCGATCAGAGACAGCACGAGGACCGAGATCACGATGATCGGGATGACGTAGAGGAACTTCCCGATGCTCCCCGGAATGAACAGCAGCGGCGTGAACGCCGCGACCGTCGTCAGAACGGCGAAGGTGACGGGGGTCGCCACCCGCTGCGCCCCGCGAACGGCCGATTGATGGGGAGGCGTCCCACGCTCCCGTTCGGAATAGATGTTCTCCCCGACCACGATCGCATCATCCACGACGATCCCGATCGCCAGGATGAAGCCGAACAGCGACATCATGTTGATGGATACGCCGAGGGCCGCCATCACGCCGAACGTCCCGGCGAAGGACAGGAAGATCCCGACCGACACCCAGAAGGCGAGCCGCACGTTCAGGAAGAGCGCGAGCGCGACGATCACGAGGATCAGCCCGATGCGTCCGTTCTTCACCATCAGCGAGAGCCGGTCCTCGAGGTACTCCGCCTCGCTGCGCCAGATCTCGACTTCGACGCCCCGCGGCAGCGTGCCGGGGAGCTCCGCTTCGAGGTAGTTCTCGACGAACTGTACGATTTCCAGCACCCGCTCGTCCCCGGTCTTGAACACCTGGACGAACGCCGTGTTTTCGCCGTTGTAAGTCGATATCAGGTCGGCGTCCTCGAAGCCGTCGCTGATCGTGGCGACGTCCGCGAGCCGCAGCTTCGCCCCGTTCGGAAGGGCCCGAACGACGATGTCGGCGAAGTCGGCCCTCGTGTAGTTCTGTCCTTCGACCCGGATGAGGATCTCTTCGCGATCCGTCTCGACGCTGCCGCCCGGCAGATCGAGGCTCCCTCGGCGCACCGCCGCGGAGATCTCCTGCAGCGTGAGCCCGTACCGTCGCAGAGCATCCCTGGATACTTCGATGGAGATCTCGTAGCTGCGGACGCCCGTGACCCTGACCAGAGAGATCTCGGGGAGCGAGGACAGATCGTCCTTTACGCGGTTCGCGAGTTCCTTGAGCGTCCGTTCCGGCACTGCGCCGTGGATCGCGATCTGCATCGCCTGGCTCTGCGCCTCCAGAGCCGTAACCTCGGGCTCTTCGGCATCGACCGGGAAGCTCGTGATCCGGTCCACCTCGGACTTGATCTCATCGAGGGCCTCGGACACGTCGGTCCCGAGCGCGAGTTCGGCCAGGACCACGCCCACGTTCTCGGACGCGGTCGAGGCCACGCGACGGACCCCGGAGATGCCGCTGATCTGCTCCTCGACCCGCTGGACGATCGACTGCTCCACCTCCTCGGGCGACGCGCCCGGGTACTCGACCCGAACCTGGATGGCCTCGAGCGAGAACTCGGGGAAGATCTCCTGTGGGATGTTGAAGATGGAGAAGATGCCGGCGACGCCGATGAACACCATCAAGAGGTTCGCGGCGACCCCGTTTCGCGCCATCCACGCGATCGCCCCCCTCATCGGGAGCTCGCGGCCGCGGCGGGATCGGCACTGAGCCCGGGCTCTCCGGAGGACGGCGGCGTGCCGTCGGACGTCGACGTCTCGAGTGTGCCGATGTCACGTACGGTCATCCCGTCCGTCACGAAGGGGAGTCCCGATACGATCACCGGCTCTCCGTCCCTGAGATCCCCCGTGACATAGGCCAGCTCCTCGACCTCCTGGATCACCTGGATCTGCTTCATCACGAGCAGCGTGTCCGCCTGCAGCGTCCAGACCACCTCGCCGTCCCGTAGCGCGGCACTCGGCACGATGGCGTACTCGTCGAACTCGGTGCCCACGATGTCGACCGTGGCGTACGTGCCGATGAGGAGCGGTGGGCGATCGGGCTGCTCCTCCGTGGGCTCGAACGGCGCCGGAACCTTCAACACGACATCCACCGTCCTCGTGCGCTCGTCGAGGGCCGCCTCGGCGCGATCGACGAATGCTCCCCACTCGAAGACGTCCCCACCGTACTCCGCTTCGACCCACGCCTGAATTCGAGTCGATTCGTCACCGGCTCTGGCCCGCCACAGAGCGTCGATTCGTGAGGCCCGATCGTCGCTCATCGGGACCACGATCTCGACCGATCCGGTCCCGTAGATCCGGCCGTTGCCCTGCCCGGGGGCCACATATTGGCCGACATCGAGGCTTTCGTCCCGAACGATGCCGTCGAACGGGGCGCGGACCCAGGTGCGGTCGAGCGCGAGCCGTGCGTCCTCCAGACGGGCCTCGGCGCTCTGGAGCGCCGCCCGCGCGGCGTCGAGCTGAGGCTGCCTGAGCACGAGCGCGCTGGCGTCCTCCGGGTCGAGGCCTTCTCGCCTGGCG
>JAOTZH010000198.1 GCA_029861425.1 Gemmatimonadota bacterium
ACGGCTTGCCCTGCGGGGCCCCGGCGGGTTGCGAGCTGACCTGGACGCACTCCTGGGTGACCCCGGACGGTCGGCCCCCCTTCGTGAGAACCTGGCGCGCGAACTCGCGGTGGACGTCACGGAGCTTGCGGTCGAAATCAAGGACGACGGCTCGCGACGCATGACCGCCGAGCAGGCCACGCAGCAACGGATGTCACAGTGGATGGCGAGGGATCCGCGGCTCAAGGAGGCGGTAGAAGAGCTGGATCTCACACTAAAGGAATAGGTGCATCGTGGAAGGCCCAAACCTCGAGCAATTGATGCAGATCAGCCAGCAGATGCAGCAGCGCATGGCCGAGATGCAGGAGCAGTTTGAAAACGAGACCGTGACGGCACAGGCGGGTGGCGGAATCGTCGAAGTGACGACCAACGGCAAGGGACAGGTCCAGAAGGTGAAGATCGATCCGGGCGTCGTCGATCCCGACGACGTGGAGATGTTGGAGGATCTCATCGCGGCCGCGGCGTCCGAGGCGTTTCGCCGGGCACTCGAGAAGATGGAGGGGGAGATGCGGAAGGCTGCGGGCGGGCTTCCGCTCCCGGGGCTGGGGAACCTCCTGGGGTGAGACCGGGCTGTTCGGTGCGGCGACGGAAGGCGGGGGAGGGACGCGCGTGAACGCGATCGAGACGCTCGTGGGAGAGTTCGGGCGGCTTCCGGGGATCGGTCGAAAGACCGCTCAGCGTCTGACGTACCACCTGCTGAAGGCGTCCCGGGACGATGCGCGCCGGCTGGCCCGGGCGATCGAACGGGTGGCCGCCGAGGTTCGCGTGTGTGGATCGTGTGGTAACCTCAGCGACGTCGACCCCTGCGAGTACTGTCAGAACCCGCGGCGGGACCGAGCCACGGTGTGTGTCGTCGAGGAGGCGTCCGATATTGCGGCGATCGAGAAGTCCGGGAACTACGCCGGTCTCTACCACGTGCTGGGTGGGCGTCTGTCGCCGCTCGATGGGGTGGGGCCGGACGACCTCAACGTACGTGGCCTGCTCGAGCGGTTGGAGGATGGGGTTCGCGAGCTGATTATCGCGACGAATCCCAGTGTCGAGGGCGAGGCGACGGCAACGTATTTGCACCGACTGGTCTCTTCGACGAGCGAAGCGAGCGTAACGAGGCTGGCCCGCGGGCTTCCCGTGGGAGGAGACCTGGAGTACGCGGACGGAGTGACGATCGCAGAGGCGTTCACGGGGCGGCGGGAGATGTGAGATGAGCGTGAGAGTCGCATACAGTGATCCGGAGGATCGGGCGGGCAACGCATGGAAGATCGCGGGGGCTGCACTGATCGGGGCGGCGGTGGCGATCGGGGTCGGCGTGTTCCTGGCGCGCGACCAGATGCAGCGTCACCGACGGGACCTCTTCAGTCCACACCCGCTCCGCCGGCTGGCGGCGCTGGGGTACCTCAAGTCGAACCCGGCGGTGGACGACGTGCCGCTGCTGCGCGACTACCTCGCCTGGGAGGAGCGGCCGCTCTTGAGAAAGCGCGCGACCGCCATCCTGACCGGACTCGAGGACGTTCTCGCCCTGGAGGGGGAAGACCGCGAGGACGCCGAGGGTGCCTGAATCGGCCTGGAGAGACTGCTGAATCTCCCCAACCTGATCACCTCGGCGAGGATCGTCGCTGCTCCGGTCGTCACCGTGTTGTTGTTGCAGCCGGGTTGGGGATCGAGGCTGGCCGCGTTCGTCCTGTTCATAGTGGCGGCTCTCTCCGATCTGTGGGACGGTCACCTGGCTCGGAGCCGCGACCAGATCACGTCGTTCGGAAAGATCGTGGATCCGATCGCGGACAAGCTTCTGCTAGTGGCGACGATCGTTCCACTCTACATGATCATGTCGGAGCAGCTGGAACTGGCCGGCCTCCCGTTGTTCGAGGGCATTCCGCTGTGGGCCGTGATCATTCTTCTGGGGCGCGAGCTTCTGATCACGACGCTTCGGTTCTTTGCGGCGAGCCAGGGCGATGTCGTCGCTGCCCGGACTCTGGGCAAACGCAAGGCGCTGGCCCAGAACATCTTCATCGGCGCGGCGATTCTCTGGACGGCTTTTCGCTCACCGGGCTTCGCGGCGCCGGAGGGTCGCGCCTGGACCTGGTTCGCCGGGTTCCACGGCTGGTTCACGACAACCTTCCTGTGCGTCGCGCTCGTTCTGACCGTCCTTTCCATGGTTCTTTACCTCGGCGTGTTCTCGCGAATCCTCACGCGCGAGCATCCGTAAGAATCTTGGATTCGGAATGGGGAGAAGCGCCTGGACGGATCGTTGCGACGCTATCGAGCGTGGGCCAGACGGTCTCGGTGGCGGAGAGCTGTACCGGGGGTCTGCTGGGCGGAGCGATCACGTCTGTGCAGGGCTCTTCCCAGGTGTTCTGGGGTGGCGCGATCAGCTACGATGACGCCGCCAAACGACGGTTGCTGGGCGTCGACGCCACGATGCTGGAGCGTCACGGTGCGGTGTCTCGCCAGGTGGCCGTCCAGATGGCGCGCGGAATGCGGGAGCGGGCAGGGACGACCTGGGCAGTCTCGGTTACGGGGGTCGCGGGCCCGGGGGGCGGAAGTCCCGATAGACCCGTGGGGACAGTATGGATCGCGGTGGATGGGCCTACCGAGGCGTTCGAGCGGTTCAGGTTCGACGGCGATCGTCGGGCGGTGCGCCGCTCCAGTGTCGAGGCGGCGATGAGTTTGTTTCTCTCGTGTGTATCCGGGGACACGAAACCGGCTCCGGAAACCGATAATTGACGATGACGGAAACCGAACAGGAAATGATCGATACGGACGATGCGGGCGACGTCGACGGGCCCGATGTCGACGATTCGGAAGCGGCCGAGTCGGGGACGGACGAGGCTGACGACATTGCGGCTGATGCACCTTCGGATGGCAACGCGGGCGAGGACACCCCCGGCCATGTCGATGAGGTGGGCGCACCACCGGAAGAGGAGCTGGACGCAGCGCAGGAGCTCGAGGTCATGCGCGACCGCCACCTCCGGCTCGCCGCCGAGTTCGACAACTACAGGCGCCGCACCCGGAAGGAGCTTCTTACCGCAGGCGACGTCTCGCGTGCGGATCTGGCAGGTCGGCTGCTGGAGATCATCGATGATCTGACCCGAGTCGCCGAGGCTCCTTGTGATCCCGAACAGCACCAGGCGATGCACGACGGCGTTGGGTTGATCGCGCGGAAGCTCGTGAAGACCCTGTCCGACGTAGGTATGGAGCCGGTGAACCCGCTCGGGGAGCGGTTCGACCCGAACTATCACGAGGCTCTGATCCTTACGCCGACCGACGACCCCGAGAGCGACGAGCTCGTGTCGCAGGTCCTGCTGGTAGGCTACCGACTCGGAGACCGCCTCCTCCGTGCGGCGCAGGTCGCAGTCTTCCGTCACGAGGACGGCGAATGATCACGGCCGCGACGAACGCCTGACCGATGGCGACCCGCACGAAGGACCACTACGACACGCTCGGCGTCGCGGAAAACGCATCCGCGGACGAGATCAAGAAGGCGTATCGGAAGCTGGCGAAGAAGTATCATCCGGACGCGAATCCCGGAAACCCGCAGGCGGCCGAACGTTTCAAGGAGATCTCCGAGGCTCACGGTGTGCTCTCCGCCCCGGCGAAGCGGAAGAAGTACGACCAGATCCGGAAGTACGGCGGTCTCGGCGCGTTCACGTCCCGCCCCGGCGGAGCCGGCCCGGATGCGCGAGGGTTCAAGTTCGAGGACCTGGGCGACATCGGTGGGATCGGGGACATCTTCTCATCGATCTTCGATTTCGGCGGCAAGAAGACTGCGACGAGGGAATCGCGACCGACTCGCGGGCGCCATATCGAGTATCTCGTCGAGATTCCACTAAAGACGGCGGTGCGTGGCGGGAAGGTCCGGGTGACCGTGCCGATCAGCGAGGAATGCGCCACCTGCTCCGGATCCGGGGCCCGGCCTGGCACCGCCCTGGAGGAGTGTAGCGAGTGCGCCGGGCGGGGCGAGGTGATCTTCGGGCAGGGCGGGTTCTCGGTCACCCGACCGTGTCCGGCGTGTCTCGGACGCGGCAAGGTGCCGGACAACCCCTGTGGCACCTGCAACGGCCGGGGTCAGGTACGGACGAAGAAGAAGCTGAGCGTCAACGTGCCCTCGGGCGTAGAGAGCGGATCGAAGATACGCCTCTCGGGTCAGGGCGAGCGCGGTCCGGGTGGGGGGAAGCCGGGTGATCTCATCATCAAGTTTCGGGTGAAGCAGGATCGGTTCTTCACTCGAGAGGGGATGAACCTGACCTGTGAGGTGCCGATCAACGTCGCGCAGGCGATTCTCGGATCCAAGATCAAGGTCCGCACGATCGACGCGAAGAAGGTCGTGCTGTCCGTCCCGCCGAACACGCAGAGCGGAACGACGTTCCGCGTGCGCGGGCAGGGGGTCCACAAGGGCGAGAATCATGGGGACCAGCTGGTCCGCGTAACCGTCGAGACACCTGCGCTCTCCGATGAGGGTCGGAGGACGCTCGAAGATCTGGCGGAGAAGGAGGGGCTGCGCCACTAGGCCCCCGGGCGGATCAGTGGATGACGCCGCCCCCCACCACCACGTCCTCACGGTAAAGCACCGCGCTCTGCCCCGGTGTGATCGCCGATTGCGGGAGCGTGAGTTCGACCGAGAACGTGTCGGGACCACGCGCAGTGAGCGTTGCCTCGACGATCGGTGCCCCGTGCCGGATCCGGACGCCCAGGGTCTCCCCTTCTTCCGGGGGATCCGTGAGCCAGTTCGCACCCCCGGCCCGAAGCGATCCGCGCGCGAGGGACTCTCTCGGGCCCACGATCACGGTTTGCTCGTGGGCGCGGATCTCGATCACGTACATCGGCGCGGAGAAGCCTCCCGGGAGGCCCTTTCGCTGGCCGACCGTGAAGTGCGCGTAGCCGGGGTGTTCACCCACCACCCGTCCGTCCTCCAGAACGAACGGGCCGGAAGAGAGGGAAGGGTGGTCGTCCGGCAGATACCGCCGGAGGACACCCGCGTAGTCGTTGTCCGGCACGAAGCAGATCTCGTACGACTCGGGCTTCTCGGCGGTGTCCAGGCCGAGCCGGGTGGCCTCGGCGCGGACCTCCGGCTTCGTGAGCTCCCCCAGGGGGAGGATCAGCCGGTCAAGTGACGAGCGCGGAATGCCCCACAGGAAGTAGGTCTGGTCCTTCCGCTCGTCGCGACCCAGTCGAAGCACCGCGGCACCGTCCGCGCCGGGAGTGACACGACCATAGTGCCCGGTG
This sequence comes from Gemmatimonadota bacterium, assembly GCA_029861425.1. Taxonomy (GTDB): domain Bacteria; phylum Gemmatimonadota; class Gemmatimonadetes; order Palauibacterales; family Palauibacteraceae; genus Palauibacter. Next base: position 5,257 of record JAOTZH010000198.1, read on the forward strand.
GCGACATGCGAGCACCCGAGATCGTCAGCCCGGCGCACGAGGTCTCTGAACTTCGTGAAGCTGTTGCAGCGGACGCAGGGGATCGGAGTCCGGCCGGCCGCGTACTCCGAAACGAAGTCGTCGATCACGTCGTGCGTGAACCGCTCCTCCACGTCGTACACGAAGTGGGCGACCTCCAACTGGGCGGCCACCGACTTCGCGTCAGCGATGCCCTCGAGGCCGCAACACGTCTTGCTCGGCCCCTCGACCCCGGAATAGCAGAAGGTCTTAAGCGTCACTCCGATGACCCGCCGGCCGCCGCGAGCGAGCAGCGCGGTCGCGAGCGAGGAGTCGACGCCGCCAGACATCGCGACGAGCACGGGATCGGTAGTGCCCGGTGTAATCATGGGATTGGCCTTCAGGCGGAGATCGCCAGGACCCGGTCGGTGATGCGCACGAGCGCGTCGACGGCCCGGTCGAGAACATCGCGCGTGGTCTCGTGCCCAAAGCTGAACCTGAGCGTCGCATACGGGCCATCCGGGGCGATCCCCATCGCGTCGAGGACGCTCGACCCGGCCCCCGAACCGCTCGCACACGCCGAGCCGCCGGAGATCGCGATCCCCTCGAGATCCAGCGACACGAGAATGGCCCCGGGATCGCACCCCTCGATACCGAGACTCACCAGCTGCGGCAGCCGGCGCTCCGCATCGGCGGCGTGAATTCTCGCGCCCGGGATTTCCGTCAAAAGCCGGCGCTCCAGGTGATCGCGAAGCCCGGTCCAGCGCGCCGCTTCGTCCTCCTGCTCCTCGACCGCGAGTCGCAGCGCGGTCGCGAACCCGGTCGCCCACAGCGGATTCTGCGTTCCGGGCCACATCGACCGTTCCTGACCGCCTCCGAAACTCAAGGGCTCGAGATCGATCCCCTTGCGACAGTAGAGAATCCCGATCCCGACGGGTCCGCCGAGCTTGTGGGCGGTGGCGGACAGCATGTCGACCGGGGTCTCATCGATCCTCACCGGCACCTTGCCGAGGGCCTGCACGGCGTCCGTGTGCACGATCGCGCCCGCCGAGTGAGCGACCTGGACGACGCGATCCATCGGCTGGACCGTGCCGACTTCGTTATTCGCCCACATGACCGACACCAGCGTCGGTGCTTCCGCGTCCTCGGCCAGCGCGCTCTCGAGCCAGTCGACGTCGACGCAGCCGGCTGCGTCGACCGGGATGCGAGAGACACGCGCCCCGACGTCGCCGGCCCGGTCGGCGGAGTCGAGACATGCCTTGTGCTCGATCGCGGACACGAACACCCGGGGCCTGCGGTCTCGCCGGGCCCGCAGGAACCCCAGGATCGCGAGATTGTCCGACTGCGTCCCGCCCCCGGTGAAGTAGACTCCATTGCGATCGCACTCGAGCAGATCGGCGATCTTCCCGCGCGCGAGCTCGAGGCACCTGTGGGCCCCACGGCCGAACGCGTGGGAGCTCGCCGGGTTGAAGCAGTGCTCCAGCTCGGCCTCCATCGCGGCCCACACCTCGCGGCGCATGGGCGACGTCGAGGCGTAGTCTAGATAAATCGCACCTTCTCGGATGATCGAATCTCCATATCGCTAGCGGTTCCCGAACGGCGTATTTTGTCGATCGTCGCTCGGCGGCCGCAACCTGCACGGCACGCGAAGTCCAGCAGTCTCACAGCACGGGGTTTGTATGTCGTCGTCCTCCCCAGCGTTCCCTTTTCCAAGCGCGGGTGCGCCGGTGTTCCGAGCCACGGTCCACGGTCTCGCCTTCGGCGATCGCTCGCGTCTGCTGAGTCGGGTGTCACCGAGACAGGA
>JAOTZH010000199.1 GCA_029861425.1 Gemmatimonadota bacterium
CATCCCTCTCGGCGATGACGGACAGCGCGGGGCACTACGGACCGATCGGACTCGCCGTCGGCGCGTACACGGTCAGGATCTCGAACACGCCGGCGGGGGCGGTCTGCCAGGTGACGTCGAAGGCAGCGACCGTACTGGCCAACACCATCGTGATCGTGGACTTCGCCTGCTTCAGCGCCGGGATGATCATCGGGACGTTTACGCTGGACGGCGCGCCGTTCGGCTCCGTCCCCGTCGATCTCACCGGCACCGCGACGGCGACGGACACGACCGACGCGAGCGGCGACTACGGGTTCACGGGCCTGCTGCCCGGGAACTATGGAGTCGCGCCTGGAACGTTGCCCTCCGGCGTGACCTGTCAGCCGACGAGCTACACGATCTCGCTTTCCGCCGGTCAGACGGTTCGAGCCGATTTCGTCTGCGCGAGCGAGGGGGATGTGATCACCGTCGTGACCCTGAACGGAGGAGCGTTCCCGGGAGTCGACGTGCAGCTTTCAGGTGCGGCGACCCGCTCGGGCGTCACGAACCCGATGGGGAGATTCACGTTCGTCGACGTGCCGGCCGGATCGGTGACCGCGACCATCACCGGCATCGACCCGTCGATCACCTGTTCCGCAACGAGTCAGAGCGGGACCGTACCACCGGCGGGCCAGTTGACGCTCACGTTCGCCTGCTCGACCTCCGCCGCGATCATCGGAACGGTCACCCTGAACGGAAGCCCCTGGGCGGGCGCCCCGATCGGGCTGACCGGTCCGGCTCCGACCAGCACGACGGCGGATGCGACCGGAGGCTTCCTGTTCCCCGGTCTGCCCGCCGGCAGTCATCTGGTTACGCCCGGACCGCTGCCCGCGAACGTGGTGTGCGTGCCGGCAAGCCGGACGATCACGCTCGTACTGGGGGACCTCAAGCGGGCCGACTTCGACTGCGAGACGGTCGGCGCAATCGAGGCGATCGTTACCCTCGACGGGGGACCGTACGACGGCCTCGATGTTCGAATCACGGGCACCACCAATCGGACGCTCACCACGGACCCCGCCGGCATCGCCTTCTTCGCCGCCGTTCCGATCGGCGATGTCGACGTGACGCTGGTGGGCGTACCAACGTCGATCGTGACTTGTACGCCCGCCGTGCGCATGGTCGTCGTCACTGCGGGCGGCCTGGCCCAGGCGCTGTTCGACTGCGTCACGACCGGGAGTCCCCCGCCCGAGAGCGCGCTGCCGGCCGACTACGAGATCCTCTACAATTCGGTGTCCTCGACGTGTGGATTCACGTCGATACCGATCGAAGTCCTGACGATCACGGCGGTCGGATCGAGCCTGTCCTTCTCGCTACCGCGCTTGACGGTGCCGTTGGTCGGGACGTACGACCAGACGACGGGACGATTCCAGGGGGCAACCGGGTGGCATGACACCACCGGCGGCTCACAGACGAACGAGACATGGGATGTCTTCTTCACCATCAGTGCCCTGGGGCCTGTCACGCTCAGGGGCCGGATGGTCAACGAGACGCGCAATGCGAGTGGCGCGATCACGTGTCGCAGCGAGTTCACCGTTATCGGGGTTCAACGCTGACGGTGAGTCGAGTCGTCGGCTCATCGTCCGACGCCCCACGCCTGTTGTCCTATGGCCAGCCGCCACGGGCGGGTGGAATCTTCATCGCTCCGCGAGGAACCGGCCGACCGGTCCTTCGATTCACCGTGTAAGGGGGGGTTTTCGTGCTGCTGACGACCTCGCGACGGGCAGCCCTCGTCGCTCTGCTGCTCTCGTTCTCGATCTCTGTTCCGGCGCGCCTCGTCTCGCAGGAGTCGCTGCCCACCATTGAAGACAAGACGTCGTCCATGCGGACGATCGATGGCTTCATGCCGCTCTACTGGGACGCGTCCACCGGTAAGCTCTGGATGGAGATCGCACGCTGGGACACGGACGTCCTCCACATGAATGGCCTGGCCTCCGGTCTCGGGTCCAACGACATCGGACTCGACCGCGGGGCGCTCGCCGGTTCGCGCGTGGTCAGGTTCAGTCGCGTCGGGCCGAAGGTCTTCGTCGTGCAGCCCAACCTCCGTTTCCGGGCCAGCAGCTCCAATCCCCGAGAGGTTCAGGCCGTGACGGACGCGTTCGCGCCCTCGACGCTCTGGGGCTTCACGGTAGCGGCCGAGACAGGGGACCGAGCGCTCGTCGACGCCACCGACTTCTTCGTACGCGACGTCGGCAATTGGGGGATGCGGATGCGCCCCGGCAGCTATCGGCTCGACGCCGGACGTAGTGCGATCTACCTGCCCATGACCATGGGATTCCCCGAGAACACGGAGGTGGAGGCGTCGCTCACATTCGTTCTCCAGCCCGGCGCGGCCGGTCGTCAGGTGCAGGGGCCATGGCCCACCTCGGGCAGCCAGGGCGGGTACTTCGAGGGCGTAGGCAACGTGGCGTCGAGCGGCGAATCGGCCACGCTCAGACTGCACCATTCGTTCGTCCAGCTCCCCGAGCTCGGGTCCTACACGCCGCGCGCGTTCGATCCCCGATCGGGCTATGGGTCCATGAGTTTCGCCGACTACTCGGTACCTCTGGGCGAGGACATGCGGCAGCGACTCATCCGGCGACACCGTCTCGAGAAGCGCGATCCGTCCGCTGCGCTGGGCGATCCCGTCGAGCCGATCGTCTACTACCTCGATCCGGGTGCCCCCGAGCCGATCCGGAGCGCTCTGCTCGAGGGGGCACGGTGGTGGAACCAGGCCTTCGAGGCGGCGGGCTACCGAGACGGCTTCCAGGTGGAGATGCTCCCCGACGGGGTGAGCTCGCACGACGTGCGGTACAACGTGATCAACTGGGTGCATCGCTCGACCCGGGGCTGGAGCACGGGCGGGTCCGTCACCGATCCGCGGACGGGCGAGATCCTCAAGGGGGTGGTGACGCTCGGATCGCTCCGCTGGCGGCAGGACTACATGATCGCGGAGGGGCTACTCTCGCCCTACGCGAACGGTAACGAGGAGATCCCCGGCCTGGCTGAGTGGGCGCTCGCGCGCATCCGCCAGCTCTCCGCGCACGAGGTCGGTCACACGCTGGGGCTCGGTCACAACTACTACGACAGCGAGGCGGGAAGGATCTCGGTCATGGATTACCCGCACCCGCTCGTGACGCTCGCGGCCGACGGGTCGCTCGACTACTCCGAGGTCTACGACGTCGACATCGGTGAGTGGGACAGGGTGGCGATCACCTACGGCTACAAGGACTTCCCCGGCGGAACCGACGAGGCCGCGGCCCTCGAACAGATCCTGGACGACGCCTGGGCGCAGGACGTGATCTACCTGACGAACCAGGACGTCTCGACTCACCCGAAGGCGGACCAGTGGTCGAACGGCACCAACGCGGCCGCCGAGCTCGACCGCATGATGGCCGTCCGGCGAAACGCGCTGGACCGGTTTGGCCAGAACGCGATCCGTACCGGTCGACCCATGTCCACGATCGAGGAGGTGCTGGTTCCGCTCTACATGCACCACCGATTCCAGGTCGAGGCGGCCGCGTCCATGCTCGGCGGGGTCGACTACATCTACGCGATGCGCGGCGACGGTCGGACTCCGATGACGCGTGTTTCTGCCAGCGCCCAGGCGCAGGCGCTCCAGGCGCTGCTCGGCACCCTCGACCCGTCCGCGCTCGAGGTACCGACATCGGTTCTGGAGCTCGTGCCCCCGCGTCCGCCGGGATTTGGCCGGTCGCGCGAGCTCTTCCCTCGCTACACGGGGTCTTCGTTCGATGCGATCACGCCTGCTGTGGTGAGCGCCGATCACACGGTGTCCCAGATCCTCCAGCCGTCTCGAGCCGCTCGGCTCGTGGAGCAGAACGCTCTCGACCCGAACCTCCCGGGGCTCGACGATGTGCTCGAGGCGGTCTGGGCCGTCGCACGGCCCGATTCGTACGACTCGCCATATCAGGCCGAGCTGAGGCGAGCGGTGACACGGGTGATCGCGGACCGGGTGATGGCGTTGGGTGCGGGTGCCGCGATGCCGCAGGTCAGGGCGATCGCCACGCAAAGCCTCGTCGACATGTCCGCTACTCTCGAGGCGATGACGGAGCTCGAGGGCCCGCAACGGGCATTCACGACAGCGCTCGCGCTCGACGTGGGGCGATATCTGGATCGTCCCGCACCGTCCTACGAGTCCCCGAATGCGCCCGGTGCGCCCCCGGGAGCCCCGATCGGACAGGCGCCGAGGGATTGGCTCGGTGGGGTGTCGTCGTCGTGGGTCGGGGCCGGCCCCGCCGGATGGACTGAATGGCTGTCCACCCCTGAACCCTCGTGCACCGCCGATGTGACAGGCGGTCAATGAATTGCGAACAAGGGGTGGATGTTGTTTACTTTTGGCGGGTTATGATCTGTAGCCCCGTGGCGTACGGGGACGATCGAAACACATTTCGGAGGATCACATGACACGACGCACTTCGTGGATTGTTGGCATGGCGATGGTTCTGACGCTGGGTCTCTCGACGGCCGCCTCGGCTCAGTCTGTGTACGTAGGCGGCGGACTCAACGTCCCCACAGGCGACCTCAAGGACGTAGCGGACGTCGGCTCCGGTTGGATGGGCGTTCTCGGGGTCCTGTTCCCATTTGGCGAGGACAGCCCCGCCTCGTTCGGGGTCGAGGGCGGGTACGGCAAGACCGGCAAGTCTAAACTCAGCGGTGCCGAAGACGTGAATGCGAGCCTTTACACCGTCCTGGGTATGCTCGAGTTCTCGTTTCTGCCCGATGGTACGGTCCACCCCTTCGTGTACGGTGGCGCCGGCATCGCCGGGAGCTCCCTGAGCGAGGAAGTGTCGGCGCTGGAGCTCGAGAAGACCAAGTCCGGCTTCGGCTACGCGTTCGGCGCCGGGCTTGGCTTCGATCTCAGCGAGTCGGTGGGCATCTGGGTCGACGGGCGCTATGTCGGGTCCAGCGACGTGAAGTTCTGGGCGATCCTGGCCGGGTTCGGGTTCGACCTCTGATCGGTCGCCCGCAGTTCGAAGCGAGAAGGGCCCCGCCATCACCGGCGGGGCCTTTTTTCTTGCCCTCGGGCCGGAGAGGCGATGGGAGCGGCCGGCGCGCCTCAGCGGAGCGCAGGACAAGACGTCCTGAAGCTTCCTGGCCGGTCTCGGCTTCGGCAGCTGACAGGGCTGGGTGCGCCGACCTCCCGTGGCGTGCGGGGCCTTATCCGATCAGCGCCGGCGCGTCTGGGCGCCCGCGGTGTTCGATCGTCCCGAGGGCTCTGGCCCTGGCCTGACCGCCCAGGTCTCGAAGAAACCTTCCCCCGCCTCACGGACCGGAGACCCGCCCAACCGTCCCGAGAGCTCGGCTCGTCCGCGCAGCTGGTAGAAGAGCGCGGCCCCCTCGAGCCCTTCGACGGGCAGCCCGGTCACGCGCCGATGTCGGACCTCGACCTCGAGACGAAGCGAGTCCCTGCCCCTTCCTGCTACTACCGATATGAGGCGTGGAGTCGGATCGGAGTCGATCGACCACTCGACGGCGAGATGCCTGATCGCGTAGACACCCCCGAAACCATCTCCGTCCGCCACATACAGGAAGCGTGACCCCTGCCCTCTTTCCGTCTTTGCGACTCCACCGTAGAGGATCGAGTAGTCGCCCAGCTGCGCCTGACCCCAGTCCCATGTGACCTGGCTCCAGACACCCCAGTTGTGGTCATGATAGGTGCGGGCACCAGACAGTTCGGTACAGGCGCTTCCGACACACAGCCGTCCAGTGGCGCGACCGTCCAGGAGCGGGACCGCATAGCCCGACGAGAACGCCCCACCGCCGATCTCGAGCGGCGGTAGATAGCGGCGCGACGCCGCGGCTACGGAGAGCTCCAACTGGAGCGGATCGCCTCCCCCGTCCTCCGGAATCCACGCCGAGAGGCGATACGCCCCGTCGCTTCCGAGGGACACGGACGAGGCGCCGATTCTGAGGTCCGGCTCTCCCTCGGCGAACGCCACGTCGTCCGGCTCGACCTGCAGCGTGAAGGATCGCTCGCCCCGGCCCGGCCCTGCGAGCGTCGCGAGGAGCCGTCCTCCCCAGCGCCCATGCGGGACATCTCCGGCGACCATGTACGTCAGGTAGAGCCAGCCAGAGTCCTCCGGCAAGAGCACGTTGAAGTAATGCCACTCGGCCCATGTGGAGTCGCCGACCGCCTCGGCCCGCGGAACATGCATACCGTCCAGCGATGCATACAGCTGTGGGTCGGTCGGCCGAGTCCAGGAACGATCTGACTCGAGGTCCATCCATTCGCCCTCGACCAGTTCCGGCGCTACGCGCAGCGCCTTCGCGGCAGAGGGGATCATGCCCCCCGCCGATATCGGGACCAGGTCACCGTCGTACTCGAGGTAGATCAGCTCGTCCTCGATCCACGGCGCCGCGGTCATGATATCGGCGTCGAACCGTGCGCTCGTCAGGACTTCGCGATAGAGGAACGGTGCCTGGTCGATCGTGAAGAACATCGAGCTGACACCACCGGTCTTGAGGGTCTCGAGGTCGATCCCGGCGGGCAGAACGACCAGGTCGCCGCCACCCACGAGCTGTTGGTCGCGGGCCTGGGCGACGAGCGCTCCCCCGATGGACAGAAGCGCGATGGTCACCCCGACTCCGAGTGCGTATCCGACCAGGAGAAGGAGGCTGCGGGCTGGCCGCTGGCGGATCGACGCAATGACGAGACGTCCGATCAAGTTTCGACCTTCCCATCCGCCACTTCGACGCGGCGGCGGGCCCCGGCGGCCAGCTCGAGGTCGTGCGTCGCCACCACGAGCGTCGTTCCTGCGGCGTTTAGCTGACGGAAGAGCTCGAGCATCTCGGTCGACGTGCGTCGGTCCAGCTCGCCGGTCGGCTCGTCCGCGAGGACGATCGCGGGTTGGTTTGCCAGGGCTCGAGCGATCGCGACCCGCTGCCGCTGTCCGCCGGACAGCTCGCCGGGCCGATGGGTCATTCGGTCGGCGAGGCCCACCCCCGAAAGAACGTGCGCGGCCCGATCACGCCGCTCCCGACGTGATACTCCGGCGGCCGCAAGCGGGAGCTCGACGTTCTCGAAAGCTGTGAGC
>JAOTZH010000200.1 GCA_029861425.1 Gemmatimonadota bacterium
TTGCACCCCCCCTCGAGGAGGAATCGGGCCCCCAGCTCACGACCGATGGTACGGAGGTTGCCCGGGCGTTCGCGGTACTGCATCACGGACGTACGAGAGAGGACCCGCAACGCGGTCACATTGAGCAGCCGCGTCAGGATCTCGTCGTGGATCCCGTCGGTGAAGTAGGCGTCCTCCTCGAGCCCGCTACGATTCTCGAACGGCAACACCGCGATCGAGCGGTCCGCCAGCGAGTCCAGGGCCGGCAGCAACGCAACGGTCCCGGCCGCATCACCCGGGTCTACCGGCCCGTACGTCCACAGGATCGCACCGCCCGCGGCCCCGATTGTGGCAAGCAGGAGGGCCTCGGCCACGCGGACGCGCTGTCGTCCCCGCTCCCCATGGAACCAGGCCAGCACGAGGGTGATCGGCAGCCCGACTCCAAGGAGGATCGTGGCTCCGCGAGTGAGGCTTTCCGGCCAGCCGAAGCGCTCGGCCACGAACCCGAACGCCTCGAGCAGCACCCACCCCACCGCCAGGTAGGCGATCGCCCACTGCATGAGCTTCCGTTGTCTCAGACGCTCCCAGAATCCTGCCAAGTGACGCCTCCGGCATCCGGATCGACGGGGTCAGGACCGCCGTGGTCCTCGCCATGGCGCCGCATTTCTCATGCGATGGACCCTGTTCGCGAGGCACGAGTGGCACATCGCCCGGGGCCACGGGGGGTACCGAGGGGCGGCCGTGTCGTTATCGAGACGCCACGGCGCGACCGGCCTGATCGTGAGAGGGGGCGGAACGCCCCATACCCGACGGTGCGGCGGGACCGAATGGCAGGGCCAGCGGGGAACCTCCCTGGAGCCTGATCCGAACCAGATCCGCACGACCGTCCCGAAGCAGACGCTAATACGGGCCACTATGTCCCGTATTAGCGTCTGCGCACCGCTCGGGCACGCCCCGATGGCCAGGCGTATCCGTCTACGCCACAGTAGATTACGCGCGTCTTGGCCAGATGACGACGACTGCCCCGTCCTCGCTGGACGGGGACCGCGACTTGCACGGTTCGTCGCGGACGTACAGGCAGCCGACATCCGCCCACGAGTCACATATGGCAACGAAATCCGAGATCGGGCAGGCCCCACCCGCGGCCACGGACCCGGGAACCGAGGCCCCGGACGTCCTGAGCACGCCGCTGCACACCGTCGAGATCGTGTCCGATCCGGGAGAGGGCGCACAGACCTGCGGCCAGATCTTCGCCAGCGTCACCGCGAAGATGGGGAACGGCATCTGGACCGTCGAGATCATCCCCGCCGAGATCCAGCCGCCCCCCAGAATACCGGCGGGCGCGAGCGGAAACCGGATTCGCGTGGGGACGAACGCGGTCACGAATTGGGGCGACCGGACCAACCTGGTGGTCGCGTTCAACGAGCAGGTCCTTCTGGCGCGCCACCGTGTCGGAGCGCTCGAAGACGACGCGACGATCCTCCTCGAAAACCGCTGGGCCACCCACGACGATCCCGCGATCCGACAGGAGTGGACAGCCGCCATGAAAGAGCTCGCGGAGAGCTCTTATCGGATCGTCGAGGTGCCGATGGAGGTCGAATGCCTCGAGGTCATCGAGGACCCGCGGCGAGGCAAGAACATGTTCGCGCTCGGGCTTCTGACCCGGGTCTACGACCTCGACAGGGAGGTCATAAGCGCCCAGATCGATCACGTCTTCCGCAAGAAGCAGAACCGCGAGGAGATCGTTCAGCGAAACGTCGATCTGCTCGATCGCGGGATCGCCTGGGCCCAGGAGCACCTCGACTTCCGCGTCGACGTGCCGCGGAGACCGACCGAAACGCCGCAGGTCGTGATGAACGGGAACCAGGCGCTCGCGCTGGGCGCGATCGCGTCCGGTATGGAGCTGGCCGCCATGTATCCCATCACGCCGGCCACGTCGGTCTCGCACCAACTCGGCGACATCTTCGAGCGGTTTGGCGGGGTCCTCCATCAGGCGGAGGACGAAATCGCCGCCGCGGGCGTCGCGATCGGCGCCTCGTACGCGGGCAAGGTCGCGTTCACGATCACGTCGGGTCCGGGCCTGGCGCTGAAGACGGAGTTCCTCGGCCTGGCGGTGATGACCGAGATCCCGCTCGTCGTCATCGACGTACAGCGGGGCGGACCCAGCACGGGACTTCCGACGAAGGTCGAGCAGTCGGACCTGCTCGCCGCGATCTTCGGTCAGCCGGGAGACGCGCCCCATGTCGTGCTCGCACCCGCAACGATCGAGGAATGCTTCCACGCGACCGTCACGGCGCGCCGGATCGCCGAGACGTTCCGTACCGTCGTCATCGTGCTGTCGGACGCGAATCTCGCGACCGGCGTCCAACCGTTCCCGAGGCCTGAACTGGATGCGTCATGGCAGAGCACTCCGGCGGACCAGTCCCCGGTTCGCGCTGGGCGCGGTCCGTACGACTGGGATCCCCGGACGGGTCTCTCCGAGCGCTTCGTGCCGGGGCGGCCCGGCGGCATGCACACCGTAACCGGGCTCGCCCACGACGAGTGGAGCAAGGTGGCCTACTCGACCGACATCAATCAGCGAGCCTCGGAGATGCGCAGCCGGAAGATCGCCGTGCTCCAGCAGACACTGCAGCCGCCCGTGGTCAACGGGGATGAGAGCGGGGAGCTGCTGATCGTCGGGTGGGGCAGCACGAAAGGCGCGATCGAGGAGGCGGTCGATCGGGCCCGCTCGGAGGGCCGGTCCGTGTCGTCGCTCCACCTGACGTTCCTGTCCCCGCTCGAGCCTGGGCTGCGCGACATCTTCCGGCGCTTCGGGAAGGTCATGACCGTAGAGATCAACTACAGCGACAACTCCCGTGCTCCCTTCATAACGCAGGAGAACCGTCGTCGCGGACAACTCTCCTGGCTGCTGCGCGCGCACACCCTCGTCGACGTGGACTGCTGGACCCGGGTGCTGGGCGAGCCCATTCGTCCAGGCGCGATTCACGAGGTCATACGCGATCACACGCGGGTCCTCACGGACACGGGCGGATGATGCGAACCGAAAGAGGCGTCTCATGAGCGGGTGTTCACTTCTGAGCGTGGTCCTCGACGAGGATCGGAGCTTCTCCGTCTCGGACTACGAGGGCGCGCGCGCGCGCTGGTGCCCGGGGTGCGGGGACCACTCGGTTCTCGCCGCGACGCAGCGACTGCTCGCCGACGAACAGCTCGCTCCCGAGCGGACGGTGTTCGTCTCGGGAATTGGCTGCTCGAGCCGGTTCCCGCATTACCTCAACACCTACGGGTTCCACGGAATCCATGGGCGGGCGCTGCCGCTCGCCACCGGAGTGAAGCTCCAGCGCCCGGACCTGGACGTATTCGTCGTCATGGGAGATGGCGACTGCGTCTCAATCGGTGCCGCGCATTGGGTGCACGCGATCCGATACAACGTGAACATGGTCGCGCTGCTGCTCGACAACGAGGTGTACGGGCTGACCAAGAAGCAGACCTCACCGACGACGCCGCAGGGCTACTCGACGAATACCCAGCCGCATGGCACCTATCTGCCCGCCATGAACCCGCTCGAGACGACCCTCGGGGTCACCAACGCCTCCTTCGTCGCCCAGACCGCCGAATGGGTACCGCAGCATCTGTTCGCGACCATCAAGGCTGCCTATCGACACAGGGGGTTCTCGTTCGTGCGCATCCTCCAGCGCTGCCCCCACTACACCGAAGATCTGTTTCTCCCGTTCGTCCAGGACCCGACGCGTGTCGAGCTCCTCGAGCACGAGGACGGGATCGTCGTTCCCGACCTCCATTCGAGGTTCGAGAATCAGCGGCACCACGACCCCGCTGATATCGACGGCGCGCGGCGATTGGCCGAAACCGGAGATCAAATTCGCCTTGGACTCTTCTTCCGCGACGAAACACACCCCCGGTATGACGAAACGCGGACTCTCTCGGCGCACACGGCGGAGGAGAAGCTCTCGCTCCTGAACGAGGAGCTCGACCGCTATGCCGTCTGACGAGCGACTCGCGCCCGCCCTCGAGGCCGTATCGGATTCCTGCGAGAGGTTCCGCTCCAGCATCGCGCTCACAATCGAAGAGGTGCGGGGCCTGCTCGCGTCACGGACGTCCACGACCGCCGAACGCGGAGACCGGCTGGCCGAGGAGCTCGGGGCCTTCGCGGCTGGACGGATCGACCCGGCGCGGCTGGCGGGCGTCCTGCTCGAGCCACACAAGGTGGGGGCGGGCGAGGTGAGCCAGATCGAGCGGGCTCTCGAGGTGCTGGTGTCGATGCAACGGAGCGGAGAGGAGTTGTTCACCTCCACCCTCGACAGAGGCGACTCGCTGGTGGATCACGTGGACCGGGAGTTCGCGCGGCTCGGTTCGGCGTTCGGAGCGGCCCGCGTGGTGGAGCTCGTTCGCGACGGCCTCTATCGAGGCGGCGAGCGCAACGCTCTCGAGGGATTCCGGTTCGCCCGTTGGAATCTGGCTGAGCGAGCGATCGCGCCACCCCTGCTCGTGACGCTCGACGGAGCCGACCTGCAGCCAGGGGGCCTGGACCGGTTCCTCGACGGCGGCTGCCAGCTGGTGCTCCTCGTGAGAGGAGAGACGCCGGCTGCATCTCTGGTCAGGCTGATCTCGCCGCGCGTCGTCGTGATACAGACCGATGACGTCGCGGAGCTGAGCCTGCTCGCGGACCAGCAGGGTCCGGTCCTGGCGGCCCTGGTGCCGGTCGGCCTTCCGCGCTTCACCCACCGCCCGGCCCCGGGGCCGGGCCTCGGGGTCCTCACGGTGGAAGGGCTCCCGGAGGAAGCGCCGGATCGCCCGATCGACGACATCAGCGTCTTCCGGCAACGCGAGGATCTCGATCAGCTGCGCTTGCTCGCCGCGGCCTCGACGGCGTCAGGCGTGGTCCCCGAAGACGGGACGGGTGCCGACGGCGAGGCAGCCGCTCTCGATCCGGCGGCCACCCTCGCGGCGTGGCTGCTGGACCAGGCGGATGTGTCCGACCTGACTCCTCCGGCCGGTTGAGGGAGGCGTCGTGAGTGCCTCGGCCATCCTCGCGTCCGTCGCGATCCTCGGAGGAGTGGGTCTCACGTTCGGGACCCTCATCGCCCTTTCGCATCGGCGATTGTGGGTCTGGGAGGATCCGCGTATCGAGACGGTGACCGGGCTTCTTCCCGGGTCCAACTGCGGTGCCTGTGGATACGGTGGCTGTCGTGCGTTCGCGGTGGCGGCAGCATCAGGGGAGGCGGCGCCGGCCGAGTGCACCCAGCTGGGGGGCGCCGAGATCGACGTGGTCGCGGGCTACCTCGGTGTCGAGGCCGGCGCGGCTCAGAAACGCGTCGCGCGCCTCCTGTGCGCGGGAGGGGCGAACGTGGCCCCGAGAAAGGCGGACTACCACGGGATCGATAGCTGCGGCGCCGCCGTCGCCGTGGGGGGCGGGGGCAAGGGGTGCCCCTGGGGCTGCGTCGGTCTCGCGGACTGCGTGGTCTCCTGCGACTACGATGCGATGTGGATGAACGAGTTCGACCTGCCGATGGTCGAGCCCGATCGTTGTACGGCATGCGGCGATTGTGTCGACGCGTGCCCGCTCGATCTTTTCACGTTGATGCCGCTGGACGACCACCTCCTGGTCCAGTGCAGGAACCTGTTCGAGGCCGACGCCGCCACCGACGTGTGCGAGGTCGCCTGTAACGCCTGCGGACGCTGCGTGGTCGACGCGGCGCCCGGGCTGATCGAGATGAGGGCGGGGTTGGCCGTCATCGACTACGAGGCCGTTGACCTCGCCGAGCCGGGGGCGACCGAGCGCTGCCCCACCGGCGCGATCATCTGGCTCGAAGGCATGCAGTTCGGTAGCGAGACGGCCACCGGACGTGACGCGGGAAATGAGGCCGCATGAACCAGCGCGACGACGATATGGCAGACGCTCCGCGGTACCCGGGGACCCCGACCGCCATGGACGGTGGAAGCGCCGTCGTGGCGGTCGAGACCGCGGCGAGCGAAGCGGCGGGAGCGTACCCGATCACGCCGTCCACCCAGATGGGCGAGGGTTGGGCGGTCGCCCACGCCGCCGGAGAGACGAACGTCAACGGGCGGCGCCTGCTGTTCTTCGAGCCGGAAGGCGAGCACGCGGCCGCCGCCGTCACGGCCGGCATGAGCATGACCGGGCTCCGCGCCACCAACTTCTCGAGCGGCCAGGGCATCGCGTACATGCACGAGTCGCTGTACGCGGCGGCCGGCAAACGGCTGACCTACGTGCTCAACGTGGCCGCTCGGGCGATGACCAAGCATGCGCTCAACGTCCATGCCGGTCATGACGACTACCACGCCGTCGACGACACGGGGTTCTTCCAGCTGTTCGCCAAGGACGTCCAGAACGTGGCGGACCTGACGCTCATCGCCCATCGCATCGCCGAGCTGTCACTCACGCCCGGTCTGTGTGCACAGGACGGGTTCCTCACGAGCCACGTGATCGAGTCGTTTCGGCTCCCGGAACGCGATCTCGTGCGCGACTACCTCGGCGATCCGGCCGACCTCATCGAGTCACCGACGCCGGCACAGCGAATGGTCTTCGGCGAGACGAGACGCCGCATTCCCGAAGCGTTCGACGTCGATTATCCGGCCATGCTCGGGGTAGTGCAGAACCAGGACAGCTACGCCCAGGGCGTCGCCGCGCAGCGCCCCTTCTACTTCGATCACATCCCCGAGCTCACCGACCTCGCGATGGCGGAATACGCGGCTCTGTCCGGCCGCGAGTACGCGCGCGCGATGGGGTATCGGCTGGAGGATGCGGAATACGTCCTCCTCGGCCAGGGATCCGTGGTCTCGAACGCCGAGGCGGTCGCGGACTGGCTGCGCGAAACGCGTGGTCTGAAGATCGGGGTGCTCGACCTCGTCATGTTCCGGCCGTTCCCCGCCGACCTGATCACCGGGATGCTGCGCGGCAAGAAAGGCGTCACCGTGCTCGAGCGCGTCGATCAGCCGCTCGCGGTCGATGCACCGCTGCTGCGCGACATTCGTGCGGCGA
>JAOTZH010000201.1 GCA_029861425.1 Gemmatimonadota bacterium
CGTGCCCTTCACCGATGCGCGGTTCACCGATGCCGAGGGCCGCCGCCTCGAGGTCGAACCGGACGAGTGGGGGCTCGCCGCCCGATTCGTGGATCTCGACGGGGACGGTCACCTCGACCTGTACGTCTGCAACGACATCAATAGCCCCGACCACATCTGGATGAACGACGGGCAGGGCGGGTTCAGGCTCGCTCCACCGCTCGCGTTCAGGAAGACGAGTACGGCGTCGATGGCCGTCGACGCGGCCGACGTCGACCGGGATGGCCGCATCGATCTCTTCGTCGCGGAGATGCTGAGCCCGAGCCTGTTTCAGCGGCGCACACAGGTGCCGGAGGTGAACCCGGAGCCCGACAGGCCCGGCGAGATCGAGCGACGACCTCAGGTCAAGCGCAACACGCTCCAGATGGGTCGTGAGGGAGGCTTCGCCGAGACTGCGTTCCAGGCTGGCATCGCGGCGTCGGGCTGGACGTGGGGCGTCCTGTTCATGGACGTCGATCTCGACGGGTACGAGGATCTTCTGCTGACGAACGGCAACGTCGTCGATTGGCTGGATGGCGATGCGCAGGACAGGACACGCGGTGGGACCGGTGGGACGGACTGGCGGGCTTTGCGTCTCCAGTTTCCACCGCTCGAGCAGCGGAACGTCGCGTTTCGAAACAACGGCGACGGCAAGTTCTCGGACATGAGCGACGCCTGGGGCATCGGGTCCGAAGCCGACATTTCGAACGGCCTGGCCGCGGGCGACCTCGATGCGGACGGCGATCTCGACGTGGTGATCAACCGGCTGGACGCACCACCCCGCCTGCTCCGAAACGAGTCGACGGCCCCGCGCCTGGCCGTGCGTCTCGCCGGGCTGGCCCCGAACACCGGCGCCATCGGTTCGGTCGTGAGGTTGATCCGCGAGACGGGGCCCGAACAGCAGGTCGAGATCGCGGAGGGCGGCCTGTATCTCTCCGACTCCGACGGTCTGGCCTCGTTCGCCGCGAGCCCCGATGGCCGGATGGTTCTCGAGGTGGACTGGCCGTCCGGCGGCGGCTGCACGCGGATCCAGGAAGTCCTCGCGGGTCGGGAGTACGAGGTCGCGCAGCCGCAGAGCCCGGAGTTCGGGTGCTCCTCGGCCGACGACAGCGAGATCGGCGTCCCGGAGGCGCCGGTCCTCGAGGACGCGACAGCCTTGCTCGGGCACACGCACTTCGAGGAGATCTTCGTCGATGAGTTCACTCGGCAGCCGCTCGTCGCGCTTCGTCTCGCGCAGCTCGGTCCTGGCGTAAGCTGGATCGACCCCGACGGAGACGGATACCCCGATCTGTGGGTGGGGACGGGGAAGGGAGGCCGCGTCATGCGCTTCACCAACGACAACGGCGAGCTTCGACCCGGTCCAGTCGGTGACGCGGCGGCCGGGGACATCTCGACGATCCTGGCCGCGCCCCCAGGGATCCCGGGCCTCGCACTGGCCGGGCAGATGAACTACGAGACGGCCAACCCGCAGCAGGGGATCGGGCTGCCGTCGGTACTCTCGATCGGCGCCGGGTCGTCGGTGCCCGCGATCGATGGGACCGTCTCGACGACGGGGCCACTCGCCATGGCGGACGTGAACGGGGACGGGGTCCTCGATCTCTTCGTGGGCGGCCGGGCGATCCCGACGGCCTACCCGGTCCCGGCCTCGTCCCGGCTGTTTCTGGGTGGCGCCGGAAAGCTCAACGTCGACGAGCTCGGTTCGGACGGGCTGGCCGGACTCGGCCTGGTCTCCGGCGCCGTGTTCTCCGATGTCGACCTCGACGGCGACCCGGACCTGCTCGTGGCCCTGGAATGGGGCCCCGTTACCCTGCTCCTCAACGAAGCTGGTCGACTCGTGGATGCGACCGACGCGTGGGGCCTGTCCGGGATGACCGGCCGCTGGAACGGGATCGCGACCGGGGATCTGGACGGCGACGGTCGACCCGACGTCGTGGTGACTGGTTGGGGCTCGAACACCGAAGCGGAGCTCGACGAAACGGGGCGATCGGCGCTATACGGGGATTTCGACCGAAACGGCATCCTCGACATCGTCGAGCTCGCACGCGATTCGACCGGAGCCGAGGTCCCCGCCCTGCGGCTCGGGCAGCTCGCCCGCGGTCTTCCCTACCTTCGCCGCGTGACTCCCGACAACCGGACCTTCGCGGCGGCCGACCTCGAGACCCTGCTGGGGCCGGGGCTGCCCGACGCCGAGCGGGTCGAAGCCGCCGAGCTCAGACACATGGCGCTGCTCAACCGGGGGGGATCGTTCGAGCCGATGCCGCTTCCGAACGAGGCGCAGCGGGCTCCTGCCTTCGGCGTGGCGATCGCCGACTTCGACGCGGACGGCCGAGAGGACGTATTCCTGGCGCAGAACTTCTTCGCGACAAGGCTCGATGTGCCGCGCTACGACGCGGGAAGCGGTCTCATCCTCTCGGGTGACGGAGCCGGCGGGTTCGGCGTCCACGAGCGTGCTCTGGGGCATGGAGACGGGCGGGGCCTGGCCGTCGCGGACTTCG
The DNA here is from genome assembly GCA_029861425.1 of Gemmatimonadota bacterium. GTDB lineage: Bacteria > Gemmatimonadota > Gemmatimonadetes > Palauibacterales > Palauibacteraceae > Palauibacter. The sequence goes on from JAOTZH010000201.1 coordinate 2,514, forward strand.
ACGCGGACGGCCGCGTGGACGTGGCCCTCGGCCAGAACGGCGGGCCAACGAGACTGTGGAGAAACGTCTCCCCGGTGTACGGCCTCCGCGTCCGGCTCGAGGGTTCGGCGATGAACCCGTCGGCGATCGGGGCCTCGGTCCGGGTCGAGTACGCCGCGGGGCTCGGGCCGGCGCGTGAGATCCAGGCGGGGTCGGGCTACTGGTCGAGCAACTCGCCGACGGTGGTTCTCGGCCTGGCGGACATTCCCGTCGCTCTCCGCGTCCGGTGGCCCGACGGCGAAGAGACCCGGGCGATCGTAGCGGAGCCGGACCGCAACGCCTCGCTCCCGTACAACTCCGTGAAGTGGGAGGTGACGGCGACCGCTCCGGAGGCAGGCCGGTGACAGGCCGGCGCGTGGCCAGGCTCCGCGGCGCGGCAGCAGCCGTCGCCGTACTCTCGCTCGGGTGCTCCGCCGAGAGCGGTCCCGGGGACTGGGTGGCCGGGGAAGGGTTCCGCGCGCGCCGGCTCGCCGTCACGGGTTCGTCCGGGGTGGGATTCGCCGTCCGGTCCGCGGACGAGACGGGGATCACCGCGGCGAATGAAGTCTCCGAGGACCTGACGCTCGAAAACCGGACACTGGCGGACGGCTCTGGCGTGGCGATCGGAGACTTCGATTCGGACGGCCTCCCGGACGTCTTCATCGCCCGGGTCGCGTTCCCCTCGGTGCTCTATCGGAATCTCGGCGACTGGCGGTTCGAGGACGCAACGGCGACCGCCGGGATCGATCTCTCCGGACGACGGGCGACGGGCGTCGCGTTCCTGGACCTGGACAGCGACGGCGACCTCGATCTCTTCCTGACGGCGCTGGGTCAACCGAACATCCTGCTCCGCAACGAAGGTGGGACGTTCGAGGATGTCTCGAGCGAGGCGGGGTTCGCCGTCGAACGGGCGAGCCGCAGCTTCTCCTTCGCCGACGTCGACGGCGACGCCGATCTGGATCTTTATGTCGCGAACAACAAGACCCGTGTCGCGCGCGACCTGTTCCCGCCCGAGGACCGGACCCGCGACCGGGTGGTCGTGCGGGACGAGGGCCGGTGCGAAGCGGCGGCCGACCTGGCGGAGCATTGGGAGGTACGTTGCTTCGGCCCAGCCACGTCGTGGCTCGAGCGCGCCGAGGAGGACGAGTTCTACATGAACGACGGAACCGGACGATTCGACCTGGTTCCGTTCACGGGCGGACGCTTTCTCACGGCGGCGGGCACCCGGGTCACCGAGGCTCCGACCGACTGGGGACTGAGCGTCCGGTTCCACGATCTCGATGGCGACGGGGCGCCGGACATCTACGTCTGCAACGACTTCGAGTCCCCCGACCGGATCTGGATGAACGACGGCACCGGGACGTTCACCGTCGCACCCACGTCGGCGATCCGGACCAGCAGTCTCGCCTGCATGGCCCTCGACATCGCGGACGTCGATCGCGACGGGGTGGAGGACTACTTCACCGCCGACATGGAGCCGCTCGGCCGCGCCCGCCGCCTGCGGACCATCCCGCCGCTCCGGTCGGACACGACGCCGCCAGGGGCGGTCGACACGCGGGTGCAGAGGGCCAGGAACACCCTGCAGCTGGGCCGCGGCGATGGGACCTTCGCGGACGCCGCGCCCATCGCCGGCCTCACTGGCAGCGAGTGGACCTGGGCGTCGCTGTTTCTCGACGTCGACCTCGATGGGTACGAGGATCTCCTGACGGTGACGGGACACGTCTGGGATCTCCTGGACGGCGATGTCGGGCAGCGCGTGAGCGCGGCACGAAGCTCGGTGGATTGGCGCGAGGAGCAGCGGCTCTATCCGCCGATGCCGATGCGAAACCTGGCCTTCAGGAACCGGGGCGACGCCACGTTCGACGAATCCGGGGAGATCTGGGGTTTCGGCGACGAGCCCGATATCTCTCACGGGATGGCGGCCGGGGATCTGGACCTGGACGGGGATCTCGATCTCGTGATCACCCGGTTGAACGCGGCTCCTCTCGTTCTCGAGAACGGTGCGGACGCCGCCCGGGTCGCCGTCCGTCTGGCGGGTCCGCCCGCCAATCCGGCCGGGATCGGCGCGGTCATCACCGTTCACGACGGAGCCGTCCCCGTTCAGGTGCGCACGGTGGCCGTCGCTCGATCGTACCTGTCGGGTTCCGAGCCGACGGTCGCCTTCGCCACGGGTGCGTCGGCCGGCGTGGTCGTGGAGGTGGACTGGCCCGACGGTCGGCGCTCGCGCGTCGCCGGCGCCCCCGGGACGCTCATCGAGATCCCCTGGGAAACGGCGTCGAGCGCCGAGACCGGGCGCGCCGCTGAGACGCCGGCGGCGATCTTCCAGGCCGTGGACCTCGCTCACTCGCACCGGGACCCGTCCGTCCCGGAGCTCGCGCGGCAACCGCTCCTGTCCGAACGGCTCGCCCAGCTCGGACCGGGCGTAAGCGCGATCGACGTCGACCGCGATGGGGACCCGGATCTGGTGATCGGGTCGGGAGCGGGAGGCCGCCTGGCCGTCTTCACGAACGAGGACGGGATCTTGTCCCCGGCACCCTTCGAGGCGCCCCCGACCCCCCTGGACCAGTCGACGATCCTGGGGTTCCCGGGAGTGAACGGAATGGACCTGCTCATCGGTCGCATGAGCTACGAGGCTCGGGGGCCAGCCGAGGCCATGGACAACGCCTCGGTCGTGCGGTGGGTCCTTCCACCGGGTGCCGGAGGGATCACGGAGACGCCGCAGATCGCGGGCACGCTCGAGAGCGTGGGTCCTCTGGCGCTCGCCGATGTCGATGCGGACGGTGATCTCGACCTCTTTGCCGGAGGCCGGGTGTTTCCGGGCCGGTACCCGGCGCCGGTGCCCTCGAGGCTCTTCCTGAACGACGGCGGATCGTGGCGGCCGCACTCCGTCTTCAACACGCTCCTCGAGACCGTCGGAGTCGTGTCCGCCGCGCTGTTCACCGACATCGATGCGGATGGGGACCCCGACCTCGCGCTCGCGACCGATTGGGGGCCGATCCGGGTGTACCGAAACGATGGGGGCCGATTCACGGACGCGACCCGCCGGCTGGGCCTGGACGGGCTCACCGGGCGTTGGAACGGTCTGGCGAGCGGCGATCTGAACGAGGACGGCCTGCCGGATCTGATCGCGACCTCGTGGGGCCTCAACACCGGGCTGGGCGCGACGACGGAGCACCCGCTCGTCGTCTACCACGGGGACCTGGATGGAAACGGGACGTACGAGTCGATTCGCGGACGGCATGACGCCGCGATCGGCGGCGAGGGCTCGCTCGAGCCGCTGCCAGAGCTGATCCGCGCGTTCCCGCCGGTCGGGTCGAACGTGGGCTCGTTCAGCGAATACGCCACCGCCACGATCGAAGGCGTTCTGGGGCCGGCGTACAGTTCCGCCTCGCGGTCAGCGGCGGTCACGCTCGCGCACTCGCTGCTGCTCAACACGGGCGACGGGTTCGAGGTACGAGAGCTCCCGCGGGCCGCACAGATGGCCCCCGCCTTCTACGCCGGTGTGGCTGACTACGACGGCGACGGTCACGACGACGTGTTTCTGACCCAGAACTTCTTCGCGACTGTCCCCGGAGTCGCACGGTACGACGCGGGACGGAGCCTGTGGCTCGCCGGCGACGGGGCCGGTGGGCTGACCCCGGTGCCGGGTAGCGACAGCGGTGTGGCGATCTATGGCGATCCGCGGGGCGCGGCGCTGGCCGACTTCGACGCCGACGGTCGGATCGATCTCGCAGTGAGCCAGAACGGGGCCGCCACGAGGCTGTTTCGAAACGTCGGGGCGTCGCCCGGGCTTCGGGTCAGGCTCGAAGGAACGGCCGTAAACCCGGACGCGATCGGCGCCACGGTCCGCGTGCTCTACGCCGACGGAGCGGGGCCTGCCCGCGAGATACAGGCGGGCTCGGGATACTGGTCTGTCGACAGCGCGGTGCAGGTCTTCGGCTTGAGAGCCGAACCACGAGCCGTCGGTGTGCGGTGGCCCGGCGGGGCCGAGACCGAGGTCGCGCTCGAGGCCGGTCAGATGGAAGTGGCGATTCCGTCGCCTGGTGCAGATGGCGGTGGCTCGTGAGTCGTCGTCGGCGCCCCGGGAGTTCGCTCGCGTTGGTCGCGCTCCTGGTCGTGGCGTGCGCCGAGACTCCGCCTGGCCCGTGGGTCGAAGAGGATGGGTATCGGTGGCGCGAGGTCTTCCCGGAAGGCGAAGGTGGGTTCGAGTCGGTCGGCGCCGAAGGGCGCGGGATCGACTTCGTCTACGACGGCTCGGAGGATGACCGGTACGCGAACCGGATCCGGGTGGAGGGAGCGGGCGTCGCGATAGGAGACGTGGACGCAGACGGCCTGGCGGATCTCTTCTTCGCGGGCTTCGGGGTCGACAGCCGATTGTA
>JAOTZH010000202.1 GCA_029861425.1 Gemmatimonadota bacterium
AGCTCCAATACGGCCGTCTCGGCGAACTCTCCGGACCGTGCGCGAAGCCCGTCGAAGTCCACGACGAAATCGGTCGCGAGCTGCCGGAGTGCGCCGAACGGACGCTCCTCGTTCTGAAGCCGAATGCTTCGCTCAGCCTCGATGATCAGCTCGTTGATGACGGTCTCGAAGACCGCCTGCACTTCTTCGCGTTGGGTGGGCTCCTCGCCGAACGCCTCGATCTGCCTGTCCATCACGACGAGCAGATGCTCGACCCAGACGTCGACGTCCAGCAGTCCGTAACGCAGATCATCGATCTCGGCGAGATCGAGCTTCAACTCCTGAGTCTCTCCGGACATCCGGTGAACTCGGGCGACCGTGATCGCCACGGCGGCGGCCAGCAGCGGCAGGAGGATTCGGCGCAGCATCAGCATGGTTGGATACTACGGGCGTCAGGCGGCCGGAGTTACGATCGGCAGCGCGTTCTCCGCGCGAAGACCCGGGTCAGAGGGCGCTGACCGCACGGTCGAACACGACGGGCGCCGCCCTGAGTAACCGAACCAGCGCTCGACGGGTCCACCTGCGGTGGGTGGCAAGGAGCAAGGACTCCGACGCGATCCGATACCCACGGGTCAGGTGTTCACGTTCGGCCTGATAGCGCGCGAGGGGTCCTCCGGCCGAGAGCACGTCCGCGAGCGCCTCGGCCGACGCGAACCCGAGCTCGAGGCCCTGACCGGTCAGTGCGTCGACGTACCCGCCGGCGTCCCCGACCAGCGCGACTCGACCTCGGGCGCATGCGCGCGCGCCTTGCCGCAGTGGCCCCGCCCCGCGTGCGCGGTCGACGGGCCGCGATCGGGAGAGCCGTTCGCACAACGCGGGGAAGCGGTCCAACAGACGCTCGTAGGGAAGTCGTCCCGGCTGGGCCGGAAGCCCGTCCGCGGATGTACCTCGAGTGGTGAGGAGTGGCCCGCTGAACAGGACGGCCACCCCGACGCACGACGCGCTCACCGGAGTCACGTAGGCCTCGGCGCCGTCTTCGAGGTGGACCTCGACGAGGTCGGACCAGGGCTCGATCGCATAGTGTCTGCGGATCCCGAACCGCCGCCGCGGGCCCGGAACTTCCTCCGGTCGTTCGAGACCCGCCCGGCGTCGAACACGGCTGCGGAGTCCGTCTGCCCCGACGAGAAATGCGGCCTGGAGCCGCCCGGCGCTCGTCTCGACCATCACGCTCTCGGCCTGGACTTCCCATTCTTCCAGCGAGCAGTCGAAACGGATGTGGGCACCCAGCTCTCGTGCCCGTGCCAGCATCGCCCGGACGAGAACGGTCCGTTTCACCCCGAGGCCGGGCGAACCGACGAAACGACCCTCGGCCTCGAGGTCACCGTCGACGTAGCGGATTCCGCGAAACGGGCGGCACTCGGACGCCGAGAGTCGCACGCCCATCCTCTCGAGGGCACTCACCCCGCGCGGCATGATCCCCTCGCCGCATGCCTTGTCTGGCACGGCGCTCCCGCGCTCGACTACGACGGGACGAAGACCCCGAAGGCGCGCTTCTATCGCGACCGCCAGGCCGACGGGTCCGGCACCCGCGATCGCCAGGTCGTAAGGGCCGGCAACTCTCGTCACTACGGCCGGGACGTTCCGGGGCGATCGGGGCCGTCTCGCCTCAGGCGTGCGAGCGCGATGCGCGATCGCACGGTTTCGCCGAGAAGGGACACGACGTCGGCGCGGCCTGGAGGTCGTAGCTCACCCGCAAGGTAGAGCCTCCGCGCTTCGGCTCTTCGGATCTTGCCGCTCGAGGTGCGCGGTAGGGTCCCCGGGTCGAGTATCGTCACGGCATCACACGTCAGCTCCGTGCGCGACGCGACGCGAGACGACACCTCGCGGGCGAGTTCGTCATCGAGATCGTCCGAACGCGACCGAACGCGCTCGACGAGCACCGCGAGCTGCTCGGCTAGACCCGGCTCCGGCGGCACTCCGAGCGCGGCCGTGCACCCCGGTCGGACGCCGTCGAGTCCGTGGAGCGCTCGCTCGATGTCCTGCGGGGCGTACTTGCGACCCCGAAGAACGATGACATCCTTCGCGCGGCTGTAAACGAAGAGCGCTCCGTCGAGCATGAAGCCGGTGTCGCCGGTGTCGATCCACCTCGGCTCGGACGCTTCTGGATCACGTCCACTTGTCGCATTGGGATCGACCGCGGAGGCCTCATCGTCGTATCCGTCCGATAGAGACGGCCCGCTCACGAGGACCCGGCCGACGGTGTCGGGGCGGCCCTCTCCCCACCCGCCGTCGGCGGGCGCGATCCGGACGCGGACCCCGTCCAGCGGCCTCCCCACGCTGACCAGGTCGACCGTCCCCGACTTCGAGGGCCGAACGAGGCCGTCACGAACGAGCGGATCGCGTTCGACCGCGACACTTCGGAACGGACGTGCGGGGTCCGAGAACGTGACCGCCAGTGTGGCCTCGGCAAGCCCGTAGACGGGAGTCAGCGCCGAGCGTCGAAACCCGTACCGTTCGAATCGGCGGGCGAAGCGCTCCATTGCGTCCACGGTCACCGGTTCCGCCCCGTTCAGCGCAACGAGCCATGAGGAGAGGTCCACCCCCTCCATCTCCTCTTCCGTCACACGGTCCGCGCAGTAGGAGTAGGCGAAGTCGGGTGCACCACTCACCGTCCCGCGGTAACGAGAGATGGTCCGCAGCCACGAGCCGGGACGAGACACGAACAGCTCGGGTGGGATGAGGGTCAGATCGGCCGGGTGAGCCAACGCGGTGATCACGCACCCGATCAAGCCCATGTCATGGTAGAGTGGGAGCCAGCTCACGGCGCCGTGCTCCCCTTCCTCGGCGTCCGGGTAGGCGGCGAGGAGGCGGCGCCGGATCGCGCCGATGTTTTGCAGGACCGCGTGGTGAGTGAGCCGCACCGGCCGCGGTCGACCGGTCGTGCCTGAGGAATGCTGAACGAGCGCGACCGCGTGGGGGTCGGCCTCGTCCGGAAGCTCCCCGGCCGCGCCCGATCCCGACCCCAGCTCGTTCATCGTGACGAGGCCTAGCGGCGGTCGGGCCGCGGCGACGGTAGTCCCGATCACGCGTGCGACCCGTCGGTCGGCGAGCACTATCCGCGACCGGCACCCGCCGATCATGCCCGCCGTGCGCTGGTGATACTCGCGCAGACGGCCCAGCCGAACCGGTGGGTAGAGCGGCACAGGTACAGCGCCGCGAAGGACCGCGCCGAAGAACGCGTGGTAGAACTCCGGACCGGTCGGGAGAACGATCGCCACGCGGTCGGCCCGGCCGACACCGCGCGCCGCGAGCTCGATCGCCGCTCGTCGGGCTCCCGCGAGCAAGTCCGAGTAGCTGTGAAAGCTGGCCTGCTCCCTCCGATCGAGGAATCGGACACCCTTCTCCGACTTCGCGGCGCGCACGAGGAGTCCACCCAGCGTCGGCTCAGACACCGTGCTCTCCGCGCGTCTCCGCCCGGTCCGATTCCCCTGCCGGAAGGCGCCGTGCGACGATCCTGCAGAGGTCCCCGACCGTCTCGATCTCCGCCTCGTCCTCGGGTTCGAGGATGACCCGGAAGTGGTTCTCGATCTCGATCGCCAGCTCGATGCGCCGCATCGAGTCGAGCTCGAGATCCTGATGGACGCGCGTCTCCGGTCCAACGGACCCCTCCACGCCCATCTTCTCGAGCACTTCGCGAACCTCGTCAATGATGACCGATTCGGGGCGCGTCACGATCCCCCCGCCTGCCCAATTCGGGGCACGAACCTGGGCAACGACTCCAGCCTGCCTCCCGAATCCGAGTGGCTCGCGAGCGCGGCTTCCTCGCAACGGATGCGGATCGCGAGCACCGGAATGTTGAGGACCGTGAACGCGATGGCGGTCCACCACGCGCCGTGCAGCAAGGGGATCGCGAACCCCTCGAGGATCACCGCGACATAGTTGGGATGCCGCACGAACCGGTATGGCCCGCCGGTGACGGGCGGCATCCCCGGGACGACGATGGTCCGGACGTTCCAGCGCGAACCGAGAGTTCCGACGGCCCACGCCCTCAGTGCCTGAGCCAGGACGGCCACGGCGAGCATCGAGAGGCCGAGCGCCGGAACGAATGGCCGCGAGAGCAGGATGACTTCGGCCGCGCACGCCGGGAGAAACAGGGCATGCAGCCCTGCCATGAAGCGAAAATGGACCTGTCCCACCTCCACCCCGCCCCGGCTCATGGCCCAGGCCGCGTTGCGGCGGCTGCGCACGAGCTCCGCGATACGTTCCAGTGCGATGAGGCCCAACAGGACCAGATAGGCGATCACCACCGCAGCAACACGAGCTCGGAGCAGAAGCCAGGGCCCATCGCCAGCATGAGACCCCACGCACCCGGCTCCGGTCGTTCTTCGAGCAACGCCTCACGAAGCACCATCAGAACAGACGCGCTCGAGAGGTTCCCGATCTCGGCCAGCGAGCGCCACGTTCGAGCGAGCGCGTCGGTGGGCAGCTCCAGCGCGGTCTCCATCGCTTCGAGGATCTTGGGACCCCCGGGATGGCTGAGCCAGACGGAAATATCGTCGCGGGCGAGCCCGTGGTCCTCGAGAAAGCCGTCCACATCCCCTCGTATCCGTTCGCCGACAACCGTGGGCACGTCGGCCGACAACACGATCTGGAACCCGTCACTCCCGATCTTCCATCCCATCAAATCCTCGGTGTCGCGGTAGAACGTCGAGCGCGTGGCTACGACCCGGGGCCCCGGCCAGCCGTTGGATGGATCGGCGTCGCCCGCAGCCCCCGTCTGCGCGCGGTCTGCGCCCGTCATCACGACCGCCGCCGCCCCGTCCCCGAAGAGACCGCTCGCGATGAGGTTCGGGATCGAGAGGTCCCTTCGCTGGAGAGTCAGGCTGCACAGTTCGACCGAGAGCAGGACCGCGACGTCCTGTGGGAACGCGCGCAGATAGTCGGCGGCCCGAGCCACACCCGCAGCGCCCGCCACGCACCCGAGCCCGAAGATCGGGGTCCGCTTCATGTCGGAACGCAACTCGAGACGGTTAGCGAGCATCGCGTCGAGGGATGGGGTGGACACACCAGTCACCGAAACGAAGAAGAGGTGGTCGATTTCGTCGGGCGTCAGCCCCGCGAGGTCGAGAGCGTCGACGATGGCGTCAGCTCCGACTTCGAGGCCGCAACGAATGAAGGCATCGTTCGCATCGGTGAACGACTCGAGGGAGCGGTACTCCTCCATCGGGAGCGCGAGGTGCCGACCTCCGACCTGGACGTTTCGGTGGAGCATGCCGAGGCGCGCCGGGTTGAAGAGACGTCCGCCCCAGTGCTCCTCGAAAGCCGCGACCAGCGTCGTCTGATCGTAGTAGTGGTCCGGAAACGCCTGACCTACCGAGGCAATCCGCATGCTCGATTCGTCCGTCGTTCGCCGGGTTCGATCGGCTTCGGCCCGACGGCCGAGGTCGTTCGGCGATCGCCCGGAGCGCCGCATACAACGTATCCGACTGCGGGCGGGACGGCAGACAGAGGTGCGGCACCCTGGCCCCTGCTGACCCGCCGAATCTTCGAACTACGTTCTACGGGAGTGAGGAGTAGCCTCGCGCGAGTGGTCGAGCGACAACCGCCTCATGAAGGACAGACAAGGCCATGACGATCGAACCGACCGTGAAGTGGCTCCCCGGACTCCTGGTCAGCCTCTTGATGGCCGGGGGTGCCCTGCCGGCCACCGCCCAGGACCCGTTCACCATGGGTCCGTACCGGCCTTTCCAGTTCATGCTCCCAATCGATTTCACCCAGGGGCTCACGACGGATCGCGGCAGCCCCGTGCCGTACACCGCCTCGCTTCGAGTCTACCCGATCGTCGTGCTCGACTCGCACGGACGCTGGCGCGCCGGGGCGAGCACGTCGCTGACCTTCAGGAACCCGAAGGTCGAGTTCTGGGTCGGACCCCGCCTCTCCTATCGCGTGATGACCTGGGGGCTCGATGAGAACGGTCTCGATCTGGCGTTCGAGGCCCTCTTCGGATCGGACGGGGGGGACGAGCTCGCCCTCGGGCTGACAGGCGATCTCGCGCGGCTGTTCAGGATCGGATTCAGAGCGGGTCGGGACATCACCCGAGACGAGTTCAGATTCGAGATCGCTCTGGGCAGCGATCCACTCGCCTGGTTCGGCGGGAACACCGAAAGCGACCTGGAGCGATGAGGAACCGACCATGAGAAAGAACGCACTTGTAGTCAGTGGCGGCGGATCGAAAGGAGCGTTCGCGGTCGGAGCGATCGATCATATCGTGAACACGCTCGGCATCCAGTTCCAGTTCATCTCGGGGACGAGCACCGGCGCGCTGATCGCACCGCTCGTCGTGACGGGAAACATCGACGTTCTGAAGGACATCTACACATCTGTCCGGACGAGGGACATCCTCCTTCGACGCGAGCTGGCGAACATCCTGCGCTCCAACTCGATCTTCGATGTGTCGCCGCTCGACAAGCTGGTTCGCGACACGTTCGATCAGGCGCGCACGGCAGAGATCCTGGCCTCGAACACCCAGATGGCGCTCACGACGGTCTGTCTCCAGACCGGTCGGGTCACGTACTTCCAGAGCGGCCCCACGCTGAACCACGCGCAGGACGTCGACGTCCACACCATCGGTGACCGCGAGACGCTGCGACGAGCCGTGATCGCGTCCGCCGACCAGCCGGTCCTCATGCCGCCCGTCATGATCCCGAGCGGCGCGGATCCCCCGCGTCAGTACGTCGACGGTGGGGTGCGCGAGTACGCCCCGATTAGAATCGCGATCGATAACGGGGCCACGGACGTTTACGCGATCGTCCTCGGACCGGAGGACCGCCCGTCGAAGGACAACC
>JAOTZH010000203.1 GCA_029861425.1 Gemmatimonadota bacterium
TCCTCGGATCGGCCGTCGCACCCGGACGCGCCAGTTGCCCTACGGACCACACGATCATCGAAACGATCGCGACGAACGAGAACGCCATCAGGAAACGCGTACTGCCGAGGCTTTCCCAAATCTCCCCGATCATCGGACCTCCTGTTGTCGAGTTGCGGTCGGATCCAGCCCGAGCACATCCAGGCGGGCTCCGGACACGAGGGTGAGCCACTGGGTCAACACGAACCACGCGAGGCCTCCGGCCAGAGCCAGAACCAGGGACGCGGTAAGCAGACCCGCTTGTCGCGCGAACCACTCGAACGACTCGAACGACTCGGGCAGCATGAAGGCCGCTGCGCCCCCCGTAGTCGCGACCAGCTGGTAGGCGTCCAGTAACGCTCCGAAGAGCCCCAGCCCCAGCGTCACGCCAGCCAACGCGAGGATCAACCGGGGGCCTCCGCGCGAAAGCTGATGGTCCCTCTTCACCCAAAGGGCGAACCCCTCACCGGCGGCCAGGAAGATGGAGATCCCTCCAAGCGCGAGCACGGCCCAGAGGAAGGGGGACGGATCGCGGAAGAGATCGGCTCGCGACAGTGCGAGGGCACCGGCGGCGAGCAGGCCGGCAGCCATGATCGCGAGAGTCGACCGTTCGAGGACTCGGACCACGTCCTGATCCAGGTGACCGGTGAGCCTTCGATAGCGCGGAGTGTAGAGTTCCCCGAGCTCGGTGAGCGTGCCCGGGTCCGGGACGAGGGCTTCGAGTGCGCGCGCACGCGCCTCTTCGGGACACAGTCCCTCCGCCTCCAGCCGACCGCGGAGCTCCTCCAGATCGAACTCCAGCTCCCTCAGGATCTTCACCCTGGCCGGGACCGGAACGCCGAGGTGACGCTCGACCTTGCGCAATGTCGACAGGAACGCGCGCGCGCGCCGTGCCGTCATGCCGGAACCTCGCTCGGGGCGGGAAGGAGTCGCATCAGCCCGGAGACGATCTCCTGGACGCGACCCGTCTCCCCGGACAGGTGCTTCCGGCCCTTGCCCGTGAGCGAATAGACCTTCTTCCGTCGGCCGCCGTCCTTCGACCACGAGCCCTTGATCAGGCCCTCGCCCTCCAGTCGGTGCAGGATCGGATAGAGGGTGCCATGCTTGAAGCGGAAGAGATCGTTGCTGTCCGCCTGTAGATCCAACGCGATCTGGTAGCCGTGCTTCTCCCCGGTCTGAAGCGACGAAAGCACGAGCAACTCATGGATTCCGCGGGCGAAGTCCTGTACGTCGAAGCCCTTTTCGGTCATGTGCCCGCTTTCCGTCAGAAGACCGCCAACGCGATAATATCGGCGCTCGATATATCGACACCCTATGTATGTGTCAGGGGCGAGTCAAGCGCGCTGGGGCAGCATGGGGCGTGCCCGGCGGTCCGCCTATTCCGCTTTGAGCGCCTGTATCGGATCCAGGGTCGCCGCTCGCCGGGCCGGCAGATACACGGCCAGCGCGGCGACTGCAGTGAGCAGCAGCGGCACGCCAATGAACGCAACCGGGTCGAACGCGCTCACGTTGTAGAGCATCCCGCTGACGAGGCGTGCGGCCGCGGCGGCGGCGAGCAGACCCAGCACAGTCCCGAACATCGCGAGCCTCATCCCCTCCCGAAGGACCAGTCGCAATACACGGCGACGGTTCGCGCCCAGGGCCACGCGAACGCCGATCTCCTTCGTCCGCTGTGCGACCGAATAGGCCATTACGCCGTAGATGCCGACGGCCGCCAGAATCAGCCCGAGCACGCCGAACATCCCCAGCACAGACCCACCGAGACGCGCCGGGAGAAGGGCGAGGCCCATGTGGTCCTCCATCGTCCGGGCGTCGTAGACCGGCATGTCGGGATCCATCGCTCGTACGGTTTCGTGAATCCGTCTGAGCACGACGTCGGTCCCGGTTCGGGCCCTCGCCACGACCGCGACCGCCGTCCGGAACTGCTGGCGCTCGGGCAGATACATGTGCTCGGTCGGCACCTCGCCCAGGCTCCGGTACTTCCCCGTCTCGACGACGCCGACGACTTCGTGCTCCACCCCCGCCGTCTGAACGATCTTCCCGACCGCAGATTGATCGGGCCAGAACCGCTCGGCGAAGCGCTGATTGACGATGATGACCGGCGAGGCGTCCTGGTCGTCCTGCCGCTCGAACGGCCGGCCCTCGACGAACCGGATGCCCATGGCGTCGAAGAAGCCCTCGGTGACCATCGCGTACTGGATGCTGCGGAGCTCTCCCTCCGCGAACTCGTACCCGGGGATCCCGACACCACGATCCGACCCACCCAGTCCGAGCGGCACGGTCGTCGTCAGGCCGGCAGACTCGACCTCGGGAAGGGCACTCACATCCTCGAGCAGCCGGTTCAGGAACTCGCGAGCGCGTGCCTCATCGTACCCCTGGAGTCCCGGATCGACCGAGGTCAGAACGAGCCCACCCGGGCTGTCGAAGCCCGGGTCGATCTCGGTGGCGCCCTGGAGGCTCCGCAGGAACAGTCCCGAGCTGATGAGCAGAAGGAGCGACAGCGCCATCTGCAGGACGACCAGCCCGCTGCTGACGCGCGAGCGCCCGGGCTTGTCCTCCGCGGCGTTCTTCACCGCAGCGAACGTGTCCGACCGGGCCGCCTGGAGCGCGGGGGCGAGCCCGAAAACGATACCGGCGATGACCGACACGATCAGTGTGAACCAGAGGACAGACGTGTCGAGCTGCACCTGGAACGCCCACGGACCGTCGATCGGCGGTCTGACCTGGCTCAGCATCCGCGTGGCGATCGCCGCGAGACCGAGGCCGGCCAGCCCCGCCAGGAGGCTGAAGACCAGGCTCTCCGTCAGGAGTTGCTGGACGAGCGAGCGGCCGCTGGCGCCCAGACTGAGCCGAATTCCCATCTCGCGTCGGCGCTCGCGGGCCCGCGCGAGAAACAGATTGGCCACGTTCACGCAGGCGATCAGGAGCAGCAAGCCGACGACGACCATCATCACGGCGCTCATCCCGATCTGCGCGGTCCGGAACATGGGGTGGATCCCCGCGTCGGACTGGAAGATGAGGGTGTGTCCGAGCTGAGTGTCGTACTCGCCGGGGAACTCGTCGCGCAGCTGGACCAGGATTCCGTCGAGCACCTGCTCGGCCCGCCCGATGGTCTCTCCGTCACGCAGCCTCCCGACGAAGTTCATCATGTTGTTGCCGCGGCTCTGCGTGTTGTCGAACTGGCCGATCAGCGGCTGCATCATGATCGGCACGTACAGGGGTGCATCCGCGAACGTGGCCGGGCCCTTGAAGGCGGCCGGCGCGACTCCGACGATCTCGTAGGGACTCCCGTTCAGATTGACCGTGCGACCGATGATGTCGCGATCACCGCCGAACCGGGTCTGCCAGAACGAATGGCCGAGGACCGCGACAGGGTGCGCCCCGGGCCCGCGATCTTCCTCCCCAGGGATGAATGTCCGGCCCAACTGCGCGGTCACGCCGTAGGTCTGGAAGAAATTCGCGCTCACCAGCATCCCGATGAAACGCTCGCTCTGCCCCTCCGAGGCCAGCGACATCTCCTGGAAGAACCAGGCGGCCGAGCTCTCGAAGACATCTGCCGAGCGGTCGCGCAGATCCTGGTAGTGCGGGATCGAGACGGACCCGTAGTCCATTCCCGGCCATTGGCGATATACCTGGACGAGCTCGTCGGGGGCTTCCGTTCCACCGAGCGGGCGGAGGAGAATCCCGGTCACCGCGGAGAAAGTGGCTGCGTTCAGCCCGATGCCGAGCGCGAGTGTCGCCACGGCGGCGATGGTGAAGAGCGGGCTCTTCGTCAGCATGCGAACGCTGTATCGAAGATCGCGGATCACTCGCTCGAACATCTCGTCCTCCTCGGGTCAACGACTGATGATTGACCGTTGGTACGAGAAGACAGTGGAGGAGGATTCGGCGGTGAGAGCCGGGCGGGCTCGCCGGGGAAGTGCAACGAACGCTAGGCGAGCATGACGAAATACAGGCTCACGTAGATGCCGATAAATATGGCGCCGGTAAACCTGTTGTGTCGGCGCGAGAGCGCGAGAAGCATCGCGATAAGGGCGATTCCCGCCATCGCCGCGAGCGAGCCGGTAACGGCGAGACTCGCGGTCACGGCCGTCGGGAAGAGGAGCGGCCCGATACCGATCGAGAGCGTCGCATCGACGAAGCTCGACCCGAGCGTGTTCCCCAACGCCAAGCCGAAATGGCCGCTTCTCAGCGCAGTCACGTCCACCACGAGCTCCGGAAGCGAGGTTCCCACCGAGGCCAGGAAGAAGCTCAGAAGGTACTCGGGCACGCCGAGCAGGTCGGAGATTTCGGCAAAGGCCGTGACGACGACCGCCGAGCCGACCCCGACCAGCATAAGGTAGCCGAGGGCGGCCAAGCCGTGCCTGACCCGGTGAGGGTGGTCCGTGATCTCGCCGGTCGACTCCGACTCCGAGAGGTACTTGATAAGCAGGATCGAGCCGGCGATCCACGAGGCGACGAGCACGGCACCGTCGAAGCGCGACAGATCGCCGTCGCGCATGAGCAAAGCTCCCAGCGCCAGGGCAGCGATGGTCACGCCGCACACGGCCAACACCCGCAGCGGCCTAACGACGAACCCAGCCGCGAAGAAGGGCAGCAGGCCCAGCACGAGGGTGGCCTGCGTGATCGTGGAGCCGATCGAGTCGCCAGCGTTGAGATCCCCGTGACCTGTGGCGCTCGAGATGACGGAGTTCGCGATCTCCGGCAGGTCCGTGCCCACGGCGAGGAGGGTGATGCCGATGAAGAACGGAGGGATCCGCGTCGCCTCCACAAGCGAGCGCGTGTGCTGAACCGTTCGCGCGCTCGCGAACAACGTCACGGCCAGCCCCGTCCCCAGAGCGGCAATCCATGTGAGGCCGAGGAGGACCGTCGGCATCACACCGTTGGTAGCCAGTCGAATCTCGCGTCGGAGAGGAGGACAAGGAGGATGGCCACGTTCAGGGCCAACCCGATCTTCGTGCGCGGCAGCTCTGAAGCGGTGAGAATGATCGAGAGGCCGGTGACCGACAGAGCCATGCCGCGCCACCATAGAGCGTGTGTCAGAAGCCCCATCGCGGACGCCGCGAAGGCGATGGCGGCAATGAGCCATAGCACTCCGACCACGCGAATACCCGCATCCCCCACATCGATCGCGCCACCCAGCACGGTCGTCTTGTAGGGGACTTCGGTCATCTCGAGGATCCGCCAGGGGGCGATGAAGCCTACGAGGTGAGCGATTCCGTGCAGAACGAGGACTCCGGCGACGAGATCCACGCTAATGGAGGGCATTAGAGGCCTCCATTCGGGCTCCCCCTAACATGCGGCGCCTGGATGCAGGACCTCTCACCTGATGACCTCTGGTCGTGGGGCGTGCCGACCCGATCAATCTGGTCATGCGGCAGTCGTCTGGCGAGGAGCCCGGAGTCCGACGCACGGATCGAATCACGTGCTCAACCGCGGCCCCTTCGACACCACCACCTCCCCACCCTTCATGACGAATGTCGGGCGCTGCAGCTCCGTGATGTCCTCGAGCGGATCCCCGTCGACGGCCACCAGGTCCGCCCAGCGGCCGGGAGCGATCGTCCCGACGTCATCCTGCCACCCCAGCAGTTCGGCGGCCACGGCGGTGCCCGCCACGATCGCGTCCATCTCACTGAATCCCGCGCCGACGAGGAGCTCGAACTCCCGCGCGCTGGTGCGGTGATCGTAGAAGATGTTGTCGACTCCGAGTGCCACCTTCACGCCGGCCCGATGAGCGCGCAGCATCGTGTTGGCCATCGCCGGACCGATGGCCATCGCCTTCTCCGCGAGTTCCCCGGTGATGGTGCCGTCGGTTGCCATGCGCATCACAGCATCACCGGCGAACAGGGTCGAGACGAGGAACGTTCCGCGCTCCGCCATCAGCGCGATCCCCTCGTCGTCGAGCAGCGACCCGTGCTCGATGGAAGTGACCCCGGCCCGCACGGCCGCCTTGATGCCCTCGGTGCCGTGCGCGTGCGCGGCGACCCTGCGCTCGACCATGTCGGCCGCCTCCACGACGGCGACCAACTCATCGTCCGCGTACTGCTGCACGCCGACGGAGTCCCCAACCGACATGACCCCGCCGGTCGCGCAGATCTTGATGACGTCCGCGCCGTATTTGACCTGGTGTCGGATGGCCGAGCGGATTTCGTCGGGGCCGTTCGCGATGCCCTCCATCGGGCCCGGCTCGCGTCCGAGCAGAGCGGGCACGTACCCGCTCTGGTCGCAGTGCCCCCCGGTGATTCCCAGAGCGTGAGCCGCCACCTGCATGCGTGGCCCGGGAATGCGGCCCTCGTTGATCGCGTTTCTGAGGGCGACGTCCGCGAAGTGGCCCGCCCCCACCTCGCGGGCGGAGGTAAACCCCGACTCGAGCACCTCACGCGCGTGTTGCGCGCCGATGAGCGCGTGATCGGCAGCGGTCTTCAGGGCAAGCGACGCTTCCCAACCGGGGGAGCCGGTGAGGGGGAACGTGAGATGCGTATGCGCATCGATGAAGCCCGGCATGACCGTCTGGTCCGACAGGTCGATGACGCGTGCGCCAGCCGGGATCGTCACGTCCGGCCCAACGGCCGTGATCCGGCCGGCCTCGAGCAGAATGACCGCGTTCTCGACGGGTTGCGCACCGGTTCCGTCGATCAGCCGTCCGGCGCGGACGGCGGTGACCTCCTGCGTCCAGCCTGGAGCAGCGACCCCGAGAAGCAACGCGATGATCAGGAGGGCCCGTGTCGAGCGTCGTAGAGAACGCGGAGGGCGAGG
>JAOTZH010000204.1 GCA_029861425.1 Gemmatimonadota bacterium
CGTCCTCGACGAGTCGCACGTCATCCAGCTCGTGTCCCGTGGCCTCGAGCCAATCGTGAGCGGTCTCTGCATCCCGGACCGCAACGAGAAGATCCGAAACCCGCGCGGCCCGCGCGCTGTCCAACAAACGACCGAGGACCGTTTGGTCTCCGACACGCACGTTGGCCTTGTGCCGCCCGAGGCGGCGCGACTCTCCGCCCGCGAGGATGAGGACGGAGCGGTTCACTCCCCGGGCGCGATGTCCGCGAGCAGACGCTCGACCCGCTCGCGAATGTCATCGCGAACGGCGCGGAACTCATCGGAGGGCATGTGCTTCGGGTCGGGGATCTCCCAGTCCTCCCGGCGCTCGGCTGGGACGTGGGGACAGGCATCCCCGCAGCCCATCGTCACGACGGCGGCATACGGTCCGTCAGGCACGTCCTCTAACGACACGGACTGGTGTGAGCCCAGGTCGTAGCCCAACTCCGACATGGCATCGACCGCTTTCGGGTTGACCGCTCCCGAGGGTCGGGAGCCGGCGCTGAACGCCTCGATCCGATCGGATCCTGACATGCGGGCGAGGCCCTCGGCCATCTGGCTTCTACAGGAATTCTCCACGCATACGAACAGAAGCTTCGGTTTCATTCGTCCTCCACCGCCGCGGTCGGGAGCCCCTCCAGGAAGTCGACCACCGCGTCCTGCTCGAAATGCCTGGCCCACTCGACCGGCTCCGCATCGAATTGCTCGTCGCGAACCGCCGTATCGGCGCCTCCCGCCACGAGCGCGCGGATCGTCTCGAGCGCACCATGACTCGCCGCCGGATGCAGTGCCGTCAGCCGATTGTCCCACCAGTCATGCACAGCGTTGGGGTCCGCGCCGTTCTCGATCAGCCACCGGGCGGCGTCAGCCTTGTCGTTCTCAGCGGCATACATGAGCAACCGCCCGTAGCGAGCCTTCGGTGCGAGCGCTCCCGGCTCTGTGTCGAGCGCGGCGGCCGCGGACCGGTACGCTCCCCAGGCCAGAGCCGCGGACAGGTCGGGCTCGACGCGCTTCTCTTCCAGCGCGGCCGCGTACTCATCGCGGGCCTGGAAGCCCGCGACGGCCAGCGGGCTCAAGCCGACCCAGTTCAGCGAGACGATATCGGCGCCCGCGTCCATCAGCGCCCCGAACGCTCCCGAGGCACCCCGTCCGATCGCGAAATGAAGGGGGCACTCGTAGTGCTCCCACTTGCTCATTCTCTCGTCCAGAACCTCGGGGCTGGTGGCGAGCAGCTCCCGCAGGGCAACCCCGTCGTCGAGCGCGATCAGCGGGAAGATCCTCGGCGACGCCCCGGCCTCGAGCAGCCATCTGGCAACGTCCTCCCGCATGTCGCCGAGCGTGGCCCAACCGAGCGGCCCCCAGCCGTGAACGTCATCGCGCGCGTCCGGGTCGGCCCCGCGCTCCACGAGGAGCTTGACGATTTCGAGATCGCCCCGGTCCGCCGCCCAATGGAGCGGAGAGGCGTTGTCGGCCCGATCCCGCGCCATGACGTTCGCGCCGAGATCGAGCAGGGCTTCGATCGCCGGCCGGGCGCCATCGATCACGGCCCGGTGCAGCAGGGTCTGACCGGCCCAGTCGAACTCGGCCTCGAGAAGCTCGGGAGTGTCGGTCACTGCCCGGATGATCGAGTCCCAGGCACCGTCGACCAGTAGCGCGCCGAGTGCGTCATGGTCCGTCATATATGGCTCCGCGGGACAGTTCGCTCCCCGCCGGGATCATCCCCCGAGGACGTTGAACTGATGCGTGTACTTCACGATGAACGAACGACTGAGGTTGCCGTCAAGGTCCTGTATGCCTTCGACGCTGTTGAATACGACAAAGAGGCCCGTGCCGGCGGTATTCAGCCAGGAGAAACGAATGTTGGACGACCACCGGTCGACCTGGGTGCTGTACTGAACCAACGACTGCAGCGAAACGCGGGGCGTGAAGAACATGGTGAGGTTGAGACCCGCGAGCGTCGTATCGAAGTCGCCCTCCGGCAGCTTCACGTTGTTGTAGACGGTTCGGACGGACGTGCTGAGAAACGAACCGGCACGAAGGGTAAGGTTCGCGAAGCCGCCCTTCCGAGTTCCCGAGAGAAAGTCCCCCCAGTCGATGCCGCCGTCGAAGGCCAGGTTGGCCGACGGGTCGCTGTTGAACCGCCAGGCTGCCTCCCACCCGTCGTAGGTGCCCTCGGCGACCGTGACGTCGGTGCCGGGAATCGTGAAGGGCTCGAACAGACCCTCGCGAACCCAGTTGAACGCCGGGCTCACCAACGCTCCGTTCGCCCACTCGAAGTGGGCGTCGACGTGGACGCGACTCGTCTCCTCGAAGTTGTCCGGAACCGCTTCCTTGTCGCTCCTGTACGTGAAGAACGAAACGTGCGGCCGGATCTCCCGGATCCCCGTCTCGGTGTCCCGGCGGACGTAGTACATCGCGAACGCCTGGTAGTACCGGTGACCGGTGCGTGGGAGGAACCCGACCTCCGGATTGAAGTTTTCACCGAAATGCTGATACTGGAGGCTCGCACGTACGGCCCGGCTGCTCCACCCGGCGTTGGCGTTGAATGCCACTTCGCTTCCATCGATGCCCGGGGTGTCCGTCGCGCCGAGCCACGTCGTGAACGTGAACGGGTCGCCGATCCCGAGCTGCCCATCGACCGCGTAGGTACGGTTGTAGTCCCCGTTCAGAGCGCCGTCGCGGTTTACGAAGATGCCGCCGATCCGCGAGCGACTGGGAAGCTCCTTTGCGACCCGGGCGACGGAGAATTGATTCCGCAAAACCGGCTCGTCGAACGAGTCATCCTCATCGGTGGCGATGTATAGCAGTCCTACGTTGAGTCCGGCCGCGCGTCCGGAAAGGCGT
This sequence comes from Gemmatimonadota bacterium, assembly GCA_029861425.1. GTDB lineage: Bacteria > Gemmatimonadota > Gemmatimonadetes > Palauibacterales > Palauibacteraceae > Palauibacter. The sequence continues at coordinate 2,863 of JAOTZH010000204.1, forward strand.
CCGCCAGCGACGATCGGAACGGGCTGATTATTCTCGATCCCGATGCGTCGGCTGAAGAACAGGTCTGCTCCGCCACCGCCCACCGTGAAGAAGCCGGCGTTCTCCAGGAAGAAGGGCCGCTTTTCCGGGAACAACAGACTGAAGCGGGTCAGATTGACCTGCTGGTCGTCGACCTCCACCTGGGCGAAGTCGGTGTTGTAGGTGGCGTCCAGCGTGAGACCGCGAGTGACCTGGAGCTTCGCCTCACCCCCCCATTCGAAGTCCTCTTCGAACTCGCTCAGTCCGACATCCGTGTTTCGCTTCGCCTCCGCGAGGCCGTACGGGGTGAGCGACGCCAGCCGACGGAACGGAGGCTCGAGTCCTTCCAGGCGACCGGCGACGTTCAGACGGTTGATCGAGAACTCGCGGGGGACGGCCGCCCAGTGAGACTCTTCGTTGAGCTGTCGGACGCGCCTCTCGACGTTGAAACCCCAGCTGGCGTCTTCGCCGTAGCGGAGCGTGTTGAACGGGATCTCGAACTCCGCGTACCACCCCTGATCGTCCCTCGTGGCGCCAACGAACCAGCGACCGTCCCAGTTCTTGTTGAAACCGCCGCCGGCTCCCGCCTGGAACCGACGCTGGCGATTGAACCCGCCGCCCAGAAAGAACCCGCCGCCCTCCCCTTCGTTGGCGACCTGGCCATCGTATTCGATCGCCGCCGGCGTGGTCCCGAAGACGAACCCGTTCTGCTCGTCTCCGTACGTGTCGAAGATCAGGACTACGGCGTCGGAGTTCGCGACGTCCACATCCCGGATCATGTCTCCCGGGATGATGCCCGCCGCGTTGCTGTCGAACGCCCAGACGGCGACGTAGATACTCTGGTCGTCGTGGAGGATCCGAACTTCGGTTCGCTCCGTCGCCGGCAGTCCGTCCGACGGCGTCCGCTGCGTGAAGCCGTCGAGGACGGGCGCGTCCTGCCACACGGCTTCGTCCAGCCGACCGTCGATCGCTGGAGCCCGGTCGCGGGCGATCCGGTGGACCGCGCCGACCGGCCGATCAACGGCCTGAGGGGCGTTCTGGGCCTCGAGGATTGCGGGACACGAAATGAGCGTCAGCCAACTGGCTACAGTCGTGCCCCGTCGGATCGGACCTCGGGTCATATTGAATCTTGTTCGGTTCGAGGGTTTCCGGACGCCGGCTCCACCGGCGATCTTCCGGTGCCCGGCAACGCGCGGAACGCTCGACCACCGGCCGGCGTTCGGAGGGAGAACACCCGGGTGTCCCGGGAGCGTTGATCTGATGAACCTGCCCGCGATCCGAACACGATCGTGGAGAGCACGGAGCGAGAGAATGGCAGACCTGGAGACGGCTGCACGGAGCTTGTCGCGAGCGATACGCCGGGGAACGAGGCTGGCCCCGGTGACTGCGGCCATCCTGCTCGTCGCCGCCTGCGGTCGGACCGAGGAAGGCCAGGCGGCCGCGGGCTCGGGCGTCTCGAGGGGAAAAGACCAGGCGATCCAGCCCCTTCCGATCGCGACCCCACAGAGCGGCGCGGTCGTGGCCAGCCAGGGTGCCGCGGTCTCCCAGAACCTGGGGCAGGCACAGATCACCGTCGTGTACAATCGACCCGTTGCGCGTGGACGGGAGATCTTCGGCCACCTGATACCCCTGGACGAGGTGTGGCACCCCGGTGCGGACCAGGCGACCTATCTGCGGACGACGGCGGACATCGTCTTCGGCGGCGAGGTGCTTCCGGCGGGCAGCTACTCGATCTGGGCGGTGCCGGGCGACGAACTCTGGGAGATCATCCTCCACCGCGACTGGAACGTGTTTCACCTCCCCTTCCCGGGAGACGAAGGAGTTCAGCTGCGGCTCGAGGTGGCCCGGCAAGAGGCCGAGCACATGGAGTCGATGACCTTCCATTTCCCTGTCTCGGATCGGCGGGATGGGGTCCTCGCTTTCCACTGGGCGAACACGAAGATCGAGATTCCGCTGCACGCGCCGGGGCCGGAGACGCCCTGAGCGGCTCTACCGCGGTCGGGCGACGATCCCGTTGTGGGCTTTGATGAACCCGCAACGCAGGATCTCGAAGCCATTCTCGTACGCGTACAGGCCGAGCTGCCTTTCGTCCATCAGCTCACGGTAGCCGTAGTTCATGATCTCGCCCATGGCGAGGTAGAACGCGCGCGAGCGCCACTGGCGGCGGGGAGTCGTCATGATCGCATAGCCGCCGGGTTTCAGGAACTTGCGGTGCCAATCCAGGGCCAGAGGCTTGTGCTCGTCGGGAAAGTGCTCCAGTAGACCGACGCTCAGCACGATGTCGAACTCCGCGCCGAAATCGAGGTCGCGGATGTCCGAGACGACGAAGTCGATGTCGAAGTCCCGGATGCGGTGAACATCCCACCCTCCGGTGCGGGGGTTGTGTCCGAGGAAGGGGTAGGTCTCGGGAAACGTCGCGAATCGCTCATCCCGGCAGAAGGCGTCGTAGTCGACCAGCACGGCCTCTCCGCCGGGGTACTGGGCGAGCAGCTGCATCGCTTCGTATCCCTCGGCGGCGCCGAGAAACAGAATGCGGGGTCGCCGGAGGTCGAGGCCCTCGAAGAGGCTTCTCTTGCCGCGCGGGTCCCAGACGGCGTCCTGGACCCGTTGCACGTAGTTCCAGACGCCGAGCTGAACCAGCTCCCGCATGACGCCGGAGGTGGCACGCGCGTCGAGTCCGACGACCCGTTTCGCCAACTCCCGCCGGGTATCCGCGATCCTCTTCGGCACGTCGGAAGCGAACAGGGCGTGGAACGAGCGGTTGAAATGCTCCCACTGAACCGGGATCGGCATGTCCTCGCCGTGCTGGCGTTCCCAGTCGCGCTTTGCGCGCGAGGTGTTCTCGACCAGATAGGGCCGCCCGAGCTCCGACCAGTCGAGTCGAGCCCAGTGCGTGTCGCTCGAGTCCACGAATACGTCGGGCGGACCAGTGCGCAGGTCCTCGACGTGGGTGGGAAGCCGCCGAACCGTCTCGAGTCGGGATTCAGTCACCCCCGAATCTCCGCTCCGACCGTCGCCGGGTCAAAGACCTGTCGCAGACCTCTTTGTGATGGGGGCTTCGCCTCATATGTTCACTCATATGAACACTGTCCAGGACCGGTTGAGGTTCTTTCGCGAGTCCGTGCAGGGGCTGTCGCTTCGCGACTTCCGGGTGGCCGTGAACGCCTGTCTCCCCGTTGAGGTCGCCCTCAGCCTCGGCACGATTTCGAACTACGAGCGCCCTTCGGAGTCAGGAGCCCGCCGCGCGGGGCCGAGGGTGGAATTCCTTTCCGCCCTCAAGGAAGCATTTCCGGAGATCCGCCTCGAGTGGCTGGTGTTGGGGACCGGTCAACCGACGGAGATCGCCGAACGCCTCGCATCGCCGCAAGGACTCGAGGCGCGAACCGCGCCGCCGGATGGCTTTGCCACGCGGGTCCTCCAGCGCTATCCGGATCTCGAGCTGCTCCCGCCGGAGGGGTCGGCACTCTTCATGGCGGCTCTGACGCGAGTGGCGATGGGGGAGCCGGAGATGGCGCTCGATGAGGACGGGCTGCTCGATCTCGCGGGCGATCTGCGATGGCTCCTGCTGATCCCGGTGAGATTGTGGGGGTTTCGCCACGATCCGCCATACGAAGCGTTCTCCGACTACACCGTCGCGATGCTCCACGCCCTCACCCAGTTGATGCCGCCATCCGGACGTGGGGACCCCCTCGCGGAGTACCCCGATTCGCCAGGGCCACGTCTCCGAACGGATTTTCCGGTCGGCTTCTAGCGGTAAAGTGGTCGGACCCGCGTCGG
>JAOTZH010000205.1 GCA_029861425.1 Gemmatimonadota bacterium
GCTCTTATCGGGCGGGCTCATTCTGGGGGCCCTCTACATGGCAACCGACCCCGTGACGTCTCCGGTCACGAACCGCGGCGTGTGGCTCTTCGCGCTCGGGATCGGTGCGCTCGTCGTTGCGATCCGGAGCTGGGGCGGGCTGCCGGAAGGGGTCATGTACGCGATCCTTCTCATGAACGCGCTCACCCCGTTCATCAATCGGGCGACACAGCCGCGTCCGTTCGGCGCTGAGCCGGCGACGGCACGGCCCTCGGGAGGAGCCGGATGACCGACGCGAATCCGGGGGCGACGCGTCCCCAGGTCGCGTCCTGGCGGCTGATCTCGACGCTCGCCGTGGCCGGCGCGCTCGCGGGTCTCGCGATCGTTTTCGTACACCAGTGGTCCGAGCCGCGCATTCAGGCGCACAGGGCGGCGGCGCTCCGCGAGGCGATCCAGGAGGTGCTGGGCGGGCCGACATCCTACCGAACCCTGTGGGTTGCCGACGGTCGGCTGACGGATGTGCTGCCTGCCGGCGCCGACTCGACCGAGATCGACCGGGTGTACGTGGGGGACGACGCGAGTGGCGCTGCGCTCGGCTTCGCGATCGAGGGCGAGCGGCCCGGCTACCAGGACGTCGTGGGCCTCATCTTCGGGTTCGACGCCGGTCGCGGCGAGGTCATCGGCATGAAGGTCCTCGAGAGCAAGGAGACGCCGGGGCTCGGTGACAAGATCGAGAAGGACTCGACCTTTCTCGCCGCTTTTCGGGGTGTCGGGACCCCGCTGCTCGGCGTGAAACCCGGCGCGGGCCGGGGCGAGCCGGGTGAAGTGGACATGATCACTGGAGCCACGATCTCCTCGCGCACGGTGATCGACATCATCAATGAGCGGCTCGAGGTCCTCCTCCCGCTGATCGAGGCGTACGCAGCCGCCCCGACAGACGGAGACGGGCCATGACCTCGGCCGGGCCCCCGAACGCCGCAGCCTCGTCTGCAGGCGAACCGCTTCTCCCCGTGATCGAGACGACGCCGGGACACGATCTCCTCCGCGGCGTATGGCGCGAGAACCCGGTCCTCGTCCAGCTCCTGGGGTTGTGTCCGGCGCTCGCGGTCACGAACACGGTCGCCAACTCGCTTGCCATGGGGCTCGCCACCTTCTTCGTGCTTCTCGGATCCAGCGTACTCGTTTCGAGCCTGAAGCGGCTCATTCCGGCCGAAGTCCGGATCGCCGCGTACATCCTGATCATCGCGACTTTCGTCACGATCGCGGACATGGTGCTCGCGGCCCTGGTGCCGGCGACCCACAAGGCGCTGGGGGCCTTCATCGCGCTGATCGTCGTGAACTGCATGATCCTGGGCCGGCAGGAGGCGTTCGCCTCGAAGCGCCCCGTCGGGCGCGCCATCCTCGACGCGGTGGGGACCGGCGTCGGGTTCCTCATCGCGATGGTGATGATGGGTTCGATCCGGGAGCTACTGGGGAACGGGAGCTGGCTCGGCGTGCCCGTCTTCGGTCAGAGCTTCGAGCCCTGGATCATCATGATCCTGCCGCCCGGCGGGTTCTTCACGCTCGGGTTCATCCTGCTCGGCTTCGGATGGTGGGAAGGTCGCAAGCAGAAGCGGCGACCCGGTCGACGACCGTGGCCGCACAGCGTCGTGGAGCGGCCGGAAGGGAGAGTCGCATGAGCGATCTCTTCTGGATCTTCATCTCCGCCATGCTGGTGAACAACTTCACCCTGCATCTCTTCCTCGGGCTGTGCCCCTTCATGGGAGTATCCGCCCGGGTCGAGACGGCGCTACGGATGGGGGCCGCGAACGTCTTCGTGATGGTGATCACGGCGCTGAGCGCCTGGGTGCTGAACACGTTCGTGCTGACCGACGCGCCGTATCTGCGGCTCATCTCGTTCATCGTGGTGATCGCCTCTCTCGTCCAGATCGTCGAGATGGCCATCAAGAAGCTGAGCCCGACGCTGTTCCGTGAGCTCGGGATCTTCCTGCCGCTCATCACCACGAACTGCGCCATCCTCGGGCTGGCGATCTTCCAGACCAACCGTGGCTACGGCTTTCTCGAGGGGATGGCGTTCGCGCTCGGCGCGGGCGCGGGGCTCACGCTGGCCCTCGTGCTGATGGCCTCGATACGGGAGCGCTCCGAGCTCTCCGAGGTGCCGGCCCTGGCGAGAGGCATGGGACTCGTGCTGATCATCGCGGGGAGTCTCTCGATGGCGTTCATGGGCTTCGCCGGACTGTTGAGCCAATGACCGGGATCCTGGCCATCGTCGCCTTCGGTCTGCTGTTCGCCGCCTTCGGCCTGCTCCTGCGCGGAGTCGACGAGGCGCCGCGGTGCGCGAGCTGCGACGGACGATGCGGAACGACCTGCACCGAGGACGGAGCCTCCCCGTCCTCGACAACAATCCGAGACGCTGAAGGAGACCACGCATGAACGGGGCTCGCCGAGAGTTCTCCCGCCGGGACTTCATCGCACTCGGGACGGGAACGCTGGTCGTTCTGTCGCTTCCGAGAGCGGCAGCGGGTCGCCGCCGCATGCTGACGAGGCGCACGGTCCCGTCGATGGGCTCGTTCGCGGAGCTCGTCGTGGTCTCGGACGACCGTCGCCTGGCAGAGGCGGCGATCGACGCGGCCATTGGTGAGCTTCGCGCCGTCGAGGACCGGTTGACGCGGTTCAGGCCCGATTCCGACGTGGGTCGGGCCAACCGGGCGCGGGCGGGCGCGGCGGTGTCCGTCAGCCCCGAGACGGCGACGGCGCTCGAGGCGTCGCTCGCGTGGGCTCGCCGGACAGACGGGCGATTCGACCCGTGTCTGGAGCGCGCGATCGATCTATGGGATGTCGCCTCGCGCCGTGAGCCCCCCGGGGCGAAGGCCGTGCGCCGCTTCGCGGGGCGCCGGCTGTACCGCTCTCTGGAGATCGAGCGGCGTGGGGTGATGGACGCGATTCGCCTCCACGACGTCGCGGCTCGCATCGACCTCGGCGGGATAGGAAAGGGGCTGGGGGTGGATCGAGCCGTGGCCGCGCTACGGGAGCATGGGGTGCGCGACGCGCTCGTGAACCTCGGCGGCGATCTATACGCGATGGGTGCGTCGGACGATGGCAACCCGTGGGAGATCGGCATTCGATCGCCAACCGACCCCGCGCGCGTGGAGGCCTCGATCCGGCTCACCGATTCTGCCGTCGCGACGTCCGGCGACTACGTCCAGTACTTCGACCACGCCGGCCGTCGCTATCACCATCTCATCGACCCGATGACCGGCGAGCCGGGCCGCCCCGCCTGGCATAGCCTCACGGTGACGGCCCCATCGTGCCTCGCTGCGGACGCCGCGGCCACTGCGCTCTTCGCGAGTGAGCCCGTAGACGCAAGCCGGCTTCTGAACGGCTGGGAGCCGGCTGCGGCGATCGTTGCGGGGTAGAGACGGCTTCGGCCTACTCGGGTTGGTCGAACGTCCTGATCTTCTCGCCGAGCTTGGGGTGGGCCCGGTGCAAATACCAACCGATCGCGACCGCCGCGAGCGCGTTCGCCCCGTGCAGGGCACCCCGCGACAGCAGACCCTCGTAGGCGTCGCTGACGAAAGACAGCGCGATGAAGCTGATGAGGACGGCCGAGAGCACCGCGAAGAAGACGCCGTACCAGATCACTGGATGCAACTCGATCTCGTGAACGATCCATGCCGCCGCGATCCCGATCGCCAGGAAGACCATGAGGTGAAGCCCGTTGAAGGCGAACACGGGGCCGGCCGCAACCTCACCAGGCGTCGGCTCCCCGAATCCGCCGATCAGGATCTGACCCAGGAGCGAAGGGGTCTCGAAGAGCCCTCGACCTCCGATCAGATCCAGCACAGCGATGCAGACGGCAACGGCGGCGTATCCGATCATGCCTGCGATCAGTCCCTCGAGCATCACGCGTGAACGTGCCGGCATGCACCCCCCCTTTCGGTCCGGGGACCGGTCAGAGTTCCGTCGTTCATCGGACCACATCCAGTGCCGCTTCCGTGCCACCGGGCCGGCTCCGGCCGTGATCCCAAGAATGCGAGGCATGTCACAACTTTCGGGACTCGCGCCGGCCGTCATGGCGGTCAGACGCGTGTGCCAAAACCACCCGCCGGTCTCCGGCCCCTGGGGCAGTCTGTCCCAAGGGCCCCTGCCGAGAATCGGGGGGCTTTGGCCTCTGTTGTCCGTCGCCACTCGGGACAAATGGCCTCCCTGGATGCGCGAAAGCCCCCGGAGGACGGGGGCTTCGCTAAGAGCGTATCCCGCTCGAGCGGATCGCCCGGAGTCACATCCATCGCCATCAATGCACCGGCCTGGATGAAGTAGAGCCGACGCCCGTTCAGCGCCCATGCGAGGTCCGTCGACAACCTTCGGGCAGCATGACCGCATCGTACCGAGTGAAGACAGTCGATCGGGCGGTCCGATTTCGATGGAGAGTCGCACGTGTCTAACGGCATCTGGTCCGAGATTCGAGTAGCTGTGCGGAGTCTCCTTCGGGCCCCCGTGCTCACCGGGGCCTCGATCGTTTGTCTCGGACTCGGGATCGGGGCCACGGTGGCGATCTATTCGGCCGTCCACACGGTCCTGTTGCAGCCGCTCCCGTTTCCGCAGTCGGACAGGCTAGCGACCGTCTTCCGCACCACCCCGCAGTTTCGGTCGGGACCGTTTTCGCCCGGCACCGTCGCTGATCTCGTCGAGCAAGGGGAGTCATTCGAGTCGCTATCGGCCTTGACGAGGGGGGTCGCGTTGCTTCACGGCCTGGACGAGCCCCTTCGGGTTCGGGTAACCGGGGTGAGCGGGAACCTCTTCGAGACCCTGAGGGCCTCCCCGCTCAGCGGGCGCATGCTCCAGCCAGCGGACGAGGACGCCGGCACCGCTCCGGTCGCTATGATCAGCGCGGAGATGGCGCGCGACCGATTCGGCGGCGCGGCGGAGGCGGTCGGGCAGACCGCTTCTCTGGATGGGGAGCCGCACCAGATCGTCGGAGTTCTCCCGTTCGGCTTCGAGGTGCCACACGGCAGGCAGGTGTACGCCGAAGACGTCTGGGTGCCGTTACGCTTTTCGCCGGAACAGGCGACGACCCGACGGAACAACTATCTGTCCCTGCTGGGCAGGCTCCGGGATGGGGTCTCGGTCGAGGCCGCTGACGCGCAACTCAAAGCGGCAATGGATGGCATCGCCGAGGCCTTCCCCGAGCTCCGTGGCGAGCAGTTGAGGGTGGTCCCGCTCCAGAGCGAGTCCGTTCGCAGCGTCCGGCAGCCGCTTCTCCTGCTGCTAGGAGCTGTAGGCTTCGTTTTGCTCATCGCCGTGGCGAACGTGGCGAGTCTGCTGCTGGCGCGTGGGGTGGGTCGCCGACAGGAGCTGGCTGTGCGGGCCGTGCTCGGCGCCGGTCGCACACACATGGTCAGACCCGTCCTGGTCGAATGCGCTCTCCTGACGGGCGTCGGAGGTACGGTCGGGATCGGTCTGGCGTGGTTGGGGGTGCGCGCCATCCGGAGCCTGCTGCCTCAGTCCCTTCCCCAGTTGGCCCATCTCCAGATGGCCGGCGGAGTGCTCGGATTCGCGCTCGTCGTGAGTGCGGGTGTGGCGGCCGTTTGCGCCCTCGCGCCGGTCTGGCAGGCCCGGAAGGGGGACCCGCAGGACGCCCTTCGGTCGGGCGGACGGGGAGGTACGGGCGGGAAGCAGCATCAGTGGCTCCGCGGTCTCGTGATGGCGGAAGTCGCCCTCTCGATGGTCCTGCTGCTGGGCGGCGGGCTCGTCATCAGAGGGTTCGGTGAGCTCGTGAGCCAGGACCCCGGGTTCGACCCCGAGGGGCTGCTCAAGCTCGCGGTCAACGTGGACCCGGAACGCTACGCCGAGACCAGCGTAGCCGAACGGTTCCTGACCCCGGCCCTCGACAGGATTCGTGCGGTTCCAGGAGTCGTGGACGTCGGATCGCTGAACCTCATTCCGTATCAGGACTGGGGGAACAACTTCAACATCCGCTACGAGGGAGCGCCGGACACTGATCCCACTCAGAGACCGCTCGTCGAACGCCGTGTGATCAGCCCAAGTGGCTTCGCCGCCCTCGGGCACGTGCTTCGGAGAGGACGGCTACTTTCCGACACGGATCGGCCGGACACGGAGATCGTGGCGGTGGCCAATGCGGCTCTCGCGGCGCGGGACTTCCCCGGCGAAGACCCCGTGGGGAAGCGGTTTCACCAATCGGATTCGACGTTCGCGACTATCGTCGGGGTGGTTGCCAACGTCAGGAACGTCGGTCCCGTCGACGATCCGCGACCCGAGCTCTACTTCAGCCACCAACAGGTGAATCCGCGGGGGACATACGTCCCGTTGCTCGTCCGAGTGTCGGGGGATGCTGCTTCCTTCGCGCGACCCGTGTCGGATGCGATCCGCGATATCGATCCGACGGCGGCGGTCAGCTCTGTGGCCACGATGACCGAAGTCATGTCCCGTTCCGTTGCCCCTGCCCGGTTCTACGTCGTGCTACTCGGGATCTTCGCCGGCGTGGCGCTCACGCTCGCCGTCGCCGGGCTGTACGGCGTGATGAACTACGCGGTGGTCCAGCGGACCCGAGAGATCGGGATCCGGGCGGCCCTCGGCAGCACTCCGAAGACGACCGTCGGACTCGTCCTTAGACAGGGGCTTCGGCTTGTGGGGTTCGGGCTCG
>JAOTZH010000206.1 GCA_029861425.1 Gemmatimonadota bacterium
TCCGTTCGCACGTTCAGCACCCGCGACTACCGACCCGGAGGTCTACATGCGTCACTCCCTGATCCGCCGCGGCACGCTGCCGACTCTCGTTCTTCTGCCGTTCCTCGGCTGTGCCGGGAACGGGGAGGAAGCCTCGACCGCCGAAATGAGCGCCCCCGACCAGGAGCTCTCGCCGAGAGAGGCGCTCATCGCGCGTGGGGAAGAGCTCGAGCTGCTGACTGAATGGGTCCAGCCTCCGGGCGAGCCGATCGATCACCACACGTCGGGCTTCGCGAAGACCTTGTGCTCCGCTGTCTTCATCACCGGGCTCGATCCGGCGGACGCCGCGGCCAACGTCGGCGGGTTCACGAGCCCCTTCGACCAGCGCGGCGTCGTAACGGACACGGTGGTCGACTACGACACGAAGACCGTGAGCCTCACGCTGCCGTCCGGGGTGGTGCGAACGGCGCGCTACTATGACAGCCAGGGGTGCATCACGCACAACCTCGGCGAGGACGGGATCCACTTCGAGTCCAAGCTCGTCGAGCCTCGGACGCCGGATCCTGCGACCACGCCATGGCCCATGGGCGACGTGCTCTCGGACGAGCCGTACCCGTCCGAGATCGACATGGAACTGATCCGGCAGGCAGTCGAGATCGCGATGGACCAGGAGGGGATGACCCTCGGGTTCGTCGTCACGCACAACGGTCGGATCATCGCGGAGGACTACGGGCCGGACGTCGACATGCACACGCCGTTCGAGAGCTGGTCCATGGGCAAGTCGCTCACGGGGACGCTCATGGGCGTTCTGATCCAGCAGGGCGTCTATCGTCTCGAGCAGCGGGCCCCGATCCCCGAGTGGCAGGGTGACGATCGGAAGAGCATCCGGATCATGGACATCATGCGGATGTCGAGCGGGATCCGGATCGTCGCCCCGCAGGACCCGGACTACACGCCCGACATGGGGTATCCGGACCACCTGTATCTCTATACCGGACCGAACGCGTTCGAGTGGGCGGCGACCCGCCCGCAGCAGTGGATGCCAACACCGTGGGGCGCTACCGGAACACCGACCCGGCACTCACGAATTACCTGATCCGACTCGGCGTCGAGGGTCGGGGCGAGGACTACCACGAGTTCCCGCAGCGCAACCTCTTCGACAAGCTGGGGATCCGGAACATCGTCATGGAGACGGACGCCTACGGGAACTTCCTGACACAGGGCTACGAGTTCGGTTCGGCGCGCGATTGGGCGCGGCTGGGGAACCTCTACCTCCAGGACGGTGTGTGGGGGGGAGAGCGGATTCTCCCCGAGGGATACGTCGACTACGCCATGGAGGTCGCGCCCGCGTGGATCGCGGACGGACGACCGATCTACGGCGGTGGCTTCCTGTGGAAGGACCTCGGGTTCCCGATCGAGGATGACCATGGCGCCTTCGCCGGCGCCGGCGGCCAGTACACGATCATGATTCCGTCCCGTGGCCTGGTCATCGCGCGGCTCGGCAAGTACACGGGCGCTCGGGCCGGCGGCCAGAATCTGAACCGGGCGATCGAGCTGATTCTCGAGGCGGTGCCGGCGCAGTAGGCGCGACCCTCCCATGTCCAGCAGCCGCATCGGCCGGAGTTCCGCTCCGGCCGGTGTGCGCTACTCCGGGGCGCCCCCCCGGGCGAGAAGCTCGGCGGCCCGGCGCTCGAGATCCGGGGCGTCGAGGACCGAGCACACCAGGCCGAAGTCCTCGCGAGGCCCTTTCCACTCCAGTTCGTCCACAGACCCCGCAACGGGCGCATCCGTGTCCAGGGTGGCCAGACGGCGAAAGAGCAGGGCGTCGTCCATGTGCTCGACGAGGTTGGCGGCGAGTGTCGCGGCACCCCTGACCGCCACGTCCCATCGCGCACCTTCGGTGGGGATGTCCTCTATTCGTCCGTATCGCGAGAGTACCGCGGCCGCCGTCTTCGCACCGAAGCGCGGGACACCTGGAAACCCGTCCGCCGAGTCGCCCACGAGCGCCAGCCAGTCCGGAATCGCCGCGGGCGGAACGCCGAACTTCTCGATCACCCCCTGCTCGTCGCGGACGATCCGGTTGCGGCGGTCGAACTGCACGACCCGCGCGTCCACCACGCACTGCGCGAGATCCTTGTCCGGGGTGCAAACCAGCACCTGTTCGACCCTCGGATCCGCCGAAGCCATGGCGGCACCCGCGGCCAGCCCGTCGTCCGCTTCGAACTCGACCATCGGCCACACGACGAATCCCGCGGCCGCCAGACTCTCCTCGAGCAGCGGGAATTGCGACCACAGCAGCGGGTCGATCCCGGACCCGTCCTTGTATCCCGGGTAGAGGTCGTTTCGGAACGACTCGATCACCTGGTCGGTAGCGACCGCGACATGGGTGGCGCCGTTGTCGATCAGGAAGAACAACGAGCCGAGTACACCGCGTACCGCCGCCACTTCGTGCCCGCCCGCGTTCCTGGACTTCGGCATGGCGTAGAAGTGCCGGAAGAGCTCGTACGTGCCGTCGATCAGGTGGACTTTCACGCCTCTCGGCCAGCGTCAGGAGTCGAGGCGACGGATACGGAGGTTGCGGAACCACACGGGATCGCCGTGATCCTGAAGCCCGATATGTCCCTCGCGGTGGATCCCGTAGTCGGGCCATTCGGCAAACTTCGTTTCGGCGACCATGGCCTTCCACTCGTCGGTACCGATCTCGTACTCGACGATCCGCGTGCCGTTCAGCCAGTGTTCGATTCGGTCACCCTCCCGGATGATCCGCGCTTCGTTCCATTCACCGACGGGCCGAGTGACGTCCTCGGTGGGGGCGTGGAGCCCGTAGTTCGACCCTGCGGACGTGAGCGGATTGCCGCCGTCGCGATGACCCGCGTTGTCGAGCACCTGCATCTCCGGACCCGACTCGTACGTGCGCCGGTTGCCCTCGATGATCGCGAAGAAGATCCCGCTGTTTCCGGCTGGTCCCACCTTCCACTCGAGCCGGAGCTCGAAATCGGCGTACGTCTCGCGCGTGATGATGTCGCCGCCCTCCGAACCCGGGGTGAACGCGAGCGTCCCATCGAACGCCGACCACGCGGCCGGGACGTCAGGGCGATTGAACCCACGCCAGGCATCGAGCGCGTTCCCGTCGAAGAGGAGCACGAAGCCTGCCTCGGTTTCCGACGGGGTCAGCGCGTTGGCGACCTCCTGGCCTGCGATCTCCGTACGGTCGGTCACGGCGGCCTCCTCGCTGCCATCGGCCGTCGCGCAGGCCGCGAGCGTGACGAGGAGCGCGGACGCTGAGACGGTGACCCCCCTTGAAGGGGTCGGCGGAGGTGTTGGCGACATGCAGACTCCACGTGGTGGTCGATCGTCTCCGTGTGAGACACGGTCCGGAAACTACGGTCGAACCCGGGTGCTCTGGAAGCCGCGATCGCTCGTCAACCGAGTCCGCCGGCGATGCGCGCCGACTCCGGCCGTGTTCTCAGGGCCAACATGCTCCAGGTACCGAGGAGCGGTCCCAGCGCGAGTGGTGCGAACGCCCACTCCCACCCCCACGCTCCCTCCCAGACCGGGAGCAGACGGATCGTGGCGATGGTGAGGAGGAAACCGATCGCGGTCTGAAGCGTGAGCGCCGTGCCCACATACCGCGGCTCCGCGAGCTCCGAGACGCAGGCCGAGAATTGCGCGGAATCGGCGACGACGGCGAACCCCCAAACGAGACACAGCGTCGCCAGCAGCCACGGCGAGCCGCCGAACAGGAAGCCGGCCAGGAGACAGCACATGGCGCTCACGATCATGCTCGCGCTCGTCACGAGCGACCGACCGAGGCGGTCGGCGAGGACGCCGGCGACGGCGGCCCCGGCGCCCCCGGCCGCGATCGTGGCGAACGCGAGGTAGGAGGCCGCCTCCGGGGTCGTCGCCTCGGAGGCGTCGATCGCGAAGCTCGCGGCGATGAACACCGGCACCCACGTCCAGACGGCGTAGAGCTCCCACATGTGTCCGAAGTACCCGCCGTTCGCGAGCATCGTGGCCCGGTCGCCGAGGATCCGTCGGACCGCCCGCGGGTCGAACGGCGCGGCCGGCGCCTGGTGAGGTCCGGGACGCAGGCCGACCGAGGCCAGCAGGGCCGCGATCGTCGCGAGTCCCGCCGCGAGGAAGAGCACGGACTGCCATTCACCGATCCCGCCGAGGGGGCGGAGCAGGTGGGGCGAGGCCGAACCGATGGTGAGGGCTCCGATCATCACACCGATCGCCATCCCGCGTCCTTCCCTGAACCAGCCCGCCATGGCTTTCATGCCCGGGGGGTAGACCCCCGCGAGCGCGACCCCGGTAAGGAAACGGAGCGGCAGAGCGAGGGAGAGGCCGTCTGCGACCAGCGGAATGGCGGCGGTAGCGCCCGCGCCCAGCAGGGCCGAACCCGCGATCAGCCGTCGCGGGTCCCAAACGTCCGCTAGGGTGAAGACTGCTGAGAGGACCGCTCCGCTCACGAACCCCAGCTGGACGGACATCGTGAGCCACGACGCACCCGAGTCGGTCAGCCCCCACCGGGATTCCAGCTCCGGGACGACGGCACTCGCCGAAAACCACAGGCCCATGGCCAGCAGCTCGACGATCGCCAGCAGCGTCAGCTGTCGGAATCGCCCGGCGCCCGGCCCCGCCTCCGCTCCGTCGGCCCTGGCGGGCACCCGAGGTCCTCTACTCGCTGTCCGCGTACTGTTGTTGAAGGCCCTCGACCACGGCGGGGTCCGCGAGCGTCGTCGTGTCGCCGAGCGTCCGCCCCTCGGCGATGTCTCTCAGCAGACGGCGCATGATCTTGCCGCTCCGGGTCTTCGGCAGCTCCGCCGCGAAGATCAGATCGGCCGGTTTGGCGATCGCGCCGATCTGCTCCGCGACGTGTGCGCGCAGCTCCTGACGGAGATCCTCCGAGATCGGCGTGCCCTCCACGACGCTGACGAACGCCGCCACCGCCTGGCCCTTGATCTCGTCCGCCCGCCCGACGACCGCCGCCTCCGCGACCACGTCGTGATCTACCAGCGCCGACTCCACCTCCATGGTGCCGATGCGATGCCCGGCGACGTTCAGGACGTCGTCGACGCGGCCCATGATCCAGAAGTAGCCGTCCTCGTCGACCCGCGCGCCGTCACCGGCGAAATAGACGTTCGGCCACTTGGACCAGTACGTCTCGCGGTAGCGTTCCTCGTCGCCCCAGATCCCCCGGAGCATGCCCGGCCACGGGGAGGTGATCGCGAGATACCCGCTCTCGGCGTCGTCGCCGGCTTCGTCCAGAATCGTCGCCTCGATCCCCGGGAATGCCTCCGTCGCCGTGCCCGGTTTGGTCGTCGTGGCCCCCGGGAGCGGCGTGATCATGATCCCGCCCGTCTCGGTTTGCCACCACGTATCGACGATCGGGCAACGCTGTCCACCGATCTTCTCGTGGTACCAGATCCAGGCCTCGGGGTTGATCGGCTCTCCCACGGTGCCGAGCAGCCTGAGGTCCGACAGGTCGTACCCGGCGGGCCAGTCGTCGCCCCACTTCATGAACGCGCGGATCGCGGTCGGGGCCGTGTAGAAGATCGTTACATGGTACTTCTCGCAGAGCTCCCAGAACCGGCCCCGATCGGGCCAGTTCGGGGCACCCTCATACATCAGCACCGTCGCCCCGTTCGAGAGGGGCCCATAGACGATGTAGGAATGGCCCGTGACCCAGCCGACATCCGCCGTGCACCAGTAGATGTCGTCCTCTTTGAGATCGAAGACCCACTTCGTGGTCGCCGTGACCTGGGTCATATAGCCACCGGTGGTGTGCATGACCCCTTTCGGCTTACCGGTGGTCCCCGACGTGTAGAGGATGTAGAGCAGATCTTCGGCGTCCATGACCTCGGCCGGGCACTCGTCCGACGCGTCTGCGATCAGATCGTGGTACCAGTGGTCACGGCCCTCGATCATCGCGCATCGGGGCGCCTCGACGGCATTCCCGTGCGCCGCGGTCCGGGGGTCCGACGCATGGGTGCGCTGGACGACCACGACGCTCGACACATAGTCGAGCCCGTCCACGGCCGCATCGGTGTTTTCCTTGAGCGGAACGATGTCTCCCCTGCGATACCCTCCGTCCGCCGTAATCACGCATTTCGCGGATGCGTCCTCGATCCGGTCCCGGAGGGACTGCGGCGAAAACCCGCCGAACACGACCGAGTGGGGTGCCCCGATGCGAGCGCAGGCGAGCATCGCGATCGCCGCCTCCGGGATCATCGGCAAATAGATGGCGACCCGGTCGCCCTTCCCGACGCCGAGCGAACGAAGGGCGTTCGCGAATCGGGACACTTCCGAGTGCAGCTCGCGGTAGGTATACGTCCGGACATCGCCCGGCTCGCCCTCCCAGATGAGCGCTGGCTTGTCGCCCCGGCTCGCCAGGTGGCGATCGAGGCAGTTGTGAGCGGCGTTCAGCTTCCCGCCGATGAACCACTTCGACGACGGGGGGGTCCACTCGAGTACCGTGTCCCACGGCTCGAACCACTCGAGCTCGCGCGCCCGGTCCTCCCAGTATCCTTCTCGGTCGGACCTCGCGGCGTCGTACGGCGTACGATCGGAGACATGCGCGGCTT
>JAOTZH010000207.1 GCA_029861425.1 Gemmatimonadota bacterium
CGGATGTACTCTTCGCGACGCACCTCCGCGGACACCCCGACCCGCAGGTAGCCTTCCGGACGGGCGATGGGAGCGACTGTATAGAAGACGCGGTTGATGAGCGCCCGTCGATGGTAATCGGTCGTGTCCGCGACGTTGGCGGCGATCGCTCGATACTGCCGGACCCGTCCGCGGAACGACTCGCCATCGTAGAAGAACGACCGACGGTCCGAGTTCGAGCGAAACGGCGTGGACAGCGTCCAGGCCGCGGCATCGAGATCGGAGAGCGAGGCCCACGATGCAGAGGCCGCCACGTTGCTCCCGCCAATACGCGGCACACCCGCCGCGAGCACGACCCCGTCCCGATCCGCCTCTCGCACGTACCAGAGCCGAAGGCGATTCCCCGTGCCCGCCACGTTCGTCTCGGTGAGCCCGAAGGAGCCGGTGAAACGTCCGTCCGACGCGATCTGGATGTTCGCGCGCGGCAGCAGACTCCAGGCGTCACGCGTGCGGACGTGCGCCGTGAGCTTGCCATCGATCGTCAACGTGTCGATTCGAACCGAACGAAACAGGCCTCGGGAGCGAAGGTTACGCTCGGACTCGGCGAGAACGAGCGAATCGACTCTGTCGCCGACATCGAACAGCAGCTCGCGCCGGATAACGAACGGTCGCGTCGTCCCGTGCAACCCGTTGAGGAGATTCGCGAAGGCGTTTCCCTCGGCCTGAGCATCCGTGAACAGATCCTGCCGCTCGATGAGAATCGAGTCGATCCTCGGTGGCTCCTGGGCGGCGAGGGGGCCGAACGTCGCGGACCCCAGGGCCGCGATCGTTGCGAGTGTCGCCAGCAGCGGAACGGTAGGCGCGGTCTCGCGGAGCCCGGCAACGAAGCCCGTCACGGTAGGTCGGGGTCCGAGCGTAGAAGCGAGTCTTCGAGATCCAGATCTTCGCGGACACTCACCCCCGGCTCGGTCTCGAGCGCATCCGCCAGCTCGTCCAGAGTGGCGCCGAATTCAGGATGAAGCAGGTCTGGCTCGAGATCTCGTAACGGTCTGAGGAGGTGCCCGTGCCGAGGGATATCCGGGTCGGGAACGCGGGTCCGGAGCTCGCTGTCCTCGAGCGTCTCCAGGCCCGCCATCGCGATGTCGATATCGATCGTGCGGGGAGCATTCGGATCCCACGTGCGAACGCGTCCGAGGCGGGCTTCGATCGGGCGCAGGACGCGGTACTTGAGCTCGACGAGGTCCATCGAGGTCCGCACGGCCACCGCGGCGTTCACGAAACGGGGTGTACCCGGGGCGCCCAAGGGGTCGGCCTCGTAGGCGCGCGAGACCCGGTCCACGCCCAGCGCCATGTCGAGCTCCCGGACCGCCCGCCGCAGATGTCTCGCCGGGTCGATGTTCGAGCCGAGTGCCAGAAGCACCGGGCGATCAGTCGAAATCTTCCGGGGTCCTCTCGATCTCGATCCCCACCGATTCCGCGAAACGGAGCGCCCCGGGCTTCTCGACGCGCACTCTCACGCGCGACGCACCGTGCCCGCACGCGATCCTGGCGAGCTCCGTCGCGAGCGCCTCGACGAGGAAATGCTCCGAGGCCTCGACATGGGCGAGCACGTCCTTCGTCACGGTCCGGTAATTGACCGAGTCCGCCATGTCGTCGGTGATGCCGGCGAGGCGCGCGTCCAAGAACATCTCGATGTTGACGAGGATGTCCTGCGGTTTCTCGCGCTCCCAGTCGTTGATCCCGATGATCCCGCGTGCGCGTAGATCACGGATCAGGATCCGGTCGTCAGGCATCGTCCCTTCCTCCTCCGGCGAGAAGGTGTTCGCCGCCGTCCACGAACAGCACGTCTCCGGTCATGTAGTCGTTCGTCGATAGAAAAACGACCGTGTCGGCGATGTGCGACGGATCGCCCGGTCGCGATAGCGGAACCCGCGTGCCCTTCTTCTCCCACGCCTCCTCGGACATCTCCTCACCCGCAGGCGGAAGGATGGGCCCCGGAACGATCGCGTTGACACGGATATCGGGAGCCAACTCGCGCGCGGTCAGCCGCGTCAAATGCAGGACCCCGGCCTTGCTGGCCCCGTGAGCCGCATACCCTTTCCAGGCGGTCACCCCCGCCATGTCGCCGATATTGACGATCGAGCCCGGGGCCAGGTCGAGGGCGGCGCCCGCGCGAGACTCGACCTCCCGCATCAGACAGGCCGCGTGCTGTGTGCACAGAAAGGGCGCACGGGCATTCACCGCGGACACCGCATCCCATTGTTCGACCGTCGTCTCTTCGAGCGGCACCCGGAGAAACGTCGCGGCGGAGTTGACCAGCACGTCCAGCCTGCCGAACCGATCCTCGATCGCGCAGAACAGGGCTTCGATCTCCTCCGGTCGGGCCAGGTCGGCCGCGAACGTAAAGGCCTCTCGGCCGCGCTCGCGCACGGCGTCCGCCGTTTCGTTGGCCGGCTCACGGGACCGCCCATAGTGAACCACCACGTGGCAACCCGCTTCGGCCAGTCCGAGAGCGATCGCACGGCCGATCCTGTGTCCGGCGCCCGTCACGAGCGCAACCGCGTCCTGGAGGTGCATCGGCGGAAGTTGGCGACCGCTCCGGGCCTTCGCCACCGGACGACGGAGGCGCTACGATCGGAGGATGAAGGCGATCTGGTACGAGCGGACCGGGGCCGCGGCGGAGGTTCTGGAGTTCGGCGACGTCGACGCTCCGTCGGCCGACGAGGGCGAAGTGCTCGTGCGCGTGGCCACCTCGGGTGTGAACCCGTCGGATACGAAGCGACGCGACGGGTGGATCGGTCTCGAGATGCCGCACTCGCGGATCATCCCGCACAGCGACGGTGGTGGAGTCATCGAGGCGGTGGGCGCGGGCGTGTCGGCGGATCGCATCGGGGAGCGCGTCTGGCTGTGGAACGCGCAAAACGGTGCGCGTGCGTTCGGCACGGCGGCCGAGTACACCGCGGTGCCCTCGGAGCTGGCCGTAGCGCTGCCCGGCGGCGTCGATTTCGCGACGGCGGCCGGTCTGGGCGTCCCGGGCTGCACGGCCCATTACGCGGTGTTCGGTGACGGCCCGGTCGGGGGGCAGACTCTGCTCGTGCAGGGCGGAGCGGGAGCCGTCGGGCATCTCGCCGTCCAGCTCGCCACGCTCGGCGGTGCACGCGTGATCGCGACGGTCAGCTCGGAGGTAAAGGGTGCTCTCGCCCGCGAGGCCGGTGCGGACGCCGTCGTCGACTACACCGAAGGCGATGCCGCCGGCACGGTGCTCGAGCTGACGGAAGGGGCCGGGGTGGACCGGATCGTCGAAGTCGATCTCGCCGCGAACCTCACGACGGACATCGCCGTCCTTCGCGAGAACGGCCGCATCGCTTCCTACTCTTCGACGTCGAATCCCGTGCTGCCGGTCTCCTACTATCCTCTGGCGTTCAAGGACGTGCGGATCCACTTCCTGCAGGGCTATCTCCTACCGGCCGCGGACCGTCGGGCCGCGATCAGAGACCTGACGACCTGGCTCGCGGCCGAACAGCTGCAGGTTCGGATCGGCGCCAGGTTTCCGCTGGCCGGAACGGCCGCCGCGCATGAGGCTCAGGAAGACGGCTCGGTGACGGGCAAGATCATCGTGGAGATCGAGTGAACGGAGTCAGATGAACGACAAGGTCTATCGGTCCGAGCTCACGCCGCTCGATTTCCTCGAGCGCGCGGCATCGATCTTCCCCCGGAAGACGGCCGTCATCCATGGGCGCCGGCGGTACACCTATTCGGAGCTCCTCGAGCGGTCGCATCGCCTGACGAACGGCCTCCGGAGCGCGGGGCTCGGAGAGCACGACCGCGTTGCGTTCCTCGCCCCGAACATCCCTGCCATGCTCGAGGCCCACTATGGCGTGCCCGCCGCCGGCTGCGTCCTGGTGGCGATCAACACCCGGCTCTCGAGCCAGGAGATCGGCTACATCCTCGAGCACAGCGGATCGAAGAAGCTCTTCGTCGATCGAGAGCTGGTTCCGCTCCTCGAGCCCCTGGATACGACTCGACTGGACGTGATCGAGATCGCGGATACGGGGTCCCTGGAAGACGATCCGTACGAGCGTTTCCTCCAGTCCGCCTCGCCCGAGCCGCCGCCGCGCGTCCTGGCCGACGAGGAGGAGTCGATATCGATGAACTACACCTCGGGGACGACGGGAAGACCGAAGGGCGTCGTCTATTCGCACCGCGGTGCCTACCTGAACGCGCTGGGCGAGGTGCTGGCGACCACGCTCACCGCGGACAGCGTCTATCTGTGGACGCTCCCCATGTTCCACTGCAACGGGTGGTGCTTCACCTGGGCTGTCACGGCGGTCGGGGGGACCCACGTCTGTCTCCGGCACATCGACGCGGACTCCGTGTGGGACCTCTTCGAGCTAGAGGGGATTACGCACTACAACGGTGCGCCGACCGTCCAGATCATGCTCGTCAACAGCGACCGGGCCCGACGACTGGATCGTGAGGTCACCGTGACGATCGCGGGGGCGCCGCCCTCGCCGACTCTCCTCGCCACCCTTCGCGAGCTGAACTTCAAGCCGGTGCACGTCTACGGGCTGACCGAGACCTACGGACCCACGACCGTCACCGAATGGCACGAGGAGTGGGAAGGGTTGTCGCTGGACGAGCAGGCGACGTGGATGGCGACGCAGGGGCAGGGCTACGTGACGTCGGATCTCGTTCGCGTGGTCGACGAGGAAGGGAAGGACATCGCCCGCGACGGCGAGACGATGGGCGAGGTGGTGATGCGCGGGAACATCGTGATGAAGGAGTACCACGACGACCCGGAGGCCACGACCGAGGCGTTTCGGCACGGGTGGTTCCACTCCGGCGATCTCGCCGTGTGGCACCCCGATGGCTACGTGGAGCTACGCGACCGGGCCAAGGACATCATCATCTCGGGCGGAGAGAACATCTCGACCATCGAGGTCGAGCAGGCGGTGGCTCGTCACCCGGCGGTGCTCGAGTGCGCCGTGATCGCGATTCCGCACGAAAAGTGGGGCGAGCGCCCCAAAGCGTTCGTGACGCTCAAGCCCGGCGCGGCGGCCACCCAGGAGGAGATCATCGAGCACTGTCGGGATGACATGGCGCACTTCAAGTGTCCCGATGCGGTCGAGTTCGGCGACCTCCCGAAGACGTCCACCGGCAAGGTCCAGAAATACGTGCTTCGCGAGCGCGAGTGGGCCGGTCGCGACCGGCGGGTCAATTAGCTACTGGCTCGACCGCAGCACCGTGGCCGGATCGACCCGCGTGGCCGACATGGCCGGGATGTACGTCGCCGCAAACGTCACTCCCATGAGAAACAGCGCGAGCACCCCGTATACGAGTGGATCGACCGGACTGACGCCGTAGAGGAATCCGGTCAGGAGCTGAGTAAGTCCCAGCGCCGCCACGATACCGATCGCGACTCCGACGCCCGCCAGCGCCAGACCCTCGAAGGCCACCCAGCGGCGGACGGCTCGCCCGTCCGCTCCGAGCGCCATCCGGATCCCGATCTCCGTGGTCCGCTGGGCGACGGAGTACGAGAGGACTCCGAAGATCCCGATGCCGGCGAGGAGCAGCGCGAGGCCGCTGAATGTCGCGAGGATGCCGCCCATGGCCGCGTCTCCCTGCAGGGCGTTGTCCACGTTCGCCTGAAGCGTCGCGATCCGCGATACGGGCGCGTCCGGGTCCATCGTCGCCACCTCCTGACGGAGAGGGGCCACGAGCTGATCGGGCGGGACGGTCGTCTTGAGAACGACCGAGAGCTCCGGGCCCGACGTGCCCCCGGACTGGAGCAGCGGGATGTATACCTGGATCCGGGACGGGCTCTCCAGCTCGTAGTGTCGGACATTCTGGGCGACGCCAACGACGGTTCGGTAAATCGGCTGAGGGTCGGTCTGCGTCCCGCCGTTTTCGAAGGTCACCCGCTTGCCCAGGGCGCTCTCGCCGGGCCAGTACCGCAGTGCCATGGTCTCGTCGATGATCGCCACCATGGATCCATCGCCCCGGTCCGCGTCGGTGAAGGTGCGGCCCGCGACGAGCGGCACGCCCATCGTCGCGAAATACGATTCAGAGACGATCCCGTAGAGCACGGAGTCCCCGTTGTCCGGCGTGATCGCCTCGCCCTCGGGCCAGATCCGTGGCTCCCACGATCGATTGCCGAGCGGCAGGAGGAGCGTAGTCGTCACGTCGGCCACGCCCGGAACGGCACGCAGGCGGTCCTCCAGCTGGTCGTAGAAGCCGGCCCATTCTTCGCGCGTCGCGTACCTCTGACCGCTGATCGTCACGCGTGCAGTGAGAAGCCCCTCCGTCTCGAATCCCTTGTCGACAGTCCTGAGCTCATGGAGCGTGCGGATCATCAGCCCGGCGCCGACCAGCAGAACCATCGAGAGGGCGACCTCGGCGATGACTAGAGCGCTACGGAGGCGTCGGTTGCCCGAGGTCGACGTTCGCGAGCCCTCCTTCAGGTCATCGGATAGATCGGGGCGTGACGCGCGCAGCGAAGGCAGAATGCCGAACACCAGGCCGGAGGA
>JAOTZH010000208.1 GCA_029861425.1 Gemmatimonadota bacterium
GACTTCGGCAGCCCGGACGCCATGTGGCGAAACGATGGCGGCGGCTTCACGGCCGTCGGAGCCCGCGTGCTCCGGACGACGAGTGCGTCGTCCATGGGTGTGGATTTCGCGGACGTCGATCGTGACGGCGACGTGGATTTCGTGACGACCGAGATGCTCGCCTTCGATCCCGTCCGGCGGCGGATGCAGACCGGGTCTACCGTGCCCTCGGCGACGCCGCCCGGGTTTTCGGCTTCGCGCGTGGCGGAGGGAAGAAACGTCCTTCAACTCAACCGCGGGGATGGCACGTTTGCCGAGGTCGGCCGTGCGGCCGGACTCCATGCGTCGGAGTGGACCTGGGGAGCGATGTTTCTGGACGTGGACCTCGATGGGTTCGAAGACCTCCTGGTCGCCAACGGTCACGCGTGGGACCCGCTGGATGGAGACACCCAGGAGGCACTGCAGTCCGGTCGGATCACCGTCGACTGGAGGGAGGAGCTGGGCGTGTTCCCGCGCCTTGCGTTGCGCAATCTCGCGTTTCGGAACGGCGGGGATGGGGTGTTCGTCGAGTCCGGGGCAGACTGGGGGTTCGGCGGCGAGCCGGACGTGAGCCACGCGCTGGGGTCAGCGGATCTCGATCGGGACGGCGATCTGGACGTGATCATCTCGCGACTGGAGGGCGAGCCGCTCGTTCTTCGAAACGAGGCGGGTGGGGCCAGGGTCGCCGTGCGTCTGCTGGAGACGGGCGGCAACACGCAGGCCGTCGGGGCCCGGGTCACCCTGGAGGGCGGCGCGGTCCCCAGGCAGAGCCGGCAGGTCACGTCGGGGGGCATGTACCTCTCGGGCTCCGACCCCATGCTCGCATTCGCGATGGGCGACAGCCCCGGCGGGCGTCTGCGGGTGGAGTGGCCGGACGGAGCGACGACGGAGCTCGCGGTCGAGACGAACCGCGCCTACGAGGTGCGCCACCCGCGGACCGCACCGGCCGAGAGAAGGCAGGCTGATCCGGCTGCGGGATCTCGGGCGGCTCTGTTCGAAGCCATCGACGTGACGGTGGCTCACACGGAGACGGTCTTCGATGAGTTGGCGCGCCAGCCGCTCATCCCTCTGGAGCTCTCCCGTCTCGGTCCGGGCGTCAGCTGGGAGGACGTCGATCGGGACGGCGATCCGGATCTCATCGTCGCGGCGCCCTCCGGTGGCAGAGCCAGCCTCCTGATGAACGAGGAGGGCGTTCTCGCCTCACCGGTTCCGGTGGGTGCGGCGACTCCAGGCGATCAGACGACCATCCTGGGAACCATCGGTCCGGCCGGATATACGCTGGTGGTCGGGGTGAGCAATTGGGAAGGCCGGACTCCGGAGGAGGCGGCCTCAGTGCCGCCGCTTTTCGACCTCGGAGGCTCGGGCGGTCCGCTGCTCCCGGGAGACTTCAATACGACCGGACCGGTCGCGCAGGCCGACGTAAACGGCGACGGGTTTCTGGATCTGTTCGTCGGCGGGCGCGCGCTCCCCGGCGCCTACCCTTTGCCTGCCGGTTCGCGACTTCTCCTCGGCGGGTCTTCCGGCTGGGAGGAGGATGTGTCGCTCATCACGACTCTCCGATCGATCGGGATGGTGTCGGGAGCCGTCTTCTCCGATATCGATTCGGATGGGGACCCGGATCTGGTGCTCGCCCTCGAGTGGGGGACGGTGCGTCTCCTGCTGAACGACCAGGGGCGATTCACGGAGGCGACGGACGATTGGGGCCTCGGCGACCACACCGGTCGCTGGAACGGCATCGCGACCGGGGACCTGAATGGCGACGGCCGACCCGACCTCGTGGCGACTTCCTGGGGCGTGAACGTCGACTACCCGCCCACCCCGGAGCGACCAGCCGTGGGTGTCGCGTCCGACTTCGACGGAAACGGGCAGATCGACTTCATTGAGGCGACGGTGGACGAGGCCGGCCGGGTCGTTCCGACTCGAGGGTACCTGACTCTGGCGACCGCCTTGCCGTTCATCCGTCGCACCGTGCCGACGTTTGAAGCGTTCTCACGGGCGACCCTCGAAGATCTCGTGGATAATCGGGATGGGGAGGTCTACCGCGTCAGCGCCGCCACCTACTCGCATACGGCGTTTCTGAACCGTGGCGGACGCTTCGAATCCCTGGTGCTGCCAGGGGAGGCGCAGCGGGCCCCGGCGTTCGGTGTCGTCGTCGGAGACGTGGACCGCGACGGTAACGAAGACATCTACCTCGCCCAGAACTTCCTCGCGACGCCTCTCGGGATCGGACGACACGACGCCGGGCGAGGCGCCCTGCTCTTGGGCGACGGAGCCGGGGGGCTGGAATACGTCGACGCCGGACTCGCCGGTGCCCCCGTGTACGCGGACGCGCGCGGTGCCGCCTTCGCCGACTTCGACCTCGACGGTCGCTGGGATCTGGCCGTCGGCCTCAACGGCGAGGGAGCAGCGATCTTTCATGGGATCGGCGGCGAACCGGGGCTGCGGGTCTCGCTCCGCGGTCGCGTGACGAACCCGGACGCGATCGGAGCCCGCATCCGCGTCGTATACGCGGACGGCGTCGGCCCCGCCCGGGAGGTGCAGTCCGGGTCGGGCTACTGGTCACGGAACGGCGCGACCCAGGTCTTCGGCCTTCGGACAGAGCCGACCGCCGTACGCGTGCGCTGGCCGGATGGCTCCACGACGGAGCGCCCCCTCGATGCAGGGTCGCGCGAGCTGACCATCGTGGCCGGGGCTCCGTGAAGTCGGCGAGGCGCCGTCGCCCGGGTCCAGTGGCGTGTCTCGCAGGCCTCGCGGCGATGTCGGGTTGCACCCCCGCAGAACGCGCGGAAGGCGTGGCGCGTCATCCCGGCACCGTCCGGATGGCCGAACGTCTGGCGTCCCTCGCAGACTCCGCGAACCCGCTCGAGGACGAGCAGCTGAACCGGGAGCGGATCCGACACTTCACCGAAACGGAGTTGCCCGCCGACCCCGCCTCCATGGTCCTGCGCCAGGGGTTGATCGCCCAGGAGTTGTTGAACGCGGGTCTCACGGCGCCCGCGGTCGAGCAGTTCATGCTGATTCGCGATCTCGTGACCAGCGCAGGCCGGGAGCCCGTCCCCGGATTCCTCGCGACGCTCGACGAGTTGATCGGAGTGGGGCTGTTGCGACGCGGACTCGAGCAGGCGTGCCCGGCGGCTGCCGACCCGCCGTTTCCGTGCTGGAACGCGGTTCCGCCCGTGCCCGGCGATCCCATGCCCGATTCGGCGCGAGCCACGCTGGGACGGGCAGTGCGGTGGCACGAGGCGCAACTCGAGCGCCGGCCGGGCGATCTTCGAGCCCGGTGGATGCTCACGCTGTCCGCGATGGCGGCCGGGGAGTGGGAAGATACGGGGCAGGGCGGGGCCCAGATCCCCGCGTCCGACTTCGAGGGCGAGGGTGTGTTGCCGCGCTTCGAAGAGGTCGCCGGGGATGTGGGGCTCGACGTGGTCTCCGTGTCGGGCGGCGGCATCGTAGATGATTTTACGGGGGACCGTCTTCCCGACGTGATGGTGTCGTCTCGCGGCCTGCGCGACCCGCTGCGTTACTTCGAGAACGACGGGACCGGACACTTCGTCGACCGGACGGAGCAGGCCGGTCTCACGGGACTGAACGGCGGTCTGAACCTGGTCCACGCAGACTACGACAACGACGGGGACATCGACGTCCTGGTACTACGGGGCGGGTGGCTCGTGCAGGGCTGGCCGAACTCACTCCTCCGAAACGACGGAGACGGGTCGTTCTCGGATGTCACGGAAGAGGCGGGGCTCTACAGCGAGCACCCTACCCAGACCGCCGCCTGGGCCGACTACGACGGAGACGGATGGCTGGACTTGTTCATCGGGAACGAATCCCGCGACGGGCGCTCGCACACGTCCGAGCTGTACCGAAATCTGGGCGATGGGCGCTTCGAGGAAGTCGCGGCCGTGACCGGGCTCGACGTCAATGCGTTCGTGAAGGGCGTCGCGTGGGGAGACGTAGACGACGACGGGCGGCCAGACCTCTACGTCTCGACGATCGGTGCGCCCAACCGCCTGTATCGGAACGCGGGTCCGCAATCCGCGGGCGGCTGGCGGTTCGACGAGATTACGGAAGCGGCCGGGGTGGCCGAGCCCCGTGCGAGCTTCCCGACCTGGTTCTGGGATTTCGACAACGACGGCCGGCTCGACCTGTTCGTGGCCGGGTATTCGGCGCAGACCGCACACGTCGCGGCCGAGGCCCTCGGGATCGATCACGGTCTCGAACAGGGCCCCGAGTTGCCGCGGATCTATCGAAATGGCGGGGACGGCACGTTCGAGGATGTCACCGAAACGGTCGGGCTGAACCGGATCATGTACGCCATGGGCTCGAACTTCGGAGACCTCGACAACGACGGGTGGCTCGACGTGTTCGTGGGCACGGGAGATCCCGACTTCCGCCAGCTCATGCCAAACCGGGTGTTCCGCAATCGAGGCGACCGCTTCGAGGAGGTGACGGCGAGCGGGGGCTTCGGGCTGCTCGACAAGGGACACGGCGTATCGTTCGTCGACATCGACAACGATGGCGATCAGGACATCCACGTCGTGCTCGGGGGCGCGAATCAGGGGGACCGTTCGCGGAACGTCCTCTACCGCAACCCGGGGTTCGGGAACGACTGGATCACCCTCGAGCTCGAAGGCCGGACGGCCAACCGCACCGGGCTCGGGGCGAGGATCACGATCGAGCTCCGCACGGCGGGCGGTCCGCGGCGGATCCATCGTTCAGCAGGGACGGGCGGGAGCTTCGGCGCCAACGCGTTACGTCAGGAAATCGGGCTCGGACCGGACGCGACGATCGAGAGCATCGAGATCCGGTGGCCCGGGTCGGGCACGGTCGATTCGATACCGGCGATCGCCCCAAATGCGGCCTACCGGGTGGTGGAAGGATCCGGCCGCGCCGAGGCGGTCGCGGGTCCGGAACCGGGATCGGGCCGCTAGTTCCCTTCGTTCGCGTCAGCTTCCGAATCGGACGCGCCCCTTAGAACGAGCAGCGTGTCGATCGCGGCCTGGAACGTCGCGAAGTCCGCCGCCCCGCGGATCGCGATGCTGTCGGCCAGGATGAAGTATGGCGTGCTCGAGATTCCCGCCCGCATCACGCTCGTGTAGTCACGAAGCATGAGGGGCGCGAGGAGGCTGTTACGAACGCAGTTGCCGAAGGATTCCACGTCGATATTGAGTTCGCCGGCATACCGAACGAAGTCGTCGAAAGGATCGGGCGACGCACCCCACTCCTCCTGTCGGTCGAACAGGAGGTCATGCATTCCCCAGAACTTCCCTACGGTACCCGCACAGAATGACGCCGAAATCGAGGGCCATGCCCGTCCGTGGCCCGGATTCGCATACCCGACCCACAGATAGCTGACCTTGCCCGTCGAGATGTAGGCGCTATCGATCTGCCGGTAGGCCTCGTCGTAGAACTGTCGGCAAAACGGACACTGGAAGTCCGAGACCTCGACGATCTGGAATGCGGCGTCTTCGCTCCCCCTGAGACGGGCCCGGTCCGCCCGCTCTCCGGCGACCTGCATGTCCGAGGGGACCACCGAGCTCTCCTGCGCGCTCTCGGCCTCCGTGGCGCATCCAGCGAACCCCGCGGCAAGCGCGGCCACCGCGATCCCCACCCAACATCTCGAAATGTCCTTCAAACGGACCCCCCGGTCTCTTCGATTTCGGCCTCGAGAGCCTCCTCGAGTTGCCGCAGCGCTGTCTCGACGTGCCTCGAACGCGTATGAACGCTTCCGACCGACAGCCGCAAAGTATAACGTCCGTCGAGTTCCGTGTGCGAGATGAATGCCTCCCCCGAGGCATTCACGCGTTCGAGGACCGCCCGGTTCATCTCCTCGGCGTCCGGGCGACCGGATGACGGCCTTATCCGGAAGCACACGGTGCTGAATCCGACCGGGGCGGCGAGCTCGAATCGCGGATCCGCCTCCAGGGCCGCGGCGAACTCGCGGGCCCACGCGATATGGGTTCGCAACGTGTCGGCGAGCCCCCGGGTTCCGACACACCGGAAGAGCAGCCAGAGCTTCATGGCCCGAAACCGGCGACCGAGCGGGAGCCCCATCTCCATCAAGTTCGTGACGTCTTCGTGATCCGAGGCGAGATAGGCGGGGGTCAGCGAGAGCGCTTCGCGGAACGGTGCGAGTTGCCGGAACAGGAGAACGGAGCAGTCGAGGGATGTCCCCAGCCACTTGTGGGGGTTGATCACGATGGAGTCCGCGTGCTCCCAGCCCTCGAACCCATCCCGGAGCTCCGGGATGATGGCCGCCGCCCCCGCGTAGGCCGCGTCGACATGGAGCCACGCCCCGCAGCGTCGCGCGATTTCGGCGATGTCGCCCACGGGGTCCATGCTCGCGGTCGAGGTCGTCCCCAGGGTCGCCCCGATCAACATCGGACGGCAGCCCTCCGAGACGTCCCGATCTATCGCCTCCTGGAGCGCCG
>JAOTZH010000038.1 GCA_029861425.1 Gemmatimonadota bacterium
CGCCCGGGCCGTGGATGCCGGGGTCACGCTGGTCCCTGACGTGGGTCTCGCGCCCGGGATGATCAACGTGATCGCATCCGAGGGGATCCGGCGGTTCGACGACCCCCGCTCGGTCCGCATGTACGTCGGCGGGCTTCCGCAGAACCCGCGTCCCCCGCTCAACTACCAGGTGGCCTACTCCCTGGAGGGCATGCTCGACTATTACGACACTCTGTCGTGGATGCTCAGGGACGGGGAGCCGACGCAGGTCGAGGCCCTGACCGAGATCGAGCTGCTCGACTTCGGGGAGCTGGGAGATCTCGAGGCGTTCCACACGGCGGGCGGCGCATCGCTCCAGCCATGGGACTACTCAGACGACCTCGATGAGCTCTGCTACAAGACGCTTCGCTACCCGGGACACGCCCAGATCATGCTGGCCTTCAAGCAGCTCGGTCTGATCGATCTGGAGCCGGTGGATGTGAAGGGGACCCAGGTGGTCCCCCGGGACGCCTTCCTCGCCTGCATCCGGCCCCATCTCAACCTCTCGGAGCCGGACCTCGTTGCGCTCCGGGTCGTGGCCGAAGGCGAGAACGCGGGCTCATCAGGCCGCGTCACGTTCGACGTCCTGGATCGCATGGACGAGGAGATCGGCATCACGGCGATGGAGCGGACCACGGGGTTCACCCTCGCGATCGTCGGTCTGTTTCTTGGACGCGGGATCATCTCCGATCCGGGCGCGGAGCCCTCGTATCGGCTCATCCCGTACGGACCTTATGTTGAGGAGTTGGCCGCTCGCGGGATCGAAGTCAGGGTGACCGACTAGTCTGTCGATTGCGCCGTCGGTCATGGGACCGGGGCGCGCACAGGGGGTGGCAGGAGGGGCGGTGTGATGGACGACGGAAACCGGGACGAGGTCGGTCGTGTGGCGGATCGCGCCCCAGGGGGGGTGGGAGCGACGTTCCTCAAGGCGGCGGGGTGGCTTCTCCTCCTGGTGCCGTTCATCCCCCTCCGCGCGATCTTCGACGACCCGCCCGGGACCACCTGGCTCATCCCGCCGGGCGAGTGGCTCCTGGGCCTGACGGTCTTTCTCACCATTGGCGGGCTGGCCGCCTGGATGTTCCCGGACCTTGTCGAGCGCGCCGCCAGCGGGGTGACGACGGCGCTGCGCCGCCCCGGGGATCGCGCGTTCCGGTTTGGAGCGCTGGCCCTCCTCGCCGTGATCCTCGTCGTCGCTTCGACGTTCGCTTTCTCGCGCAGCCCACTACTGATCGACTCGATCATCCAGCTCTTCCAGGGGAAGATCTTCGCGGCGGGGCTCGCCTCGGCCGACGCGCCGGCCTACGAGGGGTTCTTCACCACCCAACACATGCTCGTGGACGGGGGTCGCTGGTACTCGCAGTACCCACCCGGCCACCCCGCGGCGCTGGCGCTCGGCGTCTGGATCGGCGCGCCCTGGCTCATCCCGATCGTCTTCAGCCTGATCACCGCGTGGCTGATCGCCGACACGGCCCGACGCCTGTTCGGCGAGGACGTCTCGCGCGCCTCGCTCATCCTGATGATCCTCGCGCCGTTCTTCTGGTTCATGGGCGCGAGCTACATGAACCACGTCTCCGCCGTGCTCTTCGTCGGGCTCTTCCTGTGGAGTGTGGTTCGCTGGGAGCAGTCCGCGGAGGGGGGCGAGGCGCCACGTGCCGGCTGGATCCTTCTCGGCGGCCTGGCTCTGGGAACGGCGTTCTTGTCACGCCCGCTGACCTCGGCGGCCGTCGGCGCGGCGCTGATCTTCCCGGCGATCCGCATCGCGGGTCGGCGCTGGCTTTCGCATGGCATCATCGCCTCGGCCGGGTTTGCCGCGACGGCCTCCATGTACTTCGTCTTCAACGCCGTCACGACGGGACACCCGCTTACGGCGGGCTACGTCAAGCTCTGGGGCGAGTCGCACGGGCTGGGCTTCCACCGGTCGCCATGGGGCGACTCGCACACGCCGCTGACGGGTCTTCGGAACGAGCTGATCGATCTCGGGCTGCTCCACAGCTTCCTGTTCGAGTGGGCGATCCCGGCGCTCCTGCCGCTCGGGGCGTTCCTGGCGCTCGGCTGGGCCACGAGGAAATGGGAGGGTCGGCTGGTCGCCGCCTTCTTCGCGATTCCCGCCGCGTACTTCTTCTACTGGCACCGGGACGCCTTCCTCGGACCGCGGTACCTGTACGAAGGACTCCCGTTCCTCGTACCGCTACTGGCCGTGTCATTCATCGAGTTGCGGCGTCGCTCGAACCGCCCCGTCGCCTGGTTACGCGGCCTCAACGCCTCGACA
Source organism: Gemmatimonadota bacterium (assembly GCA_029861425.1). Lineage (GTDB taxonomy): Bacteria > Gemmatimonadota > Gemmatimonadetes > Palauibacterales > Palauibacteraceae > Palauibacter. The sequence goes on from JAOTZH010000038.1 coordinate 2,288, forward strand.
CTCCTTGTCGCGGTCGTGGGGCTCTCGTTCGTCTACTCGGTGTTTTATGCGACCCCCCAGCGCTTCCGCGTGTACGCGACCGGTATGGAGAGCGTCAAACGCGACCTGGTGCTGGAGGCCGAAGCCGCCGGCATCGATGAGGGCCTGATCTTCGTCGCTGTCTCCTGGGGGAACCGAATCATCGCCCGTGCGCGGGGCGCGGGCGCGAGCGCGTCAGTCGCCGAACGGGTGTATCGGAGCTCGGACCACTGTGAGCTCGAGCTCGTCGTGCGGTCCGGCGAGGCCCAGGGGTGGTCCGCGGAACGCCTGAATCAGGAGATGCTCGGGCTCATCCGGCCGGAGGACGAGATCGAAGTGGTGCGCCTGAACGACGACCCGACGTTGCGTCTCGTCCCGAACCGCCCGCTCGCCGAGCCGTGCGCCAGGGAGGTGCTCTACGACCGGGAGGGCTACACCAACTATTCTCCGCACCTCGCCGCGAACACCGCCGGACTCGACGGGCGATTCGTCTTTGCTCGCGACCTCGGCGATCAAAACGACCGGCTGCGAGAGGAGTATCCGGGGAAGCCGGCCTACCTCTACCGGGACGGCACCTTCTTCCCGCTGCCCTGAGGCCGCTCCCCACTCATCGCCGACAGGACCCCGCGGCGAGCGTGTCGGCGGTCAGCCCTCCTTCTGTAGACCCAGTGTCTTCTTGAGCGTCTCGAAGTCCGACTGCAGACGGAGGTACTCCTCATCGAACGGACCGAGGGTCGCCGCTTCCATACGCGTCAGCGGCCCGCGCTCGATGAGCGGCACCTCGCCCTCGGTCCCCCGGACGCCGAAGAAGATCCTGGAGGCCGGCGCTTCGCGGATCGTGATCTGCGGCCACGGAAAGCCGCGCCTCACCTCGCGGTCGAGGTACTGGCCGGCGAAGCGAATCACGCCGGACAGCTCGGTCTGAACGAACACCAGCGGGCCCTCATCCTCCTGTTCCTCGATGAGGATGCCCTCCAGTACGTGCAGGGTGTGCACGGCCGCTTCCCCGCGTTCCAAATCCTGACTGATCTTCTCCCGGAGGTCCTTGCCTCCGGTCCAGTCGCGGGCACGTTTGAAGAGGAACGCCCCCACCGCCACGGAGGGGACGATCCACCAGGCGGGATTGGCGAGCGCCGGATTGGCGGCGGACGCCGCGCCGAAGGCGAACCGGAGGAATAGCGCCACACCGCCCACGGCGAGGACGAAGAGCGCGGCGCGACCCGCGACGGGCACCCAACCGACGTACCCCTCGAGCTCCTGTTTCTCCTTCTTTCTCAACGGCTCGCACGTGCTGCTCACCGACTCCCCTCCCGTGCCATGGGTCTCAGGTCAGGATGCGGCCCAGGACAGCAGCTCATCCAGCGGTCGGGTATTCAGGACGTCGTCCGGAGTCAGCCAGGCCCGTCGCCCCTGTTCGACGCCGTAGCGGATCAGATCGAGCTCCTCCGCGCGGTGCGCGTCGGTCGAGATCGTGATCGGCACCCCGAGCTCTCGGGCCCGCCAGGCGTGGGTGTCGCGCAGGTCCAGCCGATTGGGGTGCGAGTTGATCTCGACGGCCACCCCGTACTCGGCGCAGGCCTGGAGGATCTCGTCGATCTCGATCTCGATCGGACCCCGCCGGTTGATGATCCGACCCGTCGGGTGACCGAAGACGTTCACCTGGGGGTGTGACAGGCCCGTCAACACGCGTTCCGTCTGCTCCGCCGCCGGCAGCCCGAAGAAGGAATGGATCGACACCGTGACCCAGTCGAGCTCCTCGAGCAGTTCGTCCTCGAGATCCAGCGAGCCGTCCTTCAGGATGTCGACCTCCATGCTCTTGAGGATCCGAATCTCGGGTTGACGTGACGCGATCCCGTCGATCTCGGCCCACTGCTGGCGCAATCGCACCGCATCTAGCCCCTCCACCATCGCGAGCGCCTTCGAGTGATCGGACATGCAGAAATACTCGTAGCCTCGTGCTGCGCATGCCGCGAGCATCTCTTCGATGGTGTTTCGACCATCCGACCATGTTGAATGCATGTGAAGGTCACCCTTCAGATCCCCCACTTCGATCAGGTCGGGAAGCCCGTCCTCCTCGGCCGCGGCCAGCTCGCCACGGTCCTCACGGATCTCGGGCGCGATCCACGGGAGGTCGAGCGACTCGTACACGTCCTCCTCTGTTGCCCCCGCCACGATCGCGCCGGATGAGGCGACTCCCCGTTCGCCCACGACGTCGTCCTTCTCTTCGGGCGGAATCTCGAAGACTCCGTACTCGGACACCCGCAGGCCGCGGTCGAGCGCCCGCTGCCGAAGCTTGATGTTGTGCTCCTTGGAGCCAGTGAAGTAGACGAGTGCCGCACCCCAGCTCTCGTCCGGAACGACCCGCAGGTCCACCTGGAGGCCACTCCGGAGCGAGACCGACGTCTTAGTGCCACCCGCCCCGATCACGCGATCGACGCCATCGAACGAAGTGAGCCCCTCCGACGCCGCCATCGCATCATCGGCGAGCACGAGCAGGTCGATGTCGCCGACCGTCTCTCGGCGCCGCCGGTAGCTTCCGGCCACTTCCACACGGCGGACTCCCTCGACGCCGCGCATGTGGTCGAGGAGCGGCGGGAGCAGCTCATCCACGTCCCCCAGCCGGAAACGGCTCGTCCGGGTGGCAAGCCGGTCGATTTCCTCGAGGATCCGCAGTTCGGTCTTCTTCGCGAACCCTTCAAGCTCCGCGACCCTGCCCTCCGACGCCGCCTCCTTGAGATCCTCGACCGACTCGACCCCGAGGTCCTCCCAGAGCTTTCTGACCTTCTTTGGTCCGATCCCGGGGATGCTCGTGATCTCGATGAGCGAGGAGACGACGTCGCGGTCCACGAGCGCGGGGTTTTCCTCGATCAGCTGGTCGATGAGGGACAGGTCGCCCGTCTCGACGAGCTCGGCGATGTTCTCCGCCATCCCCTTTCCGACGGAGGGCAGCTCGGTCAGATCGGCGCCTTCTTCCACGAGCTTCCGCATGGGCACCGCGTGCTCCTGCACGGTCCGAATCGCGTTTCGGTACGCACGCACCCTGAAAGGGTTCGCGTCGAGGATCTCGAGGAGATTCGCCACCTCTCTGAGCGTCTGCGCGATCTCGATGTTTTCCATGTCAGGCGACCCCATTCTCTTCCAGAAGCGCCAGCAGGGCTTCCTCGTCGAGGATCTCGACTCCGAGGGTCTCCGCCTTTTCGAGCTTGGAGCCGGGGTTTTCGCCCGAGACGACGAAGCTCGTCTGCTTGCTGACGGACGACGTGACCTTGGCGCCCAGCGATTCGAGAAGCTTCTTCGCGTCGTTGCGGCTCATGGACGTCAGCCCCCCGGTGAGAACGACCCGATGTCCGGCGAGCGCGTCGCCCGCACGCTCGGGCGGGCGAGGGTCAACGGACTCGCGAAGCCCGTCGATCAACTCGCTTACGCGGGGCCGACTCAGGAAGGCGACGATTTGCTCGGCCATGATCGGGCCGATCCCGTCCACCGTCTGAAGGGTCTCGTGGTCGGCCGCACGGAAGTCCTCGAACGACCGGAAGTGCATCGCGAGCTCGCGGGCGACGGTCACGCCCACTTCCGGAATGCCGAGCCCGTAGATGAATCGGGCGAGTTCGGTCGTGCGGGTGGATTGGATCGCCGCGATCAGGTTTTCCGCGGACTTCCGCGCGAAACCATCCAGAGGCAGCAGGTCCTCGACGTTCAGGTCGTAGAGGTCCGGGACGTGAACGACCAGCCCCTCATCTACGAGAAGCCGCGACGTCTCGTCCCCCAGACCTTCGATGTCGAGCGCGTGGCGCGATGCATAGTGCTGGATGCGTCCTGCCCGCTGCGCCCCGCAGTCGAAGAGGTTGGGACAGCGTGTGTACGGACCCTTCTCCTCGAGGGGCGTCCCACACGACGGGCAAACGGCCGGCATCACCCAGGGCTCCGTCCGCTCGCGCCCCGGCTCGTCGATGCGCTCGAGCACCTGCGGGATGACGTCCCCGGCGCGCTGCACGCGGACGCGGTCTCCTTCGCGAATGTCCTTTCGCGCGACCTCCTCACGGTTGTGCAGGTTGGCCCGGCTGACCGTCACGCCGCCGAGCTCCACCGGCCGCATGAAGGCGATCGGCGTCACGACACCCGTTCGACCGACGCTCGGCACGATCGAGAGCAGACGCGTGATCTCCTTCCGGGGCGGGAACTTGTAGGCGAACGCCCACCGCGGATGGTGCGACGTCTCGCCCAGCTCATCGCGCTGCGCCATGTCATCGAGCTTGATGACGATGCCATCGATCTCGTAGTCGAGATCGTCACGCTGGTCCTCGATCTCACCGTGAAAAGCGACGATGTCGGCAACGGTTTCGGCGGGCCGACACCATTCGTTCACCGGCAGACCCCAGCACCGGAGCGTCTCCAGAGTCTCCGTCTGCGATCGCGGAGCCGCGCCGGCGATGGCCAGGATATCGTACACGAAGATGTCGAGCGGGCGACTGGCCGTCGTTCTCGGATCCAGCTGACGAAGCGAGCCCGCCGCCGCATTGCGCGGGTTCGCGAACGGAGAACCGCCCCCGGCCAGGAGGCTCGCGTTCAGGGCCTCGAACGCCCCCACTCGCATGATGACCTCGGCCCGAAGCGCCACCCGGGACGGAACCGGAGCGTCCTCCTGGCGAAGTGACAGGGGGACGGAGAGGATCGTCCGAACGTTCTCGGTTATGTCCTCGCCTCGTCGCCCGTCCCCCCGCGTAACCCCCCGGATGAGGAGGCCGTCCTCGTAGACGAGCTCGACCGAAGCACCGTCCAGCTTCGGCTCCACGACGTAGCGGACGGGGTCGACCGCCTTCCGCATCCTGTCGTCGAAACGCTCCAGGGCCGCGACGTCGGCGGCGGAGTCGAGGCTGAGCATCGGGGCCGCGTGCTCGACGGACTGAAACGCGTCGGACGGCTCCGACCCGATCCTCTGCGTCGGAGACTCGGGGACCACGAGGTCGGGGTGGGCCTCTTCGAGCGCCTGAAGCTCGCGAAACAACCGATCGTACTCCTCATCGGAGATCGAGGGGCGGTTTCGCACGTAGTAGAGGTAGGCGTGTCGTCCGAGGGTGTCTCGGAGCTCCGCGACGCGGGCGCCGGCCTCGGACGGAGTCAGCGGTTCTGGCATGCGGGAAAGATAGAGGGGCCCGGTTTGCCTTCAAAGGCAGCCGGCGTCGACCATGCCCGACCGCGCCCGCGCACCCCTCGACGAAGCCGGCACGGCTCTGGCACGTGAATCAAGCGCGATGCTGGAGTGTAACAGGACGCGCCCCTGGAACTTTCCAAATGGGCGGATGTTTCCGAAATTGGCGAGCCGCCTTCTTCGAGACCACGAACGGACACTGGGACGACGGTGATCATAAAAAGGCAGAGTTGGGCTGGCTCGCGAGCCGGCCGAGGAAGTCATATGAGCATCACGCTCGAGCGAGAGCCATCGAGCGAGATGGAGCGCATCTACGACAAGATCCGCGGGAGCGTGCCGCGGTTCGAGTGGGAGATGCACGCGCCGATCGTCGAGGAGATCAACCGCCTGAAGCGTGTCCGAAACGCGGTCATTCTCGGACACAACTACATGGTGCCCGAGATCTTCCACGGCGTCTCGGATTTCACCGGCGACTCGCTGGGGCTGTCGATCGAGGCCCGGGACACCGACGCGGACGTGATTCTGTTCTGCGGCGTACACTTCATGGCCGAGACGGCGAAGATCCTGAGTCCGGACAAGACCGTACTGATTCCGGACATGGATGCGGGCTGCTCCCTGTCCGACAGCATCTCCGTCGAAGACGTCAGACTCCTGAAGGAGCGGTACCCCGGCGTCCCGGTCGTGACGTACATGAACACGCCGGCGGCGATCAAGGCCGAGTCGGACATCTGCTGCACATCCGCCAACGCGGTGAGCGTGGTCGAGTCGCTCGGGTCGGACCGCGTGATCTTCCTGCCGGACGAGTACCTCGCGAGAAACGTCGCGCGTGAGACGGATGTGGAGGTCATCGCGTGGCACGGCCGGTGTATGGTCCACGAGCAGTTCACCGTCGACGAGATCCGTGCCTACCGGAAGCAGTATCCCGGAATCGAAGTCATCGCCCACCCGGAGTGTTCGCCGGAGGTGTGCGAGGAATCCGACTTCGTCGGCTCGACGACCGGGATGATCCGTCACCTGGACCGTGCTCCATCGAAGCACGTGATCATGGTCACGGAGTGTTCGATGGCGGACAACGTGCAGGAGGCCCACCCGGACCTCGAGTTCGTGAAGCCGTGCACGATCTGCCCGCACATGAAGAAGATCTCGCTCGAGAAGACGCTGTCTGCGCTCGAAAACCTCGAACAGGAGGTCGTCGTACCCGAGGATGTCCGCGTGCGGGCGCTTCGAGCCGTCGAGCGGATGATCGAGGTCGGACGCTCGCCGGGTAACTAGGACGCCGAGACCAGCTCCAGCGCACGACTCCAGATCGCATCGAACATCGGCTCGGTGAGGGTGCCGGTGAACGTGTTTTGCTGGCTCGGGTGGTACGACGCCAACAACGTCACCGGTCCCGGCCCGTCCCCGGTCGTGCCCAGAGCGACCTCGGCCCCGTGGCCGAACTTCGGCGCGGGTCTGGGGACCGAGCCCCCGCGCTCCCGCCACACTCGCAGCACTTGAGAGAAACCGAAGCCACCGAGCGCCACGATGACCCCCACATCGACGAGAAGCTCGATCTCACGTTCGAGAAACGGGCGACACGACTCGCGCTCCTCAGGGTTCGGCTTGTTGGCGGGTGGAGCGCACCTCACCGCCGCCGTCACGTAGACGTCGTGTAACTCGAGACCGTCGTCGCGTGCGGTGGAGGTCGGCTGGGAGGCCAGCCCTGCCCGGTGAAGCGCTGCGTAGAGCCAATCTCCGGATCGGTCACCCGTGAACATGCGCCCGGTGCGGTTCGCCCCGTGGGCCGCGGGGGCGAGTCCGACGATCAGGATCCTCGCCTTCGGGTCGCCGAATCCCGGGACCCCGCGCCCCCAATAGTCCTGGCTCCGGTAGGCGGCCCGCTTCTCTCGCGCGACCTCCTCTCGCCATGCGACGAGCCTCGGACAGGCACGGCATGCGGAGACCGCTCGCGCGACATCCTCGACCCCGGCGAGTCCAGCGACCCAATCGGCTCGGCCTGCCCCGGTTCCCCCGGCGCCCATCACTCTCCGGGCTCGGTGCCCTCGGGGTTGTGGAGCGGGATGTCCACCCCGTCCTTGGCCGCCGAGAGCACGATCGACGTGCTCGTTCCTTCGATCCCGGGCAGCCCGAGCATGCGCTTGATCTCGACGTTCATCTCGCTCTCATCGCGAAACCGGCCGATGACGAGGACGTCGAAGTCGCCGGTGATTTCGTAGACGTGCGTGAGCCGCCGGTCGCGGGAGAGCGCTTCGACGATTCCGGGCAGTGCGTCTCCACGTGCCTTGATCTTCGTGATCGCGACGAGCCCGTACCCGAGCTTCCTGTAGTCGATCTCCGGCCGAAACCCCGTGAGGACGCCCCGCTCCTGGAGATCGCGCATGCGGTTCGCGACCGTACTCGGTGAAACCGCGAGCCGCTCCGCAAGCTGGCGGGCCGACTGCCGGGCGTCTTCCCGAAGGGCATCCAGGAGTCGAACGTCGAGGTCCCGATATGTCACGTGGAGTCCTTGATTTGAAGCTGCCGGTCCGCCCTTGGCGCCCCCTCGCGCTCGACGGCATCCTCGTAGAGTCGACGCTCGCGACGTCGGTGCGCCCCCAGAGGGTAGCGCCAGTACCGCCAGGGTGTCCCCAGAATGTGCCTCGCCGCAAACGAGGCGATCGCCTCCGGCACGTCCGACAACACCCCCGTCCCGCGCTCGAGGCGTATCCGGTCCAGGGTGGGAAGATACGCGGACGGGTCGTCTCTCGGACCCCGCCGAAAGAGCCCGCTCACGACGTGCCAGAACGATCGGACCGGCAGGTACTCGTCCTCAGGCACCCAGGTTACGGTGCGTACGAACGGGCTGTGGAACAGAAGATTCATGTCGACCTCGACGAGCCAGAACCCCGTCCCGTCGGATCGGACGCTCTCGAGACAACGCTCTCGTTGTCGAGCGAGACGCTCGCCGCCGCCGAGCCGGTCGTATGGAATCCACAGCTCCCGGTAGTGGAGGTCGACTACCACCCACTCGAGCCGGCCAGCCTCGGGACCGTCCGCCCGCACCCAGAGCTCGGCCCGCTCCCAATCCCGCTCCCAGAACTTGTTCACTTCGGCGGGAACGAGCATGAGATACCGCCACACCCAGTAGCTCCCGCCCTCCAGCCAGTACGGCCCGTCCTCTTCCCGATCGAAGGCCCGGCCTTCCCCGTCCGCCCGGTAGAGATGCAGGGAGGGCGGGACCGGTCTCGGCACGAACAACCAGTCCGCCGCGAGGGCCAGCGCCAGGAGAAGCCCCAACGCTCCGAAGAAGAGCGTCCAGTTCGGGTCCGTCCGGCCGACGGCGACGACGACCAGCCAGCCGACCAGCACCGGGACAGTCCCGAGAACGGCAGTGGCCCAGTCGCGGTAGAGCAGGAAGAGAACCAGAGCCAGCACGGGCAGCGCGAGCGGGAACCACAAACCGATCGCTCGATCGAGCACGTCGAGCCGCCAGAGCACGGGCACCGAGATCCCGATCGCCAGAATACCCGTTACCGTGGCGAACGGGAGCTTGTAGGTCGCGTAGAACAGGCTCGAGAACGCCGCCGTACGCCTGGGGTCGATGACGTCTTCGGCGATCACCACGTCGTCCTTCCGAACGTTGATCCGGCCGGCCGCCGACTCCCCGATCTCCAGCTCGAACGGGTCGAGTCGTCCCGCGAGCTCGTCCCCTACCTCCCGTCGGTGCCGGATCGTGTACCGCCCGAGGCGCCGGAAGGCGCGAAACGGCAGCAGCAGCGGCCCCACGAGCAACAGGGCGAGGTAGTATCTGAGGCGTGGCAGCTCGAGGTCGGGACGGTGGACCCCCGCCCGGAAGAGCGGAGGATCGACCCACCCGCGGTCGACGTGCGCCTGGCGTATCCCCCCGGCCATCCGCATGACGCTCGCCCAGTAGTCCACGTAGACGAACGGGCCGAGGAGAAGTCCGTGCTCCGCAAGCCAATCGACCAGCCGGCCGGTGCTCGAGCGGTCGGCCGCGGGGTCAGCCACCCGACGTCGCGAGACCGAGGGCGCGCATGAGCCGCACCCAGCCGCGCTCGAACACCTGCGAGTAGCGGACGGGACCGGGGAAACTGGGCGGATCGAAGGTCCGGACCTTGATCGAGCGCGCGCCCGCGAGGTTCGCCGACACGATGTCCGTGAAGTACTGGTCCCCCACCATCACCGCGTTGTCGGGCCGATCGAGACCGATCTGACCCAGAGCGACGTCCACGAGCTCGGCGGCGGGCTTCCTCATCGGCGCGACCTCTGGGCCCGGATCGCCCGTGCCCAGAACCGGAAGGTGCTCTCGACCGGGCCCAAGCCGTGACTCCACTCCCCCCTCGAGGACGCGGAACGCCGGACCGGCCGGTGTCTCGAACCCGAGCACGATCGGCAACTGTGGAAAGATCTCTCCGAGACCGGCGAACCGCGGGAGTTGGCAATTCGACACGATCGCGTGCCGGAACCTCGGGTCCGCCAGCAGCTGATCGAAGCGCGCGGCGAGCGAAGGGTCGACCCGGTCCGCATGGTGCGACATCAGCGTCCCGTCCACGTCCCAGATGAACGCCTCGACGCCGTCTTCGGCCAGCCGGTCAGGGTCAATGTCGGCAATCGACGTCAGATGCCACGTGGGTGCCGTGCGTCGGCTCAGTCGCAGAAACCGCGGCAGGACACGGCGTGCGGTATCGATCCAACCGGTATCAGCTGACATGCGCGGAAGGTGACCCGTAGACGGTCGATTACGCCAGTTCCATCGCTCGCCCCGGACTCAGGCGGCCGTCTACGCCACCTCGGGGGCGACGAGCTCCGATCCGGGCCTGCGCAGGGTCAGGTACCCGAGCCACTCGCCCCACGACCACGCGAGGACCAGCGCGGCCACGTGGAGGGCGGAGCCGGCGAACTTGCGTGCGTTCGCCGCGTCTCTGAACGAAGCGCGGGCCATCCGGCCGAAGAGGATGATCGGTAGCGCCGGCGACAGCAGGACGTAGTAGACCCTCCTCCAGGACGGCAGGAACGCCAACCGGGTACACCCGAACAGTCGCCCGAACGCATACCGCTCCCCGAGGGCATCGCGGAAGCGAACGTGGCGCCGCATGGCCACCTTCGCGTCCGGCGCGAGCCACAGCGACCCGTGGCGGCTCGCCAGCCGGTCGTTGATCGCCGTCTCGTGGAAGATGTCGGCCCAGACGTCGGCGATCGCTTCGAGACGATCCGCGCGATACGACGCGTTACAGACCGTCAGGGTCGGCGAAGGACCGGGCTCGACGGGCGGCATGTACCGGTAGTAGTCGACCAGGTAGAAGGCCCAGTCCGCGGTCGTCGTGCCCGGCAGGGGCTCGACTGTGCCGCCGACCACTGCCCGCTCCTCCGATTGAGCATCCACCATCGCGCGGACCCATCCCGGCCCCGGCACGCAGTGGTCCTCGGTGAGGAGGATCAGGCTCCCCGTCGCCTCCGATACGGCCCGCGACGCGAGCTCGAGGGGCGTTCTCTGGCCGGCGTTCGAGACGAAGCGCACGTCGGTGCGTTCGCGGGCCATCCGGGCGATGTCATCCAGCTTCGGATCGAATACGACCAGGATGTCGAACGCCGGTGCCCCGTGCTGCGCGTCCAGCGCGGCGAGACACCGGCGTAGGTGGGCCGCGCCGCAGATTCCGACGACGGCAACCGTGACGGTTGTCACTCGCGGGCCGACTCCAGCTGGACGAGGTCCGGTGGAGGGTCGGCGTCCGCGGCTTCCCCGCCATCGCCGTTACGAGACAGCGGCAGCTTGTCCGGCCCGAGCTCGATCGGGATGCGCTCGGAGTCAGGCAGCGGCCTCGTCTTTCGCCAGGCCTTCGACCCCGCGACGGACCTCACGAGCTGGACGGGCTGATGCACGATGCTCGACCACATGAACACCTCGGTCGTGCAGTAGCACTCCTTCGCCTCGATGCTCTTTCGTAGAGCCTGAGTTTCGGCCGACTTCCAGATCTCCCAGAACGACTTCTCCCGCAGATTCCCGAGCGGCTTGTGGATTTCGCAGACCCCGACATCGCCGTTCGCGTACACCACCGCGCTCAGCTGGCCGGCTCGACATGGGACGACCTGACGCTTCTGCTTGATCGTCTCGACCTTCCCCCACTGGAGCAGCGGTTCGACGATCGAGCCGTAACGTCCTTCCTCGCGGGGCGCCCATAGCCGCTGGATATACTCGTAGAGTTCTTCGTACTTCTCGAGAGCCGGACCCTCGAGCGACGGATCCTTACGGTCTCCCCGGATGATTGCGAGATTGTGGTGATCCATGTCCGGACAACGCTCGTAGAGATACGTCGTCAGCTTGCGGATCTCATCCATGTTGACGTCGGTCGCGGTCGAGATGCAGTGGATGCGGACCCGGGGGTCCCTCTTCTGCAGCTCGGCCAATGCATCGTACGTCTCCATGGCCTTCTTGAACGCGTTCTTCGCGACGCGGAACTCGTCGTGGAATTCCGGCATGCCGTCGAGCGAGATTTCCGCGACGAACATCTCGAGTTCGGGCTCGTTCTCGAGAATCTCGCTGATCTTCTCGACCGTCCACTTCGTGAAGTAGCCGTTCGTGGGCACGTAGATCTGACGGACCCCGTTGTGACGGATGAACTGCCGGCAGATGTCGGCGAATTCCTTCCGGATGAATGGCTCGCCACCCGAGAGGTTCAGGTTCTCGATCTTGCCGAGCGACTCGGAGAGCGCGACCAGCTCCTCGAAGGAGAGATCGTCTTTTCCGTTGAGGCTCCGCCAGTAGAAACAGTGGTCGCACTTCATGTTGCAGATGGAATTGATGAAGAGGACCAGAAACGGAGGACTCGGAAGGTCCTCGTAGTTCTGCTTCGTGATGCGAAGGTGTCGCGCGACTCTTTCGCCGAACTTCATCTAGCGGCCTCCGGGCCGGAAACGCGGATATCCGTTGTAGTAGCAGGCAGATCGAGCAACTACCGTGCCGCTCCGCCCCCGTTCCGGACCCACGCCGGCCGGCCATCCGTCGGTCGAGCGGTCATGAAACGCACGGCGTTTCGAGCTCGGTGTGGCGACGATGCGGCACCGCGCGACCCTCAGTCCTCCACCACGTGGGACTCGAACTCGCGTCGGTGCGCCGCCCAGCGCTGACGATCGAACTCCCCGTCCCCCAGACAACCGACCGCCGCGTAGGACATGGCAAGCGCATGATGCGTGTTGTCGTGCGCGAAGAGCCCCTGCCGTCCGAAGGAAACCATGTCCGGCAGCTCGCTCGCCCAGCGATCGAGTACGTCGAAGTGGCGCTCGTATCCCGTGGCGTAGACCGGGTACACGTACCGGATGCGGCGGACGTGGACACCCGCGACTTCCGGCACGTCGAGACCCAGCGACCGGAGGTTGTCGGCCACCAGCGTCCCCAGGTCCTCATCCGACATGCCCCAGACGGTGTCCTCGGGCGAACAGGGGAGCTCCGCGCATACCGTCGTGCGTTCGCCCGGTTCGTCGACGAGCGAATAGTTCTTGGTCTCCGAGAGCCGGGTGATCGGCACCTCGGCGCCCGGGAAGTAGTGGGCGTCGAACTCGGTGAAGCGGTTCGACGCCAGGGTCAGGTAGATCAGGACCATCGACCGATATGTCAGCCCCCCGGCCGCCTCCAGCACCGTGGGCTCCGGCGCGGGATCCATCAGGCGCGCGAGCACGCTGATCGGAAGCGTCGAGAACATGAAGTCCGCCTCCACGCGCCGCTCCTCTCCGGTGGGGCCGTCCGCCTCGACAATCCAGCCGCCGTCCGCCGCCGGCGTAACCCGTCGCACCCGGTGGCCGAGATGCAGTCGGGCCCCCGCTTCGACCGCCGCATCGGCGTACCGCCGACTGATCGAGCCGAAGCCCTCCTTCGGGTAGAAGAAGTGGCTGAACCCGACCGGCTTCACGCCCGGCAGCTGCCCCAGGACCTTACGAATCAGCTTCGGGATCGAGTTCGCGGCGACGCGCCGGTAGGCCTGGGTGGCGGACAGCTGTTCGGGCTCGAGGCCCCACAGCTTCCGGGCATACGGGAAATAGAAGTCGCGGCAGATGGTCTCCCCGAGCTGCGCCCGGAGAACCGTGGCGAACGTCTCCTCCCCACTGCCCCGACGGCCGAATCGCTTTCGCACGGTGTCGAGCATGGCGCCGGTGGCGAAGCCGGGGTCGAGGCGCAGGAGCAGATCGACCGGCTTCAGCGGGAAGTGGATCCACTTGCCGCGGAGCCGAATCCGGCCGTGCCTCGGTCGTCGCAGCAGCTCGCTCCCCAGCAAGCCCTCTATATCGGACAGGATCTTCGGGTCGCAGGCTGGATGGAGCCGGTGGCTCCCGAAGTCCACGAACTGGCCCTCGAGCTCGAAGCTCGCCGCGTTCCCGCCGACATAGTCGTTCGCCTCGAACACGTCGGCCTCGCCGCGTCCCGTTACACGCAGCCTGTGCGCGGCCCCGACGCCGGCGGGCCCTCCTCCAAGGATGGCGACCTTCACGATGCGCTCCCTCCGTCGAGTCCCGGCCTACGCAACATCTCGATCGACGCCTCGCCTCGTCCCAGCAGGGCCCATGCCGCACCTGCGATGAGACCGCCGGCGATCAACACCGTCTGCCAGAGGAGCGAAACCGCTACGCCGGTTGCCATGGCCACGGAGAATGGCAGGAGCGCTGCGCCGAGTGTCGCGTCCCTGACGCCGAGCCCACCGAGGCTGACGGGCAGGAGACCCGCGATCTTCGCCATGGGCCATGCGAAGAACCACACCTCGAGCGGCACATCGACACCGACGCTCCGCCCGAGCCACGCGTTGAGAAGCACGAAACTCGTCTGGATCGTCAGGGACATCAGGAGCACGGAGACGGCCGCCCCCGGGGATCGGCTCAGCTTCCGCAGCGCGACGAGTGTCCGGCCCACCGGTCGCCGGACCTTGCGAGGCCAGGAGTCCAGGGGCCGTCGTAGCGCGAGCGGGACGAACAGTCCCGCGGCGATGACCCCGACGATCAGCAGCACACCGATCACGTTCGGCCACCAGCCCGGGAGCGACGTGCGCACCAGCAGTGCCCCGACGCCCGCGAGGCCGGCGAGGGCGAGGGTATCGCACAGCCTGTCGCCGATGCTCCCGACCACGACGGCCTCGGGACGACCGGTGGCCCTGCCCGCGAGGACCGCGCGCAGCACGTCGCCCCCGACGATCGATGGCAGACAGAGGTTCGCGAAGAGGCCGGCCGAGTAGCACCGCACGGCATCCCGCGGCACGAGATCCGCGCGCCCGACGCCCAGCATGCGCCGCCACTTGAACACTCCCAGCGAATGTCCACCCAGGAAGCCGCCGAGCACTCCGAGCCAGACGAGCGGCGGCAGACGCCGCATCGCACCCCACAGCTCGTCGAGCGGGAGCGAGAACAGCAGGACAGCCAGGACCGCAACGCTGATTACGATCTTGAGCGCCGTCTTGTTCATGCGGCGATCGTAGCGCTAACGACTCATCGCGATGCGGGCGTTCTGATCGGCCAGGAGACCGACTGCCCACACGATCAGGGCGCCGAGAAGAGCCAGAACCGCTGTCTCGGACAGGTTGTTCTGCGTCAGGTCGTAGCCGAACTTCGCCAGCCCCGCGAGCGCGAGCACGCCCCCCGCCGGAATGAAGACCTTGAGCGGATTGAAGAAGACGATGGTCCGCAGGATCAGCAGCGTGAAGTCGAACGCGTGTCGCGGTCGGATCTTCGATTCCCCGAGCCGCTTCCGGTAGTTGATCGACACGTACTCGACGTCGTGCCCGTTACAGGCCGCGGCAAGCGTGATCGTCGTGGTGAACGAGAACCCGCTCGGAAGCAGGTGCTCGTACCGCTCGACCAGATCCCTCCGCATCAGCCTCAGGCCTGAGTTCAGGTCGGGCAGCCGCTGACCGGCAAGATATCCGGCGAGCTTCCGCAGGAACCATTTGGCGGGACGACGCGAGAGCGGGACCGACACGTCCGCGCCGGTGCGGGCTCCGACCACCATCGCGTTCGCCTCGGACGCGGCGAGGATTCTCGGGATCTCCTCGGCCGGGTAGGTTCCGTCCGCGTCCGTGATGAGGATCCAGTCGAACCGTGCGTTCGCGATCCCCGTCTTGAGCGAGGCGCCGTACCCCCGGTTTTGCCGGTGCCGTAGCACACGGGCGCCGGCCGCGGCGGCTCGCTCGGCCGTATCATCGCTCGACCCGTCATCCACGACGAGGATCTCGTAGCTCCAGTCGAGGCCGGCCAGCTGGCCGGCGACGCCCTCGATCTCGGCGGCGACGTGCGCCGCTTCGTCCAGCGCGGGGATGATGACGGATACGGCGCGATCGATCGCGGCCGGACTCCCGCCCACCTCCTCGATCTCTCCGTGCGGCGGGTGAACGGTTCCCACCGGGGTCTCGAACGAGCTCATTCTCTCACCATGACCAGGATGTCCCCCCCGCGGACCGTTCCGGGAAACCTCTCGACCTCCCGATACTCCGATTCGATCCGCTCCCACACGTCGGGCTCGAGCGCCCGAAGGCTCGTCGGGAATGAGTATAGCAGCCACGTACGTTCGTGCGCTGCTTCGACTTCCGCGAGCTCGTCCGCCCGGTGGACCTCGAGCCAGTCCCGCCCCCGCCACCGCCGGTACGGCAGGATCGCCATGTCGACGATAACGACCGCATCGTCCGGGGTGGCGGATGCATCGACGAGCGCCTCGGCTCCCTCGTGATCCTGCTTGTTGCCCCAGACCGGGGCCACTGTGGCCAGGCTCCCGCCCGCGACGAGAACCGCGACCACGGTCGCGATCGTCGGCCCCCACTTCCCCACCCGTCCGGCGAGATCGAAGAGCCCCCTGAACCCGATCAGTACGACGAACGCGGCGGCGAAGAAGAAGAACCGTGGCCACAGATTGTGACCCAGCGCGAGAATCGCGATTGCGGTGAGGACCACCGGCACGACCATCGCGAGAGCGGCGCTGGACCATCGTTTCCAGAAGCTCCAGAACCCGACGCCTGCGACCCCCGCGCCCGCGAGAAGCCCGAACACCCCGCCGGGAACGCCGGCGGTCAGACCTCCCAGCAACTCGGTGAAGAACCAGGAGGGGGTCTTCCAGGCGACTTCCCGTCCCTCGAAGCTGGGCTCGAACAGGACGCTCCCGACCTGCGGCAGCACGGGCGCGTATAGCAGGATGGATAGGGTTCCCGCGAGCACGAGTCCCACCAGCAGCGGCATCCCGGCCGGGCGTTCCTCGCTCTTCGCTTCCGGGCCCCACCAGGCCCACGCGGCGATCATGGCGTGCGCCGCAGGCAACACCGCAGCCGTGAGGTGGGTGTACAGACCGAGCGCGATCGCGCAGCCGTAGAGGACAGGTAACCCCCGCCGACTCGCATCCCGGTTCTTCAGGAGATCCAGAAACAGGATCGTCGCGATGATGCTCCAAAGGAGGAGCCCCGTGTAGCCGCGCGCGTTCTGCGAGAACCACACGTGGTGATACGAGACGGCCAGCAGCAACGCTACCAGCAACGACTCCCTCCGACTCGTAACCCGTGTACCCAACGAGTAGGCGGCGACGATGCTGGCGATCCCGAACACGAGCGCCGGCATCCGCAGCGCGGCGGCCCCGTCGCCGTACACCAGAGTCGAGAGCCTGGCCAGCAGCGAATACAGGAGGTGCTGATTCTGGTCGTCGTAGGTCGCGAGGATCGTCCCCAGCGGCTCGGTCATGTACAGGACGTACATCTTGATCTCGTCGAACCAGAGTCTGTCCCCGAGTCCGACGACCCTGAGCACGAGGGCGACGACCACGATCGAGGCGAGCGCGAGACCGGCCCGGCGAGGGGTGAGCCACTGTTCGCCGGAGTCGTAGCCGACGCCGTCACCGGTGCTCCGTCGAGGCTCGGCGCGCTTGAGCCACACCCAGAACAGCACCGAGTGTGCGAGCAGGAGCGCCTTCCACAACCAGAGACCCATCGTGACGGCTCCGGTCCGAAGGTCGCCGATCCCGACCAGCCACTCGGCGGTCGCCCGCGGCGGGAGAGCCGCGCCGATCAACGCCGCGAGGGCGAGACCGATCATCGCGAGCGCTCTCATCACGGGCCTCCGACGGTCGCGGCGAGCAGCGCCGCCAGCGAGTCGCGTAGGGCACCCGTCGAGGGGTCGCCGGCCAGGTCGCTGCGCGCCTCCGGATCGGCCTCGAGGTCGTAAAGCTCGAGGCTGCGGTCGCCGTTTCGAATCAAGTGCCAGCGGCGATCCGTCAGCGACGCCATGTCTCCTCGCGAGACCGGGAACCAGTCGGGAAGCCGGGGGGCGAACGAGACCTGCGATGTGGCCGGGACACTCGCCCCGCCCGTCGTCGCCGTGCCTGCCGCATCCGCCAACGACCGTCCGGGAAAGACGCCGACTCCGGTCCCGGTCAGATCCGTGATGGTGGCGGGCAGGTCTCGCAGTGACACCGGCCGCGTGACCCGCGCGCCGGCGGGAAGTCGTTCCGGAAACCGGACGATGAGCGGCACGTGCACCCCGTCGAGGTACAGGCTGTTTCCGTGGTCGAAGACCCCGTGCTCGCCGAACTCCTCGCCGTGATCCGACGCGATGATCACGACGGTGCGATCGAGAATGCCGCGGTCGGCCAGGGCGTCGAGGAGACTCCCGATCTCGGCGTCGAGGCCGGCGATGGCGGCTTCGTACGCCCACAACTCCCGCTGGATGTCCCCCGGTTCCGGAGGAGTGCTGAAGGGGTCATCCAGCCACCGGTGGAGCGGACTCCGTCCACCCCGGGGCTCGCCGTCGGCCATCGCCGAGCGGTACGGCTCCACCGGCTGGTAGGGGCCATGCGCGTCGTAGTAGTTCAGGAACGCGAAGAACGGCCCTTCCTGGGCTTCCAGCCAGGAGAGGAAGCCGCGGTTCACGTCGGCGGCATGCTTCCGCACGAAGTTTTCGTCCGTTCCGCTGAGCGCCGGATACAGCCGGCGGATCGCCCGGGCCGCGAGCGTGGACTCGCCAGCCAACTGACGGAGCGAGATCGGGTGATCCTCATAGTGCGCGAACCCGCGGTCGAGCCCCGTCTCCCAGCCGACGTAGCCCATGTTCGCGACGAATCCGGCGGTCGAGTATCCGGCCGACGCGAGGTGCTCGGCGATCGTCACTTCTCGGTCATCGAGCGGGATTCGCCAGTTCGCGCTCAGGTCGTGTGGCAGGAGCCCGGTGAACATCGAAGCGTGTGATGGAAGGGTCCATGGAGCGGGCGAGATCGCTCGCTCGAAGAGGATACCCTCCGCTGCGACTCGCTCCAGGGCCGGGGACGTCGGTCGGTGATGACCGAACGCGCTCAGGCTGCGTGCACGCACCGTGTCGAGCACGAGGAGGAGCACGTTTGGCGCCTCCACGCCGGCTTCTGTTCCCGCTCCGTCCCCAGGGGCGGCGCGGAGGATTCGCTCGCCGAATCCGAGCAGCGGTACGAGCCCGACGAGCGCGAGCGCGGCGATCCGGACGAACCGCTCGCCCCTCGCCGGCAACCGCTCGGCGATACGTCCCATCTGGACGCCCAGGCCGATCGCCAGAACGAGCTGGGCCGCGATGTGAAGCCGCCCGACCATGAGCAGAAGACTCAGGATGGCGAGCGAGGCGCACAGGGTGGCAACCGCCCGGACGCTTCGAAGGGCGGGGACAACCCGGCCTGCAAGCACGAGCGCCATGACCGCGGTCGAGAAGAGGATCGCTTCTGCCATCGGCTTCATCCACCACGCGTGGCGTCCCATGAAGACGATGCGTCCGAAGACCAGGCGCTGGAATTCCAGAAAGGCGGCTTCCGCGAAACCGGTCAGAACGCCGGCGGCGACGGCGAGGAGGAGCAGTGAGGAGGGCCGCCAGGTCGTCGGTTCGGACGTGGTCCCGGCCATCCCG
The DNA here is from genome assembly GCA_029861425.1 of Gemmatimonadota bacterium. GTDB lineage: Bacteria > Gemmatimonadota > Gemmatimonadetes > Palauibacterales > Palauibacteraceae > Palauibacter. Next base: position 21,327 of record JAOTZH010000038.1, read on the forward strand.
AGACTAGGTGCGACTGAACAGCCGGCCGAAGGTCCGCGACACGAACCCGACACTACTCTTGAACACGGCGACCGTCTTGCGCCAGAAGAGCATCAGGACGCCCGTAATCGCGGCCAGGATCGAGGCCAGCGGCATGAGTGTCTCGGGACCGATGTACATGTGTTTCGTCCTCGCCTGTGTGAATCCGCTCGTCCGTCGATTGCAAGACTGGGGCCGAAAGCCTCCGCCTCGCGGGCTCGAGTGCCAGCGAGTCTAACATCCAGCGTCAACACGGCTTAGAAGCGCCTCATCCGCCCCTCACGGCGTTCCCCCGTGGCGAACGCCCACGCGTTCGAAGCCAGCGCGACACGGCCGCGAGTCCGGCATGTCGCCCGTCTTCCACACTCCACCGGCTCAGGAGGACCGCTCCGGAAGAGCCCAGATTAGCCCGATGACGGCCACCGCGGCCAGAATCGGGATCAGCGCCGACGTCCCGTCTGCTCCGAACCCGCCGTACGCGCCGCCCGTGCGCTCGATCGCGGCAAGCACCGGAAGCTCGGGCCCTGCCACGAACATCCGGACGACCGGATCGAGAACTCCGAGCGGACGCTCCACCTCCCGATACATGGATAGGGCCCACGTAAGACCCACCGATCCGAGCCCGATCAGCCACGCGAAGAGGCGCGGCAACCGCACGAGCGCGACGGCCGCCGGGACGAACAGGAATGGAACGACGGGCGCGAGATACCGAAGCCCCGTGTTGAACTGGAGCCGCGTGTAGTTGCTGCCCGCAAAGAACACCCACAGGCCGACGAAGACCGCCATGCACATCCAGAACTCGGTCGGCGGCAGATTCACCCGACGGCGGACCGCCGGGATGATCGCGACCAGCGCCAGCAGAAACAGCGGGCAGAAGACGAACAGGCCGAAGCGGTGATCGAAGGCGAGCATCCACAGGAGCTCTGCCTGTGGCACCCCGTAGCCCTGGTACCCGAGCTCGATCCATTCGACGGGCGGCATCCAGTGCTGCCCGGGCAGGAACGGGTTCCCGAAGGCGCGCCACTGATAGAACCACAGCAGGAAGACCGGCGGGGCCCCTCCGACACCGAACCAGAACGTTCGCTCGGCGAAACGGCGGAGATCGAGGTCCTCACGGTTCCGGAGCTGGGCGTATCCGAAGAGCAGCGCGACGAGCACGATACCGCTGTAGTCGAACAGGAGTGTCAACCCGGACGCGAAGCCCGCGACCAGCATTTGCGCCCGTACGGTCAGCGGCCGCTCGCCGCCGGGGTCCCATATCGCGGCGAACGCCCAGAACGCGATCAGGCCCAGCACCAGGTTGTGGTTCAGGAAGCCGGCGCGATAGAAAAGCGGCGTACCGAACGCGAACAACAGAGACAACCACGCGGCCGTTCGATCGGATCCGACGACGGCTCGGAGCACGCCGAACATCAGAACCACTGCCGCGGCGCAGACCGGCGCCATGAACAGCATCTGCATGACCAGCGCGGCCAGCGCGAGCTTCACGTCGAGCCCACGTCGCCAGGCCTCCGCAAAAAACTCTCGCTGATTCGGCCATTCGGTGTCGTACACCGGTGGCTCGGTCAGTCCGGCGGCGGCGCGGCGCTCCCGGACCCGCGAAACGACCGGATCGATTATCGGTCGCGCGATCGCGTATGGGATGGCCGCGAACATCGAGACGCCGGGGTTGTTCCCGATGTGCCAACCCCGCCCAGGTGTCTCGAACAGGTCGGGGTGGAGGCCGCCGTACTCGTCGAGCCGGAACGTCAGGTCGTCACCCAGCGCCATCGCGGGGTAGTGCTCCCTGACGATGTCCGTCGCGAAGTGCAGGGCGAAGACGATCCAGGCGGTCGCGAAGATTCGCCAGCGGAGCCCGCGGGCGCTCCGGTTACCCCACGGTGTGGGCGCGGACCGCTCGTGGCTCATCAGAACGCCGCCGCGATTCTCGCCGCGTTCGCCATCAGCGAGAACGTGATGTTCTTCGCGGGCAGGAACGGAAACGTGCTCCCGTCCACAACCAGCAGGTTCTCTACATCGCGACTGCGGCATTCCGGCGTCACGGTGAAAGGCCGTTTCTCCCTGGTCATCGGCAGCGTCCCCGCGTAGTGGACGCTGGCTCCCATCGGTCGAACATGCGTCGCCCCCGGGGCGACGACGCACCCCAGTGCGCGCAGGCTCCTCTTCGTCCGCTTCAGAGCATCGCGAATCCGCCGCGGCTCGTCATCGGGCGGCACGTATGTGGCCCTCAGCACCGGTGGATCGGACTCCCG
>JAOTZH010000209.1 GCA_029861425.1 Gemmatimonadota bacterium
TCGGGGTGCTCGCCCTCGTCATGTTCCGGCCGTTCCCCGCCGACCTGATCACCGGGATGCTGCGCGGCAAGAAAGGCGTCACCGTGCTCGAGCGCGTCGATCAGCCGCTCGCGGTCGATGCACCGCTGCTGCGCGAGATTCGTGCGGCGATGTCGAAGGGCGTGGAGAACGCCAGGGCGGCGGGGATCCCTCGCGAACGCGAGAAGCACCCGAGACTGACCCTCCTGGGCCGTCATGCGCCGCCCCCCGCCGAGGTCCCTCACCCGGGCCTCGCGGCGGTCGCTCCCGACGACGTCCCCGATTTCTATTCCGCGGGCTTCGGATTCGGGAGCCGCGACCTCCAGCCGGGCGACCTTGTCGCCGCGGTGGAGAACATGCTCGAGGACGGCAAGCGCAGCCGTCAGTTCTACCTCGGCATCGACTTCGTGCTGGACGCGGCGCATCTGCCGAAGCTCCAGATCTGGCAGCAGGAGCTCCTGGAGAGCTATCCGCGACTTCGCGATCAGGCCATCTCGTCCGTGGGAGACCTGAACCTGATGCCCGAGGAATCGGTCTCTATCCGGATCCACTCGGTGGGCGGTTGGGGCGCGATCACGATGGGGAAGAACCTGACGCTCACGACCTTCGAGCTGTTGGGCCTCGACGTGAAGGCGAATCCGAAATACGGATCGGAGAAGAAGGGTCAGCCGACGACGTTCTATGCGACCCTCTCCCCCGAGAGCGTGCGGCTCAATTGCGAGCTCAAGCATGTGGACGTGGTGCTCTCGCCGGACCCGAACGTCTTCCGCAACTCGGAACCGCTCGCCGGGCTCTCCGACGGCGGTGTGTTCATCATCCAGAGCGACGAGGACCCCGAAGACCTCTGGTACACGCTCCCGCTTTCGGCGAGGCGAGAGATTCGCGAGCGCGGCATCCGGGTCTACGGGCTCGATGCGTTTCAGATCGCGTCGGAGGAGGCCAGCGAGGCCGAGCTTCGGTATCGCATGCAGGGGACGGCGTTCCTCGGAGCGTTCTTCGCCGCATCGCCGCTCATGGAAAGACACGGGCTCGACCGCGACCGTCTGTTCGAGGGGCTGCGGGACCAGCTCGACAAGAAGTTCGGCCACCTCGGCGAGCGCGTCGTCGATGACAATCTGCGCGTGATCCGCCGTGGCTTCGAGGACCTCCGGGAGGTTCCGTACGGGGACGAGAAGGAAGCCGCGGATGAGGCAGCCGAGGCCGCGGGGGAGCCGGTAGCCGCGGCCGTCGGCGAGATCCCTTCACTTCTCGATCACCCGAGCGCCCTTCCCGGCGTCGGCAACCCGGGGCGGTTCTGGGAGCAGGTGTGCTCGATGTGCAAGGTCGGCGAGGATCCGATCGCCGACCCGTTTGCGGCCATCAGCGCGATCCCTGCCGCCAGCAGCTCGATCCGCGACATGACCGACATCCGGTTCGAGGTCCCGGACTTCATCCCGGAGCTCTGCACCGGGTGCAGCCAGTGCTGGATCCAGTGCCCAGACGCGGCCATCCCGGGCCTCGTGAACTCGGTCGACGAGGTCCTCGAGACCGCGATCCGTGCCGCCACGAACGGCCGGCCACTCAACCGCATGAAGCAGGTTTCGAAGAACCTCGGCCGCGAATGCCACAAGGTCCTGAAGGGCGTCCCGTTTACGACCTTCGGCGACACGCTGTCCGCGGCGTACAAGAACCTGGTCGAGAAGCTCGACTGGGATGCCGAGCGTCGGCATCAGCTCGACGAGGAGTTCTCCGCCGTCTACTCCGCCCTCGCCGAGTTCCCCCTCGCAAAGACTGTCCCGTTCTTCGACGTGCCCGAACGAACCGAGAAGGGAACGGGCGGCCTCCTCTCCATCACGGTGAGCCCCGACGCGTGCAAGGGCTGCAACATCTGCGTGGACGTGTGTCCCGAAAACGCGCTCGTCACGGTGAAGCAGGAAGACGAGATCGTCGATCGCCTGCGGCGGAACTGGGCGCTCTGGGAACAGCTGCCCGACTCGGACGATCGGTACCTGAACATCACGGATCTCGAAGAGGGAGCCGGAGTCCTGTCGTCGCTGCTGCTCAAGAAGACGATCTTCCGCTCCATGGTGGGGGGCGACGGGGCGTGCATGGGCTGTGGCGAGAAGACGGCGGTCCACCTGACGATCTCGGCCATCGAGGCCCTGATGCAGCCGCGGGTCAAGGCCTTTGTTGGACGTTTGGGCGGGCTGATCTCGGAACTCGAAGACGCGACACGTGAGCTGATCGCGGCCGACGTCGAGCTGGACGCTGAAGCGCTGGCCACGGGCGAGCTTCCCGACGTCCCGCTGGATGACGAAAAGGCGACGACACTCCAGGGGTACGGCGAGTCGCTCGCCGCGTTGAAGGACCTGAAATGGCGGTACGAGGAGGGACCGAGCGGCGTCGGTCGAGTGAACCTGGCTATCACGAACTCGACCGGATGCTCCTCTGTATGGGGCTCGACCTATCCCTACAACCCCTACCCCTATCCGTGGGTCAACCACCTCTTCCAGGACGCACCGTCGATCGCGATCGGCGTGTTCGAGGGACACATGCGCAAGATGGCGGACGCGTTCACCGCCGTTCGGCGCGCCGAGCTCCGTCTCGCCGGGGAGTACGACCCCGCCGAGCACGACCCCTTCTTCGAGGCCTTCGACTGGAAGGCCTTCAGCGACGAGGAATTCGGGCTGTGTCCACCGATCCTGACCATCGGCGGTGACGGTGCGATGCTCGACATCGGATTTCAGAACCTGTCGCGGCTGCTCGCGTCCGGAAAACCGATCCGCGTGATGGTCCTCGACACGCAGGTGTACTCGAATACGGGCGGTCAGGCCTGCACGAGCGGATTCACCGGGCAGGTCTCCGACATGGCGGCGTACGGCCGCGCACAGCACGGAAAGCAGGAGATCCGGAAGGAGCTGTCGCTCATCGCGATGGCCCACCGCGGCGCCTTCGTTCTCCAATCCTCGCAGGCGTCCCCCTCCCATCTCATGGGCGGCGTGTTGCGCGGCCTGCAGTCACACCGCCCGGCCGTCTTCAACATCTATACGCCCTGCCCCGTCGAGCACGGTCTCGCCGATGACTGGTCCCCGCACGCGGCGAAGCTCGCGCTCGAAAGTCGCGCGTTCCCACACCTGATCTTCGATCCGGATGGCGGGCCGTCGTTCGCGGACTGCATCGATCTGACGGGGAATCCCGATCTGGATCAGCAGTGGCCGACCTACGAGCTCGAGTACGTAGATGACGACGGTGAGGCGGCCTCGATGGAGCTCCCGCTCACGATCGCGGACTGGGCGGTCACCGAGGGTCGGTTCAAGAAGCAGTTCCGTCCCGTCCCGCGGGAGGACTGGGATGACGACATGGTCCCGTTCCACGAGTTCATCGAGCTCGCGGACGCCGACCGCGAGGACAGGACCCCGTTCATCTGGGTGATCGACGACGAGAAGAAGCTCGGCCGCGCGAGCGTCGACCCCGGCGTCGTCATGCTGGCCGAGGATCGGCTCGTACTCTGGGGCCAGATCAAGGAGCTGGCGGGAATCCAGCCCTCCGGCGAGGCTCGCGACACGATCGCTCGGGAGCTCGAGGCGCACTGGGCCGACCGGCTCGCCGCGCTCGAGGCGGAGCATCAAGCGAAGGTCGCGGAGCTGACGGCAACGCTGCCTCCCCTCGTGGCCCGACGTCTGGCGGAGGGATTGCTGCGGACGGGCAACGGATCGCGAACGGTGGAGGAGTTGTTGACGGCGGCGGCCGCGACCCCTGGTCTGAAGCCGATCTCGTTCCAAGACGTGGCCGCCGGGGTGCCGGTCGAGGGAGGGGTCCCACCGGGCCCGGCTCCGGCGGTGGCCGCCGCGGCCACGCCCGATGCCCCGGCACCGGCAGTCGCCGAGCCGGACGCGTCGGCGGCGCCGACCGACGTCGCCTCGAGGGAAGATGAGGAGGAGGAGGACGACGGCCTCGTCCTCGAGCCCTACATCGAGACGGAGCTGTGCACCACCTGCGACGAATGCACCAACCTCAACAACCGCATGTTCGCATACGACGACAACAAGCAGGCGTACATCAAGGACGCCACGGCCGGCACCTTCCGCGAGATGGTCCTGGCCGCCGAGAAGTGCACGGCCCGCATCATCCACCCCGGCACTCCGCTCGATCCGAGCGAAAAGGACCTTGAGAAGTGGATCGCGCGAGCGAAGCCGTTCAGCTGATGTGGTTTTCGAACGGGTTTCGTCACGGCGTTCACCCGCCGGACAGCAAGGAGCTGACGGCGGCCGTCTCCGTCCGCCGGATGCCGTACCCGAAGGAGATCGCGCTGCCGCTCCGCCAGCACGCGGGCAAGCCAGCGGTCCCGATCGTGAAGCCCGGTGACCGGGTGGAGCGAGGCGACACGATCGCGGAACCCGACGGGTGGGTGTCCGTCCCGATACACGCGTCCGCCGCCGGCACGGTCAGGTCGATCGACTGGTGGCCACACCCCGACGGGACGGTGGCCGAGACGGTACTCCTCGAGGTCGATGAGTTTTCGCCCCAGGTGGCCCGTCCGCGACTCGTCCCGCGTTGGGAGGGGCTGTCGCCGCAGGAGTCCGTAGAAGCGGTGCGCCACGCGGGCGTCGTCGGGCTCGGCGGGGCCGCGTTTCCGACGCACGTGAAGCTGCTTCCGCCGGAAGGGGTGGAGGTGTCCACGCTGCTCGTGAACGCGGCAGAGTGCGAGCCGTATCTCACGACCGATCACCGGATCATGGTCGAGTACGCCGAGCGCGTGCACTTCGGGATCCGCGTGATGATGAACGCGCTCGGAGTCGAGCGGACCGTCATCGGGGTCGAGCGCAACAAGCCCGATGCGATCGAGCGGCTGCGCGCGACCGCACCCGACGACCTCGACATCACGGTCGAGCCGCTGACCGTGAAGTACCCGCAGGGCTACGAGAAGATGTTGATCAAGTCGGTGCTCGGTCATGACGTGCCGCCGGGCAAGCTCCCGATGCACGTGGGCGTGGTCGTGCAGAACGTCGGCTCGATCGCGGCAATCGCCGAGGTGTTCGAGACGGGCCTTCCGTTGATCGAGCGCGTCGTCACCGTCACGGGTCCAGGCGTCGCGCGCCCCTCGAACCTCATCGTGCCGGTCGGGGCGAAGCTGCGAGACGTGCTCGACTTCTGCGACGGTCTCGTGGGCGATGTGACCGAGATCGTGTTCGGCGGGCCGATGATGGGTGCGTCGCAGCCCGACCTCGACGCCCCGATCATCAAGGGCACGACGGGAATCGTGGTCCTGACGCGCGAGGAATCCAGGCCCAGACACCGGTACCCCTGTATCCAGTGCGGCCGGTGCCTCGACGCGTGTCCGGTATTCCTCAATCCGTCGCTGCTCGGCCGTCTGGCGCAGGCCGGTCGCTACGAGGAGATGGTCGACGAGCACCTCGACACCTGCATGCTCTGCGGCTGCTGCTCATACGTCTGCCCGTCCAACATCCCGCTGTCGCAGATGTTCTCGCTCAGCAAGGCCGCCGCTCGCAAGCGGGCGACGAAGGCCGCGTGATGGACCCGTCCGGTGCGCCCCGGCTCCACCTGACACCGTCCCCCCATCTCAAGGCCCCCGTCTCCACGCCGCGGATCATGTGGACCGTGACCGCGAGCCTGGTCCCGGTCGTGGCCGTGGCGACGTACTACTTCGGCCCGAGCGCGTTGCTCGTCGTCGGGGCAGCCACGCTTGGCGCCGTCTTGACCGAGCGCGCCTTTGGACCATCCGCGAGTCTCGGAGACGGTTCCGGAGCGCTCACGGGACTGCTGCTCGGTCTCACGCTGCCGCCCGGCCTGCCGATCTGGATGGCGTTCCTCGGAGGCGCGTTCGGAGTCGGGTTCGGAAAGCTCGTGTTCGGCGGGCTGGGGCAGAACGTGTTCAATCCGGCCCTGCTCGGTCGGGCGTTTCTACAAGCCGCGTTTCCCGCCGCCCTCACCACCTGGCCCCCGCAGACGGAATCGTGGTGGGCGCTTCGTGGCTCCACCTTCGCGCTGCCGTTCACGTCGCCGGCCCCCGACGCCGTGACGAGCGCCACGCCACTCGGATTGATGAAGTTCGAGTCGACGTCCACCGCCTCGTGGGACTTGATGATCGGGCAGACGGGAGGGTCGATCGGGGAGACGGCCGGGCTCGTGATCCTCCTGTGTGGCGCGTATCTCGCTGCGCGGAACTACCTCAACTGGCGCGCCCCCGTCGGGATCTTCGCGACCGTAGCGCTTCTGTCCGGCCTGCTTTTCATGATCGACTCGGCACGGTACCCGAGCCCTGTCTTCGCGCTCTTCTCGGGCGGGCTCATTCTGGGGGCCCTCTACATGGCAACCGACCCCGTGACGTCTCCGGTCACGAACCGCGGCGTGTGGCTCTTCGCGCTCGGGATCGGTGCGCTCGTCGTTGCGATCCGGAGCTGG
>JAOTZH010000210.1 GCA_029861425.1 Gemmatimonadota bacterium
CGATGAGATGTGGCGGATCTATCGCATCACGTACGATCCGTGACGTAGGTTCTCTCCCGTCGTCGGCCCCACCGTTTTCGCGGCGGCAGGGTCGCGCGGTCGGTCGCAGAGGAGGTATCGATGACCCGTCGAACAGTTACGCTCACGTGTGCGATCCTCATGGCGGGAGTCGTGCCGCTCGCCGCCCAGGAGCGCCAGCAGCGGGAGATGCGCGAACGCATGTCACAGATGCACTCGGTCGAGTATCTCGGCGAGAACCCCGGCCTGCCGTTCTCGGAAGCGGTGCGCGTGGGGAACATGCTCTATCTGTCGGGTCAGATCGGCACGCAGCCGGACGGGACCTTGATCGGCGGGGGTATCCAGGCCGAGACCCGTCAGACCATGGACAACATCCAGGCGACGCTCGAGAAGTACGGGTCGTCGATCGACGAAGTGGTGAAGTGCACCGTCTTTCTCGCGGACATCTCCGAGTGGCCCGCGATGAACGAGGTCTATATCGGCTACTTCACGAAGCACAAGCCGGCACGTAGCGCCGTCGCGGGCAGCGGACTCGCGCTCGACTCGCGCGTCGAGATCGAGTGCATGGCGACGGTCGGGCTCTCGAATGGCTGACCGGATGTCGCGCGAGGAGAAACGCAGGCTGATGCGCGCCTCGCTCCTCGGCTTCACGGTGGGTGGCGGGCTGTTCGCGCTGCTCGGCATGTACATGAACTGGCAGATCGGCGATCCGGCGCTCTCGAACCCGGGTCCCACGCTGGTGCTGGCGGTGATCGGCGGGACCGTGGCAGGCCTCATCGCACCCATGTTCCGTCACAGGAAGCGGCGCCTCAAGGGGTGATGCGGCGTCCCCTGTGACGGGACTCAGCCGGCCGGCAGCGCGGCGATGGCCGCGAGCGTCTGGTCGTGCAGCGTGTGGCCGCCCTCGAAGCTCCAGGATCTGAACGACACGTCGGCGGCCTCCAGGCGGGCCTCGTGCTTGCCTACGACTGCCGCCCCGAAATACTCGTCCTCATCGCCGACGACGAGCTGCAGGTCCGCGCGCCCGAGCGCCGTACCGTGCCGATCCAGATCGAGGTCCGGCGGCACCGTCCCCCCCCACAGCACCGCGCGATCGATACGCGAGGCCCCGAGGGCGATCCAGCGGCACAGCGTGTGGACTCCCTGCGAGAACCCGACCGCGACGGCACGCACCTCGTCGCGGTCACGCCCGATTTCCGCGAGCGCCGCTTCGTACAGGCGATCGAGGTAGGCCACGTAGTCCGCGATGTCGGTGAGACGGTCCTCCGAAGTCATCCAGGAGGCACCGACCTTCCGGGTCGCGTGATCGATGTACTGTCTGTGGAGCCCTTCGGCCGCCACGATGTGCCGCGTGCCGTCGTCGAGGATCAGGAAGCGGCGCATGAACCGGTGAGCGAGCTGGTTGTAGCCGTGGAGGGCGAACCAGACTTCGGTGACACGATCGGGATCGCCGGGCAGGACGGCGTAGCGAGCATGTCGTTCGATCGTGAGATGGCGGATCTCGCCTGTCACGCGGTGTCCTCTCGTTGCGGCGGCGCGGGGCGATGCCTTGTCCGTCCCCGGGGCCCCCAACCTCGCATCGTTTCGAGGGGCTTGCACCTCACGTAACGTCAGGTGCGAAGGTTCGAGAGGGCGCAGAGGAGGGGGCGAATGCTGAAAGTCGGCGATGTCGCCGCGGAGTGCGGGCTGTCCGTGCGAACGCTGCACCACTACGACGAGATCGGGCTGTTGCGGCCGGGCGCGCGGTCGGCCGGTGGTCACCGACTGTACGGTCGAGCCGAGCTCGAGAGACTGCAGCAGATCCTCTCGCTCCGACAGCTGGGCTTCAGTCTGGACGAGACGAAAGCGTGTCTCGACGATCCCCGGTTCTCGCTTCAGCGGACGCTCGAGATGCATCGGGACCGCCTGGACGAGCATATCGAGCGGGCCCGATCGCTTCGCGAGCGTCTGATCCTCCTGGCAGCTCGCGTGAAGGACGAGGGCCTGACCGCCGACGAGCTTCTTTCCACCATGCGGGAGATGACGCTGCTGGAGGAGTACTACACACCCGAGCAGCTTCAGGAGCTCGCGAGACGTCGCGACGAGGCCGGCCCGGACGCGCTCGAGGCGGTTCAGAACCAGTGGCTCGGTCTGGCGTCTCGCGTTGGCGAGTCGATGGCCGCCGGGGAAGACCCGGCGAGCGAGAGCGTGCAGGCGCTGGCTCGCGAGTGGAGAGACCTCACGGCGGAGACGGTCGCGGGGTTCACGGCCGGCGACCCCGGAATCGCCGACTCCCTCGGCAGGCTGTGGGCCGAGCAGCCATCCGTGGGCGAGAAATGGGGCCTCGGACCCGAGGTACGGGAGTACATCGGACGGGCGATCGCGCTGCTGTAGTAGTTGTGCGACGGGGCCTCCGGGGTCAGTCTCACAGTTGTGTGGTGTCCGGAGTGCAACTCCACGGGGGGTGTGATGGGATCGACGGGTCGAGGCGGCGGATTCGGGCGGGAGCGTGGCAGGTCGCGGAGTGGCGGTTCGGGGCCTCTGCTCGTAGCGCTCGCGGTGCTCGCCCTCGCGACGCCGTTGACCGCGCAGCCCGTGGTCGGTATCGGCCTCACCAGAATCTCGAACGCGCCCCAGGCCCTCTTCGATGTCGATGACTGCCCCGGAGCGAACGCCTGGTCAGGCGAGGGAGTGCTGGGCCTCCGCTTCTCCAGGATCGTCTCGGTAGAGACGACCACGGCCTACAACTGGTCCAACACCAACACCTGCATCGTGGGGCCCCCGACCGTGCCGCCCACCGGGGAGTTCTCCTTCAGCACTTTCGAGACGCCGGGCGGGTATCCGTTCGTCAGCTCCGATGCGCGTCTCGTGTTCGAGTCCCCCGACCCGCGAAGCTCGTTTTGGCTGAGAGCCTTCGGCGGGTACGGGGTGATGTGGCCGAAGAGCATCGGGTACTGGCTCGCCGGCGGCGGGCTCGTATTCGGTGGCCAGCTGCAGACGATCATCGAGGCCGAGTGGAACTGGTTCAGCGTTCCCTTCGATCAGACCACGCTGAGCTTTGTCGACGGCGCCCTGGTGTCGACGGACGTCACGAGTGGCTCGAGGTCGCACAGCATGTTCCGACTGCGCGCCGGCTTTCGGCTGAGTCCGTAGCCTGCCTTCCGAGTTCACCTACCGGCGGCGGGTCGAGTTCGCGGATACCGATTCCGCGACTCTGATCCACTTCACGGCGCTCTTCCGCTATGTGGAGGAGGCGGAGCACGCCTTCTACCGATCGCTCGGCGCCTCCGCGTTCGAGCGTACCGATGAAGGGTTCCGGGGCATGCCGCGTGTCAGGGCGGACCTCGAGTTTCTCGGACCGGTCCGGTACGGCGATGAGGTCGATGTGCGGCTGATCCTCCGTGAGAAGCGCCCGAAGGTCCTGCGCTACGACGCGGAAGTCTCGCGGGTGGGTGGCGATCTCGTGGCTCGAGGGGGGATGACGGTGGTCTGCGCGCGCAGGTCGCATGGGAGTCCCGACTGGTCCGGCACGGAGTTGCCGACCGAGCTTCTGGATCGGCTGGATCCCGTTCCGCAGGACTGAGCGCCCAGGAGCCGCCGGAGGCGCCCTGGTCGTAGTCGCTCTATTCGGCGAGGGCCCGGTCGAGTGCGACGGCCAGGTGGACCGCGTCACGGCCGGTGAGATCGCGGATCTGATGTCGGCAGCTCGTCCCGTTCGCGATGAGGCACGTGGTCTCCGCGGCTTCGCGAATCGCGGGTGCGAGGTCGAGCTCGCCGATCGTCCGCGACAGCTCCGCATGCTCCGCCTCGTACCCGAACGACCCCGCCATCCCGCAACAGCCCGCGGGAATCGCGGCGGCCTCGAGCCCCGGCACGGCCCCGAGTGCCTGCAGCGTGCTCTCGGCCGCCCCGAACGCCTTCTCGTGACAGTGGCCGTGGACGAGCGCCTGACTCGTTCGCTCGTCCTGGTTCTCGAACGTCAGACGATCGAGGCATTCCTCCGCGATGAACTCGGAGAAGAGCCACCCGTGAACGGCGATGCGATCCGCCGCATCCCCGGGACGCACGGCCAGCAGCTCGTCTCTGAGCGTCAGGAGGCAGGACGGCTCGAGTCCGATGATCGGGATCCCACGGTCCGCGAACGGCAGCAGGACCTGGACGAGCCGGTCCATCTCGGCGCGCGCCTCCTCGACGAGTCCGGCGTTCAGGTACGTCCGGCCACAGCATACCGGTCGGCCGGGTCGTTCCGCGTACTGGACGGAGTACCCAGCCGCCTGAAGCACCCGGGCCGCGGCGTAGGCGTTCTCGGGCTCGAAGTAGCGCGTGAACGTGTCGACGAACACCACGACACGTCGTCCCTTGCGGGCCGCGGTCGCCGGATCGTGTGCCGCCGCCTCCCGCTGCTTGCGCGGCGGTGCGAACGGCCGCGGGGCCCAACGCGGGAGCGGTCGGTCCGAAGCGAGCTCGAGGGTCCCGTCGATGAGTGCGGCGAACGGCCCGGCGTGGTTCCGCATGTTCGCGAAGGTCGGGACCCGTGAAATCCAGCGCGCGAGACGCGGGAGCGAGGCCAGCGCACGATCGCGCCGGGCCAGTCCGTGCGTCGCGTTCTGCCGGTACAGGTACTCGATCTTCATCCGGGCCATGTCCACGCCCGTCGGGCACTCGCGCCGACAGGCCTTGCACCCGATACAGAGGTCCATGGCGTCGTGAAGCTCGTCCGACTCCCAGGCCCGCTCCGGGTCCCCGAGCTGTCCGGCCATGACCAGCCGGAGCGCGTTGGCGCGGCCGCGCGTCGAGTGCTGCTCCTCCCGCGTCGCTCGGTACGACGGGCACATCACGCCCGGAGCCGCCTGTCGACAGGCCCCGTTGTTGTTGCACATCTCGACCGCCCCTACGAGTCCGCCCCACTCCGACCAGTCCAGCGCGGTCTCCGGCTCGGATGGCTGGTAGTCGGGCGAATACCGGAAGAGCCCGCGGTCGTCCATCCGGGGGGGGCGCACGATCTTGCCGGGATTCAGCAGCCCGGTCGGATCGAAGCAGGTCTTCACGTCCTCGAACGCCGCCGCCAGGCGAGACCCGAGCATGGGCTCGATGAACTCGGATCGAACGATGCCATCGCCGTGCTCCCCGGAGTGGCTGCCTCCGAGCTCGCGGGCGATCGCGAACGCCTCCGTCGCGAGAGCCCGCAGTCGTCTGATGTCCAGGGGCTCGCGGAGGTCCAGGGCCGGGCGCACGTGGAGACAGCCGACCGAAGCGTGCGCATACCAGATCGCTGTGGTCTCGTGAGTCGCGATTACGCTGGATAGTCGGTCATACCACTCCGGCAACCGGTCGAGAGGAATCGTGCAGTCCTCGATGAACGCGATCGGCTTCCGTGGCTCCCTCATCGATGTCGCGATGTTCAGGCCGGCTTTGCGCAGCTCCCAGATCTCCGCCTGGAGGCCGGGGTCCCTGGCGACGTATGCGCCGTCGGCCCCTTCTCCGCGCGCCACGTCCAGAATCGCCGCGAGCCGCCCGCCGACGGCCTCGGGATCCTCGCCGGCGAACTCGACGAGCAGGATCCCGCCGGGTACGCGCGGGTCCTCCCGCTCGTCGCCGACGATTCGACCGAGAGTCGAACGGAACGCCGGTATCTCGCTCGCGAGCTCCAGCAGCGTGCGGTCGACGAGCTCTACGGCGGTCGGTTCGAGCTCCACGATCGCCGGCACGGCGGCCAGAGCGGCCCGAATGTCGGGAAAACGACACACGGCCAACCCGCGAGTCGCCGGCACCGGATGCAGCCGGAGCTCGACGGCGGTGAAGATCGCGAGCGTGCCCTCCGAGCCGACCAGCAGGTCCGCCAGCGTGCCGTCGGGTCGTCCGAGCCGCTGGAGGGCGTAGCCCGCGACATGCCGGGGTACATCAGGTAGCCGCCTGACCAGCTCCTCGCTCTCCCGGGCGTAGATCGCCTGGAGCGCCGTGTGAAGCGCGGTCGCCGCGGCCGGCGCGGTCGTGGTCCGATTTCGCGGATCGGGGGTGGGGCCGAACCAGGCGAGCGAGCCGTCCGGGAGGACGGCCTCGATGCCGAGGACCTGTTCGACCATGTGCCCGTAGCGGATGGACCTGGCACCCGCACTGTTGTTCCCCGCCATGCCGCCGATGGTCGCGCGACTCGATGTCGCCACGTCGATCGGGAAGAAGAGCCCGTGCGGGGCCAGGTACCGGTTGAGCTCGTCGAGCACGATGCCGGGCTCGACGACGACTCGCCGCGCCTCCGGATCGAACTCGCGGATCCCGTTCAAACCGAGGCTGGTGTCGAGAACGAGGCCGGAGCCGATCGACTGACCGCTCATGGACGTCCCGGCCCCACGAGCCGTGATCGGGACTCCCGCCTCGGCGGCGAGCTCGACGGATCGGACCACGTCCTGGGCCGAGCGGGGGA
>JAOTZH010000211.1 GCA_029861425.1 Gemmatimonadota bacterium
TCAGGCGAACTACGCCCGAATCGACGTCTACTTCCCGGAAGAGCTGGAGCTCACGAACGTGCCCGTCGCCATCAAGGACCAGATGGTCGCGTACAGCTACGGGTTCTCCGGCGTCGATGTGAGGGTGTACGGCTACGGACCCAGCTTCTATGGAGGAGGTTCGAGTCCGCCGAACTACCGGTTGAAGGTGCTCGGCTTCAACTATCTGGCGGTGCAGGACATCGCGGAGCAGCTGGCGGGGCGGCTCGAGCGATTCAGTCGAATTCGCGACGTCGACCCGAATGCGAGCCGGGGCTGGTTTACGCAGGATAAGGAATTCGAGTACTTCGTCGAGCCGCAGCGCGAGGAGCTGGCCGCATACGACATCTCGGTCGAGGAGCTGCTGGGTTTCGTCGCGTCGAACATCCGGGGTGCGCCGCAGACGAGTCGAATCCGGATCGGCGGAGAGGAGGTGCAGTATGCGGTCAAGGTCGAGGGCTACCGCGAGTTCGACTTCTACGATCTGTCCGACCTGCGGGTACCGATCGCCGCCAACGAGGAGCTTCGGCTGTCCAGCGTCGCCGAGGTTGGGCGTCGAGAGGTTCTCGCGAATATCCGCCGTGAGGATCAGCAGTACGAGCGCACCGTCGCGTGGGAGTTCAGAGGTCCCCGGAAGCTGGGCGACCTCGTCCGCGACGCGGTCGTCGACGCGATGGAGCTGCCAGCGGGCTATACGATCGATCGAGACGACCAGGGGAGGTGGACCGAGGAGCAGACGATTCAAATGTGGCTGGTGCTGGGGTTCTCCGTCCTGCTGATCTACATGGTCACGGCCGGGCTTTTCGAGTCGCTTATGGCACCGCTCGTCGTTCTGCTCACGCTCCCGCTCGCTCTGATCGGCGTGTTCCTGATCTTCTTCTACACCGACGCGACGTTTACCGACACGGCGTTCATCGCGACGATCATGATGGGTGGGATCGTGGTGAACAACGCCATTCTAGTCGTTTATCACATAGGGGAGTTGCGCGAGAGGCTTCCGACCGTGGAAGCGATTCTTCAGGGAACGCTCGAGCGTGTGCGCCCCATTCTGATGACGACGTTCACCACGGTGTTCGGCCTGCTGCCGCTCGTGCTGTTCGCACCGTCACAGGATCAGAATATATGGAACGCGTTGGCATTGGCGACGATAGGTGGTTTGATCTCCAGTACATTGTTCGTTCTGGTGGCCATCCCGGTGGCGTATCGCTACCTCGTCGCACGGAACGCCTGACGCTCCGTCTCGGGCGACCGGTCGCCAGGGATGCCGTTGGCTCGTCGGGCGGACGGAGATAAGGTGATCGCATGGGCCCCGTCTACATGTTTTGCACCATCTTCGGTGGCGCGTTTGCGCTGCTCTCCGCGCTCGGCGATTTCTTCGGTGACGCTGACCTTCCGGTCGACGTCGATGCGGACTTCGACGTGGACGGCGTCGCCGACCTGAGCGATGCCCTCACCGTAGACGCCGACGTCGGCTACCTGACGTCCATCTTCTCGGTCCGGTCTCTGATTTTCGCGGTACTGGGGTTCGGAGCGACCGGGATGCTGCTCACAACGCTCGGGGCGGGGCCTGAGGCCCCTATGACCGTCGGCCTGGCAACGGGTGCGGGGCTCGGCGTCGGGATCGCGGTCGGGGCGTTCCTCGGCTACCTCAAACGGTCGGACGCGGGGCCGCGTCTCACCGAAGGGTCCTTCAAGGGTCTCACCGGCCGGGTGACGCTCCCCCTGTCCGAGGGCGCGCCCGGCCGGATCGTCGTCACTCGCGGCCATCGCGACCACACGGTCCGCGCCCTGCCGTTTCCGCGCGAGACGCCGCGGGAGGACGAGCAGCCCGAGGATTGGACGAACGTGTTCGTCGTGGAGATGCGAGATGGCGTGGCATACGTGGAACCGCTCGACGAAGACCGGGCCGACCTGCTCGGCCCCGGCACCTGATGAGGGAGTGCTCGCACGGCAGCGGCTGCGGAACCCTCCCCGACCGGCGGACTTCGCCGACGGGATGACATAGACGAAGGGAGATCTCAATGGACCCGCTAACCGGTGCAGTGGTGACCGCTGGTGTCGTCGTCGGTGCGATCCTCATCGCCCTGATGGCCATCCGACGACTGATCCTCATCGTCCCGCCCAACGAGGCGGCGGTCATAACCGGCCGTACTCGTGCCCTGCCTTCTGGGGATCGGGTGGGGTACCGGTCCGTGATCGGGGGAAGGACGCTGCGAATCCCGATCATCGAGGAAGTCGAGTACGTGTCGCTCGAGTCGATTCCGATCGAGATCTCGGTGACGAACGCCTTCTCGAAAGGGAACATCCCGCTGACCATCGAGGCGATCGCCAACGTGAAGATCGCCTCCGAGCCAGAGACCGTGTTCAACAACGCGGTCGAGCGTCTGTTGGACAAATCGTTCGAAGAGATCCGCGCCATGGCCCAGGACACCCTGATGGGCAACCTCCGCGGTGTCCTCGCCACCCTCACTCCGGAGGAGGTCAACGAGGATCGGCTGGGGTTCGCAAGGGCGCTGTCCGAAGACGCCGGCGATGACCTTGCCGCCCTCGGGTTTCATCTCGACGTGCTCAAGATCCAGAACGTGAGCGACGAGCGTGGATACCTGGAAGCGATCGGTCGAAAGCGGGCCGCCGAGGCGGTGCGGGATGCGGAGATCGCCGAGGCCGACGCCGACTCGCTAACCCGCCAACGGCAGGCCGAGGCCCGACAGGCGGCAGAGGTGCGCGAGGCGGAAGCCAACATCCAGATCGCGGAGGCGCAGAACTCTCTCAGGGTCCGACGCGCCGAGCTCGACCAGGAAGGGCTGCGGGCCGAGAAGATCGCGAAGGTCCACGCGGACGAGGCCGAGATCGAGGCCCTTCGACAGCTGGAGCAGAAGCGGGTGGCTCGCGAGCAGGAGCGGCTGCGCGCCGACGTGGTCGCGCCGGCGGAGGCCGAGCGGGATGCGGCGCAGGCGCTCGCCGAGGCGGAGGCCGCGCCGATTCTCGCTCGTGGCGAGGCCAACGTGCGGGTCCTCGAACTGCTCTACGAGAAGCTCGCTGACGGTGGGGATCAGGCGTTCGCGGCGTTCCTCGCCGAGAAGCTGCCAGAGCTCCTGCGGATCGCCGTAGACGCCGTGAAGGACGTCGATATCGATCGGCTGGTCGTCCTCGATAGCGGAGACGGGTCGGGGGTCTCGAACGCGGCCAATCAACGGGTGCGTGGGGCGCTCGGGACCATCGAGGGCCTGTCCTCGAGCCTCGGCATCGACATCGAGGGTGCGCTCCGCGGAGCGGCGACCCGGATCGGGACCGGCCACGCCGTTGCACCCGCGTCGGCCACGCGGCCAGCGGCGGCGCCTCCCGCGCCGGAGGCACTGCCAGATTTGGACTGAGCGCGTAGCCGGGATATCCTGACCGATGTTCTCGATCTATCTCTCTTGCCTGGTGCTCGGAGGCTCGTTCACGATTCTCTCGGCGTTCGGTCACCTGCGTGACCGGGCGTCGAGCGATCTCGCCAAGAACGGGCCTCTCTACTCGTTGCGCTCCCTCGTCTACTCGCTCGTCGGGTTCGGCGGAGTCGGCGTGCTTCTCAGTAGCGTCACCAGCGGGTTGTCGCCGGGCATGAATCTCACGTTTGCCGTCCTCTCGGGTCTTCTCGTCGGTGGAACGACGAGTGCCGTTCTCGCTTTCCTTGCGAGACCGACGACCGGTGGCGGCCGAACTACGGAGGGTACATGACACGCAGGCTTCACAGGATCGTCGTAGCCGCGCTGCTCGTCGTCGCGGCGGGCTGCGCGGGGGACGGGGAACCCGCGGCCGAGACGGAAGAGCCGCCGGCTGCCGAGCAGCCGGTGGCTGGAGAAGACCCGATCGAGCCCGCGGGCGAAGCCGCGGCTCCGGGGGCGGACGAGACACCGACAGGAGACGCAGTGAACCCGCTCATGAATCCGGCAGACCCCGAGATGAACGAGATGGCACCCGCGACGTTTCGCGTGCGGCTCGAGACATCGAAGGGAGACGTCGTCCTCGAGCTTCACCGCGCGTGGGCCCCCAACGGCGTCGATCGCCTGTACAACCTCGTTCGGAACGGGTTTTACGACGGTACGCGGTTCTTCCGCGTCCTCGACGGTTTCGTCGCCCAGTTCGGCATCAACGGCGAGCCGTCGATACAGGCGGGGTGGAGAGGAGCCAACATCCCCGGCGATCCAGTGGTGGAGGGGAACACCCGCGGACGCCTCACGTACGCGATGGGCGCGAGCCCCGACACTCGGAGCACCCAGCTCTTCATCAACTATGCGGACAATTCGTCTCTGGACAGCATGGGGTTTGCGGCGCTTGGCGAGGTGGTCGAGGGCATGGACGTGGTCGACGCCCTCTACTCAGGCTACGGGGAGGGGGCACCGCGCGGAGGCGGGCCTAATCAGGCCCTGATTCAGGGACGCGGAAACGAGTACCTGAACGCGGAGTTTCCGGATCTCGACTACATCGTCAAGGCCGAGATCATCGACTGACACACCGTGACCGCGGTTCAGCCCCGAGTGCCGGACGACCACGCGGTATGTTGCGCGCTCGCAACGATTTGGTCGTTTTGGAGGGGTCGCTCGCGATGAGCGGCGCGACCCCTCTTTTTCCCCCCCCTTCACGGGTGACCGCGCCAAAACCTTGATACTGTACCGCTTCCGATGCGGCGGCCCGCCCCGCCCGCGTCGCGTTTCCCTCCGTTGCACCGCGTCCGGAAGGCCCGCAGACCCTCGCGCACAACTTGCTACTAAAGCCTCCGGGATCTGCCGAAACGGGAATCGGACGGCGAATGCGCGACGATCAAAAAGTCACCGCCAGGATCATGGTGGTCGATGACGAGCCGCAAAACGTGCGGTACGTCACCGATGTTCTCCAGTGGGCGGGATACGAGACGGTCGAGGGGCTCACGGACCCCGTCGAGGCCGTCAACCGCTTCGGGGACTTTCAGCCCGATCTGGTGATCCTGGATCTGCTCATGCCCGTCATGAACGGGTTCGAGGTCATGGATGCCATGCGCGAGTCGGTTCCCGACGACGTGTACCTTCCGTTCCTGATCCTGACCTCCGACATCACCAGCGAATCCAGACGACGGGCCCTGTCGGGCGGCGCTCGCGATTTCTTGACGAAGCCGATGAGTCCCACGGAGGTGCGGCTCCGCGTCGATAATCTGCTGCAGACCCGCCTGCTCTACCTCGAGTGCGCTCGCCAGGCCAATCTTCTGGCTGAGGATGGTGGTCCGGTGGGAGGAGACCTCTCCGCGGAGGACCCGACGCTCGAGCTGCTGGAGCGGTGGGCCGCCTCGATCGACGGCGTGCTCCCGGGCGGCGAGGGACGATCCAAGAGGATCAGCTGGTTGAGCGGGCGAATCGCCGAAGCGCTCGAGCTCCCCGAGGACCTGGTCCAGCGCGTACGCGCTGTCGCGTTGCTCTGTGACCTCGGCTCCCGCGCGGTGACCGGCTTGAGCGAGAACGGGCAGCGCGCAGTCCATACCGACCCCGCTGCAGGAGCCAGGATCCTGGCGGGAACGCGGCTCGCGACCCTCGAAGTCGCGCGGCGAATGCTGGTCGCGCTCGAGTCGCACTGGGATGGAAACGGTGATGGGGGCGGGGCTGGGGGGGAGTCCATACCCATCGAGGCCCGGATCGTGGCGGTCGCCATCGCCTTCGACGATCTGGAGTCGAGCGGATCGAGCGCCGCGGCGGCTCTCGCCGCGATCGAACCGCTTAGAGGCACCCGGTTCGATCCGGCCGTCGTCACGGCCCTGATCCAGGCGCAGGCCGTCAACGCGTGAGTGGGATGGTGAGCGGGAGGTAGACGGACGTGAACTGGTCCTTTTTGAGATTGAGCTTGCGCGCGCGACTATACGTCGTGTGTGCGACCCTCATCCTCATCCTGCTCGCCCCCTCCTACTACACGCTTCGCCAGCTCATCCAACTTCGGGACATCGCGTTCGATCTCCGCACGGAACACGCGGTCGCGTTGCAGCAGGTCGGCGAGCTAGGCAAACAGCTGTCCGATCTGAATCTGTTTGTGGGTGAATACGTAGCCGGCGGCGACCCCGAGGCCCGGGGCCAAGCGATGGCCGCTCTCGATCTCGCGCGTCTCTATGCCGTGCGGCTGGCGAGCGGGACGTACGCCGGCGCGGCCGTAGAGACCCGGGCCCGGATCGACTCGGTGT
Source organism: Gemmatimonadota bacterium (assembly GCA_029861425.1). Lineage (GTDB taxonomy): Bacteria > Gemmatimonadota > Gemmatimonadetes > Palauibacterales > Palauibacteraceae > Palauibacter. Next base: position 6,200 of record JAOTZH010000211.1, read on the forward strand.
CCGCTGACATCTTCGTTCTCGACAGCCTCGTGTCGGCCCCGCTACCCGCGGCAGCAGCGGCCGCGTTCACGGACACTCGCTTTCTGTTCGGGCGAGCGCATCGATCCCTGGCCTCGCTCGCCGACGAGATCGACCTGCGCAGCAACGAGGCAACGCTGCGGGCGGAGACCATCGGGAACCGGACCGCGCGGACGACTGCGGCC
>JAOTZH010000039.1 GCA_029861425.1 Gemmatimonadota bacterium
ATCGACGGGAACACCGGCGGATACTTTGCGTGCAGCGGGGAGCCCGGCAGATAGAGATCCCGGTAGCCCTCGCCCTCCCGTAGGGCCTCCCCGAGGATCAGGTAGCCGGCGTTGTCTCCCCCGGGGAAAAGCGTGGGCTCGAAGAGAAGGAGACCGCCGATCGCGTGAAGCGCCGCCAGCGCGAGGGCGATGAGCCCGAACCTGCGATCATCGACCGCCGGCCCTTCGTTCTCCGGTGGCGTCCCGGTCACTCGTCGTCAGTCACGGTCGATGAACTGGAACGGCGGCTTTCGCCGCGGTCTCGCCTGAGCTCCTCCACCTCGGACCTCAGTCCCGCCATCATCTCCGCCAGGAACCCCAGCACGAACAGCAAGAGCCCTGAGACGACCAGCAGGGTGACCAGGGTCAGCAGGGGTCGGAAGCCCTGCTGAAACCCGAAGCGGAGGACCAGCGCGACGAGTCCGGTGAGCGCCCCCGCACCGATGAGGGCCAGACCGGTGACGCCGAAGAAGAGCATGGGCTTGCGGGCGAAGACCAGCTGCACCCAGACCGAGACGAGGTCGAGCATGCCGACCACGATCCTCCAGGATCCGGAGTACTTGGAGCTCCCGTGCCGTCGGGGCCGCAGCTCGATATCGATCTCGTCTACGAGGTAGCCTTCGGCGTGCGCGAGGACGACCAGGTATCGATGCCAATCGTGTCGAAGTCGCATGCCCTCGAGCACCTCCGCGCGAAACGCCTTCATGGCATTCATGTCGCGTGCGGGGACGCGGAAGATCACTCTGGCGAGTCGGTTGTAGACCCCAGATATGAACCGCTTCTCGTACTTCCCCACCTTTCGGCCGGCGATCAGGTCGGCCCCTTCGTCCAGCTTATCGATGAAGCGTGGGATTTCGTCCGTATCGTGCTGGAGATCCGCATCGAAGAGCACGAGGAACTCGCCTGCGGCCGCCGAGGCAGCAGTCTGCAGCGCCTCGGTCTTTCCACGATTCCGCGAGTGCCGCAGAAGCGTCGTGCGATCCGACAGACCGGCGGCCCCGGACGCATCGCGCGCCGCATCCAGAGTTCCATCGGATGAGCCGTCATCCACCAGGACCACCTCGGCATCCAGGCGCCCCGCCTCGAACGTGGCCGCGAGCTCCGCGAACAGCTCCACCATGTTGTCGGCCTCGTTGTAGGCCGGAACGATGACGGACACGCGAGGGTCCTCCGACCTCGCGTGTCCGTGGATCGATACTGCTCTGGCGCTTCCGTCGTCCCGGACGACGTCGGTCATACGCGTTTTCGCATCCTGGCCGAGAGTATCCCGAGCTGGTCACGGTACTTCGCGACGGTCCGCCGCGCGATCTGGACACCTTCCGCCTTCAGGAGATCGACGATCGCCTGATCCGTCAACGGACTCTTCGTATCCTCTTCGGCGACGAGCTTCTTGATCTGCTCTCGCACGCCCCGCGCGGAAACGTCTTCACCGTAGTCGGTCGAGAGCCCGCTCGAGAAGAAGAACTTGAGCGGGAAGACGCCACGGGGAGTCTGAACATACTTATCGTTCGTGACTCGCGAGACGGTGGACTCGTGCATGTCGATATGCTCGGCGACTTCCCGCAGGGTGAGCGGCTTCAGATGCTCGACACCCTTCTCGAAGAACTCGCGCTGACGATCGACGATGAACCCCATGACCTTGAGCATCGTCTGTCGACGCTGCTCGATGGCCTGGATCATCCACTGGGCGCTATTGAGCTTCTTGGAAATGAAGGTCTTGTTCTCACCCGTGAACTGTTTCCGATCTTGCGCCACTTCCCGATACGATCGCGACAGCTTGAGTCGCGGAAGCGTCGTGTCGTTGTGGAAGACGTAGTACTGCCCGTCGACCTTCTCCACGACGAGATCCGGGATCACGTAGGAGTCCGAGCTATCGGAGTACTTGAGGCCCGGCTTCGGATCGAGCTTCGATACCTCATCCGCCGCGGCCTGCACCTCCTGGGGCGTGATTCCGTGCTCCTTCGACAGCTCACTCCAGCGGTGGTTCACGAGCTCGTCGAAGTGGTCCCGGACGATCCGGAACGCGAGCGAATCCCGTTCGTCTCGATCCACCATCTGAAGCAAGAGCGTCTCGCGGAGATCGCGAGCACCGACACCGCTCGGGTCGAAGCCCTGAATGACCCCCAGCATCTCTTCGCACTCGTCGATCGTGACGGGCGAGAGATCGGCGGGGTCATCCTCGTCATCGGCGAGGTCCGCCAGGGGATTGTTCGGGTCGGTCAGGAAGTTGTTGACCGCCTCATAGACGTGTCCGATGGGACACGTGACGAACCCCTCGCGGTCGATGTTCCCGATGATCTCCTCGCCGATCAGTAGCTGGCGAGGCGTGACTTTCAGCAGGCTGAGCTGATCTTGCAGGTGGTCCCAGAGGTCCCGCGTCGATGCCGCCGTCGGCTGGAAATACTCGCGCTCTTCGTACTCCGCGCGCCGTCCGCCCGCGTCGAACCCGTTCAGGAGGATCTCCTCCCAGTCGACCTCGTCCTCGTCCTGCTCTTCCTGTTCCTCTTCCTTGATCTCGTCATCGTCCTGCTCGACGAGATCGAGGAACGGGTTGCTCACGAGTTCCTGCTTCAGGTGGGCCTGCAAGTCGAGCAGCGGCATGTAGAGAAGGTCCATCGCTTGATACAAGCGAGGATTGACCTTCAACTCCTGCCGCATCCTGAGGCCGGTACTGAGACCCTGTCGCATCGCGCTCACCGATTCCCTCCCCCGCGCGGAGTCGCCGGGTGGCGCCCCTGGTTGGATTCAATCCACACGTTCACAGCCCATTACACTCACAAGAATCGTACCAGAGCATCTAAGATAAAGCTGCGTCGGAAGATTGGCACCCCTGAAGGCCCGTACCACGCGGCCTCTCGTAAGCCGCCCTACCCGAAGAGAAGGTGCGAGATCCCCGTTCAGGACCGGACGAACGGCGGTTCAGGCCTGACGAAACGCGGGCGGCGAGGCGCGACGCGGGTGAGTCGAAGCCGGTAAGGCCAGATCCTGAGGGAGGTTAGAGTTGGAAGTCCTGCCCCAGATACAGCTCCCTGGCCTCGGGATCGTTCACGAGATGGTCCGCCTCCCCTTCGACCAGGATCTGGCCTTCGAAGAGCAGGTATGCGCGATCCGTGATCGAGAGCGTCTCCCGAACGTTGTGATCCGTGATCAGCACGCCGAGACGTTTGTCCCTCAGGTCACGCACGATGCGCTGGATGTCGTCGATCGCGATCGGATCGACGCCGGTGAACGGCTCATCGAGAAGCAGGAACTTGGGACGTGTGGCGAGGGCGCGCGTAATCTCGAGACGGCGACGCTCCCCGCCCGACAGCGAGTAGGCCTTGTTCTTCCTCAGGTGCGCGATCGAGAGCTCGTCGAGCAACTCGTCGAGTCGATCGAGTCGCTGCTGCCGTGGCATCTTGAGCGTCTCGAGAATGGCCAGAACGTTCTGCTCGACGGTGAGCTTCTGGAAGACCGACGCCTCCTGTGGCAAATAGCCGATCCCCGCCCGGGCGCGCCGGTACATCGGCCACTTCGTGACCTCCGCGTCGTCCAGCCAGACGGACCCTTCATCTGCCTTCAGCAGCCCGACCGTCATGTAGAAGGTCGTGGTCTTTCCCGCCCCGTTCGGTCCGAGCAGCCCAACGATCTCCCCTTGATGGACCTCAAAATCGACGTGGTCGACAACGCGCCGCTTTCGGAAGGCCTTGACGAGCCCCTCCGCGCGGAGCGTGCTGCCCCCCGCGCTCTCGACGGCCGTCGTCGGGTCCCCCGCGGCATCCGCGTTTGGCTGCATCATGCAAATCCCCCTCTCATACGACGGGTCGCCATTGGTATCGAGCCCGTGCGAACCCGGGGTCCCCTTCGGGCCGGCAGCGGCCGCTCGACGAGCGAGATCGGGGGAGCCGACGCCGCGGTCGTCCCGATTCTTCGTCCGGTCGTGTCGGGCGGAGCAGACGTCGTGTCGGGCGGCGCCGCCGTGGAATCGGGCACGGCCGTCGAATCCGTTGGCACCGCCAGCGGGTCCGGTACGGTGCCAGTGGAGTCCGGTGCCGACACCCCCCCCTCCGCCGGTCCGACGGGCAGTTCACCGGGGGGCGTTTCAGAACCAGCGGGGTCGGCGGAGAACGACGGGTCGTCCTCAGGGTCCAGGAACACCCCGATCGCCTCTACCCCCGTCACCTCGTTCGGCTCACCGTCCTCGAAGTAGATGTCGATTCTCTTGCCGATCATGTAGTTCTTCGTCCGCCGGTCGGTCTTCGTGCTGTCACGTATCTGGCTGTAGTAGGAGCGCGCGTTCCCGATCACGATGAGTCGTTCCATCTTCGGGTCGGACGTCGAATCGGCTGCCGCGGGCTGCCCGGCGACGACTTCCAGAGAATCGCCGACCGCGAGTGCCCCCTCGGCCAGGGTCGCCGGTGGCTCTACGATCGGGTCCGACGTGGCGATCGCGACGGGGAGCGGACCTGCCTCAGCTACCCCCAGGGAGTCGGCCCCGGGACGCTCGAAGATGGCGATCAGCGTGTCACCCGTCACCCACGTGGCGTCGCCATCGAGACGCAGCCGCGGCGGCTGAATACGGCCCGGGACGATGACCGGATCCTCCTCGCCCGGCGTCTCCTCCCCCGAACCCACGTCCTGCCCGCCCTCGCGGGGATCGTCGCCCGGCGCCTCTGTCTCAACAGCGGCGGAGTCTTCCGACTGCTCCTCCGCCGGTAGCCCCGTGAGCACGGCGGCGGAGTCGGAGGCCACGCGCAACGAGTCGACGGTCGTATCCTCTTCGCGCCCGATCTCCAGCGGATCCGGGACCAGCTCGGGGGTGGCAGCGAGAGAATCGGACTCTGCGATTGCCAGCGAATCCCTGGGCGCCGCGGAACCTGGGTCGGAGAGGGCATCGGCGACAGCCGTCGAGTCCGGCCCTACGACCGTCGAGTCCGGCGGCACGGCCATCGAGTCTGGCGGCACAACCGTCGAGTCCGGCGGCGCGGCCATCGAGTCTGGCGGCACGACCGTCGAGTCCGGCGGCACGGCCGTCGAGTCTGGCGGTACCGTCGCCGAGTCCGGCGACACGGCCACCGGCTCCTCGCCCTGCACCGCGACGGCCTCACCGATCGAGTATACGGTGTCGATCGCACTCTCGAACATCGCGAACTCGAGCGAATCCCCATAGACACCGTGAGGGCCCGAAAGAGCCCGGCTCAACCCCTCGCCGTGCGCCCAGACGCGGCGCGGTTCCTCGTTCTCAAGGACCACGTCGATGACCTCCGCATCGATCTCGAAGGACTCCCCGACGGCTCGCCCTTCCCCCGCGGAGTGAATCTCCTTGAGCTCCTCCTGTTCGGAGCGGAAGCTGATCACGTCCCCCTCTAGCCTGACGTCTTCGGCGTCGATCCACGGGTCGCCCCACATCCACCCCATCTCGTCTGCCCGGGTAAGGCGAATGCTGTCTGCCGCACCATGCATGTCGTCCCGCTCGATGACTACGTTGCCGTAGCCGCGTGCCTCGTCCTCACCCGCGAAGACGATGCGGTCGGCATCGACGTCGAACGGCGGTCCCGGATCGTCGCCCTCCGGATAGAGCGTCATGTGCGGACGGCCCAGGGCGGTCGTGAGCTCATCGATCCCGCTCACCGCGCGAAGGAACTCGACGTAGGGCCCCTCGAGAGTGGAATTGTCAGCGGCTCGCACCAGCCTCACCGAGTCGCGGGCGATCACCAGATCATCCCGCTCGTAGTAGCTCAGGAGTCGGGACTCGAGCGACCGGACGCTGTCCTGGTAGACGACATTCCCGACGAGATAGACCTCGCCACGCGTTTCGTAGCTCACGGCGCTGTCCGCGAGCATGGTGGCGGTACCGCAGGTGAAGAGCGTACGGCCGCTGAAGAAATCGGCGACGGCGCCGCTCTCATCCTGTGTGTGGCGAAGAGCCGGGGCGGTCCCCCCGGGCGCGGCACCCCATTCCAATACGCAGTTGCCCGACGGGGCGACCGACACCGAGTCCTGTGCGCGGGCCGGGACCGCGGCGCCCAGCAGGGCCACCACCGCGACCGCACCGCGATGGACCGATCCGGTCATGGCCGTGCGCCGGTCCCGCGGGCCGCCGCGCGAGTCGTGTCCGGCTCGATGCGGCCCGCCGTATCCGCCGGGCTGGGGGTCTCCACGTCCGCCTCCTCCGGCTGTGGCGCGGGAGCCGGCGCGCCGCCCGGCGGCTGCGCCGTGCGGCCCGAAGAGTCGAACATCAGTACCGACGACAGCCCGGGGTCCGTCTCGAAGGCCGAGCCGCGGAGCACGGTTCGCCCGTTGTCCTTGTAGAGGGTGAATGGCTCATCCCCGAAGAGCCGGTCCTCCGTGGCAACGTATCGGAGTCGCGATGTCTCCAACCGCTGATCGTCCCGTCGGTCGATGGCCACGACCGATCCCCACGCTTCCATGTCCTCGGTCGTCTCGTTGAAGAGGCCCTCATCCCCCGTGACGACAGAGAGCTCGTTGCCCTGTTCGTCGTAGAAGATGAGCTCTACGGGGCGCATGCGGATCTGCTCCTCGCCGATGAAATCCGCCGTATCCGCCCGCAACCGGGCCCTCCGGACCCCTTCTCGCGTGAGATTGGTATCCATGTTCAGGATGGACATCTCGACGCCCTCACCGAGCACCTCGATGGCGACTGGCGGCTCGTCCTCCCGGGCGCATCCCGCCGGGACCAGGCCGAGGGCCAGGGCGGCGAGGGACGACCGCTTCCAGAGGCTTCGCATCAGGCCCGCACCCCTTCACGGAGCAGGTCGTGCAGATGGACGATCCCGACGACCTGCCCGTCATCGATCACGGGCAGGGCCATGATCCCGCCAGCCTCCATGACCTCCAGCGCGTCTGCGGCTCTGGCATGCTTTTCGATCGACCGTGGCTGCCGGTTCATCGCCTCCTCCACGCGTCGACTCAGAAAACCGGAATGGTCGCTGGCGAACCGCGTGAGGTCGCCCGCTGTCATGACTCCGAGCAAGTGGCCCGCGTCATCCGTGACGACAACGGTCCCGCGCTGGTGGGCAATCAACGTCATCGCCTGCGACAGCGCGTCGTCCGGCCCGAGGGTCGGCACATCCTTCTCCGACAGCATAACGTCCCGCACCAACCACAGGAGACGGCGGCCCAGTGCCCCCGCCGGATGAAGCCGCGCGAAATCGTCGGCGTCCAGCCCGCGCGCCCGCATCACGGTCATGGCGAGCGCGTCCCCGAGCGCCAGCGCCGCGGTGCTGCTCGCGGTGGGAGCGATGTCGTGGGGGCACGCCTCCTCGGGGACCGCCGCGTCGACCGTCACATCCGCCGCCTCGACGAGAGGGGAGCCCGGCGTGCCGCAGATCGCGAGGATCGGAATGCCGAGGCGCCTGACCGCTGGCACGAGCGCTGTGAGCTCCGCGTTCGCTCCACTCTTGGAGACCACGAGCAGCGCGTCTCCCGGGACCAGGACCCCCACGTCTCCGTGAGCCCCTTCGGTAGGGTGGAGAAACGAAGCCGGCGTACCGGTGCTCGCGAGCGTAGAGGCGATCTTGCGGGCTACGAGGCCCGATTTCCCGAGGCCGGTCACGATCACCCGTCCCTGGCACTCGAGGACCCGCCGGGCCAGACGCACGAAATCGCCGCCCAGGCGACTCGCGACCTCCGTCACGCCCGCGGCTTCCACGCGGAGCGTCTCAAGGGCGGTCTCGAGGAGCTCCTGGTCGGTCACGGTCGACTCGGACGTCCTCACGACCGACGGCCCTTCTCGACGTATTTCCGTACCTGCTCGGCCCATTCCCCCCTCGAATCCAGGAGAGCCCGCGCGAACTCGCGTACGGCTCCCTCCCCACCCCTCACCTCCCCGACCCAGTCGGCGATCTCGCGCACCTCCGGCACCGCATTCGCCACCGCCGCGGGCAGCCCGGCTCGTTCGAGCACGGCGAGGTCCGCCAGATCGTCGCCCAGATGTGCTACCTGAGTCCAGGACCATCCGTTCCGCTGGAGCATGCCCTCGATGGCCTCCACCTTGCCGAATGGGAGGTCGAGGTGCACCTCTTCCACGCCCAGGTCCCGCGCGCGGGCCTCGACTGCGGCGGACCGCTTCCCCGAGACGAAGGCGACTGTGAGCCCCGCGCTCTGGAGAAGATGGATCCCGAGACCGTCGAGGACGCTGAAACGACGCGACTCCGTCACCGCGCTGTCGCTCACCTCGCTCGTGAACGATCCGTCGGTGAGAACGCCATCCACGTCCAGAGAAACCAGCCGGATCCCGCGCGCGACATCGGCTGGAATCCCCACTGCTATCACGCGATCGCCTCGCGAACCCGAACGCATCTGGCCAGCAGACCCTCCAGCCGGTCCAACGGCAGCATGTTCGCCCCGTCCGAGCGGGCCAACAGCGGCTCGGTGTGCACCTCGCAGAACAACCCGTCCGCCCCGGCCGCCACCGCCGCGGCGGCGAGCGTCTCGATGTAGATCGGCTCGCCACCGCTCACCGCGCCCTGCCCGCCCGGGAGTTGGACCGCGTGCGATGCATCGAAGATCGTCGCACACGACGCCGCCTCTCGCATGATCGCGAAGCTCCGCATGTCGACGATCCAACGGCCGTAACCGAACGCAGTCCCGCGTTCCGTGACCGCGACCTCGGTCGCTCCCGCCGTCCGGAGCTTCTCCGCCGCCCCGGCGATGTGCTCGGGCGACATCCACTGCCCTTTCTTGACGTTGACGGGCAGACCGGTCCTGGCGGCTGCCCCGAGCAGATCGGTCTGGCGACACAGAAACGCCGGGATCTGAAGCGCGTCCACCACCTCGGCCGCCACATCGGCCTGCTCGGGCAGGTGCACGTCGGTGATCACGGGCAGACCCGAGTCCTCTCTCACACGCGCGAGCGCCGCCAGGCCCGCCTCGAGCCCCGGGCCGCGAGTGGAGCCGACAGAGCTGCGGTTCGCCTTGTCGAACGATGCTTTGAAGATGACCGGGACGTCATACCTCTCCGAGAGGTCAGCAAGCGTCTCCGCGACCCTGAAGTGAAGGGCGTCTTCCTCGAGGACGCACGGTCCGGCGATCAGGAAGAGCCCGGCGGCGCTTCCCGGGGCCGCCCGGCCCGCGAAGAGCCCGGCGGCGTGAGGGCTCATCCGCCGGCCGACACGCCCTCGGCAGACGACACCTCGGTGACGTTGGCTCCGGTCGCCTCTGTAGCGGAGACGGCGGACCGGCCGTCGCGGCGTGCATGCGCGGCCGCGACGAACGCCCCAAACAACGGGTGCGGCCGATTCGGGCGCGACTTCAACTCCGGATGGAACTGTGTCGCGAGGAAGAACGGGTGGTCCGGGAGCTCGATCATCTCCACCAATTCACCGTCGGGAGACACCCCGCTGAACCGCATACCGCCCGCGGCGAGCGTCTTCCGATAACCGGGATTCACCTCGTACCGGTGCCGGTGCCGTTCCGAAATCTCGTCCCTGCCGTAGACCTTCCTGGCGAGCGTGCCCTCTACCAGACGACACGGATAGGCGCCCAGCCGCATGGTGCCGCCCATGTCCGTCACCTGCCGCTGCGAGTCGAGCAACGAGATGACCGGGTCGGCCGTGCCCTTGTCGAACTCGAACGAATGCGACGTGCGGAGACCGCAAACGTTCCGGGCGAACTCGATGATGGCGCACTGGAGGCCGAGGCAAATCCCGAAGTACGGGATCCCGGACTCGCGGATATGCCGGACGGTATCGAGCATCCCTCTCACTCCCCGGACCCCGAAGCCGCCGGGGACGAGCACGCCGTCGAAGCGTTCGACGAAGTCGGCGCCCTGCTCCTCGACCTTTTCAGAGGACCACCATTCGACGTCGACGCCGACATTCTCCTGAATCCCGCCGTGGATCAACGCCTCGGCGATCGACTTGTATGAATCGACGAGATCGGTGTATTTGCCGACCACGCAGATGCGAACGCGGCCGTGCTCCGGGTGCTTGATCCGTTGGACCATCGCGGTCCACTCGGTCAGGTCGGGCTCCTTCACATCCAGTCGGAGGAGCTCGCAGACCCGGTCGTCGAGATCCTGCTCGCGATAGGTGAGCGGGAGCTCATAGATGGTCGAGACGTCGCGAGACTCGATCACACTGGCCACGTCCACGTTGCAGAACCGGGCGATCTTCTTCTTGATGTCGTCCCCGAGCTCATGCTCGGTGCGGCAGACGAGGATGTCCGGCTGAATCCCGATGCCGAGCAGCTCTCGAACGGAGTGCTGGGTCGGCTTCGTCTTGAGCTCGCCCGACGCCGCGATATACGGAACGAGCGTAAGGTGGATGAAGAGAGAGTTCTCGTGACCGGAATCCTGTCTGAACTGCCGGATTGCCTCGAGAAACGGAAGGGACTCGATGTCACCGACCGTCCCACCGATCTCGGTGATCACGACATCGTGATTGGGGGCCAGCCGCCGCACCGCCGCCTTGATCTCGTCCGTGACGTGTGGAATCACCTGCACCGTGGCTCCCAGAAAATCGCCACGCCGCTCCTTGGTGATGATGTCCTGGTAGACGCGGCCGGTCGTCACGTTGTTCGCCTGCGACAAGGACTCGTCCACGAACCGCTCGTAATGACCGAGGTCCAGATCCGTCTCGGCGCCGTCGTCGGTCACGTAGACCTCGCCGTGCTGGAACGGGGACATCGTGCCCGGGTCGACGTTCAGGTACGGGTCGAACTTCTGGATCGTGACGCGCAGACCACGCTCCACCAGCAGCCGTCCGATCGACGCCGCGGTGATTCCCTTCCCGAGGGATGAGACCACTCCGCCGGTGACGAAGATGTACTTGGTCGGTAACTTGTCGTTCATTCTCGCTGCTCCCCCGCTGGCTTCGGTCGGTTACCAGCCCGCATCGGTCAATATACGTTCGGCCCGCACGAGGTCCGCGGGCAAGTCTATGCCGGGCTCGGTCGCTGGCCCGACGGTCACGTGAATCCGCATGCCGGCCTCGAGCGCCCGCAACTGCTCGAGCCGCTCGATCGACTCCAGAGGCGATTCCGGCAAGCCCGCCCAGCGCCGGAGAGCGGAACGGCGGCACCCGTAGATGCCCACATGACGCAGGAATCGGACATCGCCCGCCCTCTGTACACCGGAGCCGTCTCGATCGTGCGGGATCGGGCTCCGGCTGAAGTACAGGGCCGAGCCGTCGGTCGCACAGACCACCTTGACCACGCCGGTCGACCGGAACTCTTCATCACCACCGATCGGCGCCGCGATGGTCGCGATGTCGCCGCTCCCGTCCTGGCCGAGCGCGCTCACCGCCGCCGCAACCGCGTCGGGGGCCACGAACGGCTCGTCCGCCTGGAAGTTGACCAGGATGTCGTCATCGGAGGCACCGATCCGCGCGGCGACCTCTTCCACCCGGTCGGTGCCAGACCGGTGCTCGACGTCGGTCAGCATGACCTCTGCATCGAACCCGGAGGCGCACTCCACGATTTCCGGCGAGTCGGCCGCGACCAGGACTCGATCGAAGGCATGCACCCGTTTCGCCGCCTTCCACGACCACTCGAGGAGCGGGCGGCCGGCGATTCGAGAGAGGAGTTTTCTGGGGATACGTGTGCTGTGGAGTCGGGCGGGCAGGACGCAGATCACGTCCATCAACAGCGTACCAAAACAGTGGTTCGAAGCGGCATCGCGAGAAGCTAGGCGTGCGATTTCAACTTGTCAAAAACGGTCAGAACCCGCGTCCCGGACGGGGCATCTCGGTGGGGTGCGCGGACCGGCGCACACGCACGTCGAAGAACCACACGGTGCGCGCCCCATCCTCGCCCCCCGAGCCGACCGCGAGGCCCGTCTCCATCTGGAACTCCCAGAGGCGGACGGCCACCCCTGCGGTCCCGGCACCTTCGAGCGCGAAAGAGTCGCCGTCTCCCCACGCCGATCCCCCGGACCCGCGAACGAACGCGTCCAAGCCGCCCAAAGACGCCATCCCCAGGATCGGGACGGCATAGGTGGCTTCAGCATAGAGCAGTTCAGGTCCGCGAAGGGCACGTAGCGGAAGGGTGGGGATCGTCCCGGGACCGCCGAGCGTCGAGACCCGATGTCCGGGGACCTCGCCGCCCAGTACCAACCGACTGAGCGCAAAGACATCCCACGCGTGTCCCCACGGCGTGACGTGACGCGTGGAGACCCGGCCTTCTGCCATCAGATAACTGAAGTCGGGTTCGATGAGCGTCGTGCCATCGGGGAACGAGTACTCGAGCCCGACACCGAAGGCGGTGCGCCCGGATTCGCCTCGCCGCATCCACTCGAAGCCCGAGACGAGCGAGTAGTAATCGCCGTCCCGAACGGGGGGATTGGGGTGCCGATCCGCCGGATCGACGGCCCCGCCACCGGAGTCGTCGGGAACGTCGCCCTTGAAGAGCGCCCACGTGTCCCGCCTCGAGGGACTCGACGCCCTCCCAGAATCCTCCGAACGTCAGACTCCACGTCGGCGCGTCCTCCCAGATCGGCGGCTCCCTCGACCGCCATTCCGCCTCGACACCAGCCCGATCACCCAGGTAGTAATTGAACGCGTCGTCGTCGGCGACGAGGAGCGAAAGGCTGTTGTACCACGTCGGACGGATCCATCCGTCCATCGTCCGCGTCTCCCGGCTACCGTGTAGCCCGATCCTCAAGCGCTCCGACGGATACCAGGAGTTTCGAAGCGATGCCTGGACCTCGGACGGCCCGGTGAGGAACCGGACGCTCCCCTCGAGGTCGGGACGCCCGGCTACCCTGTCGAAACGCGCGATCGCCCCCCAACCGATGGTGACAGCGTCGACCCGCTGATACGTGGGAATCCGGAACCCCCAGGTGCCGTCGAGCTCGAACCCCTCTCTCTCGGCCGCGACCGAGAAGACCTCGAAGGCACCGTCCGTCGGGCGGACACGAATCCTCTCGTTCGGCCGGTAGGTCAGGGTCCCTCCGATCTCCGCGAGGTCGGAATCGTAAAACCCACCACCGAGCACCACGATGTCGCCGGAGACCCGTCCTCGCGTGCGCATGAACAGATCCCCGTCCACGACGAGAACATCGCCCTCGATCGTTCCCGAGATGCGCGCGGTCGCCTCTAGGACGAGCACGTGGGAGCGAACCACATCGTCGCGGGCGAGAACGGTGTCACGGGCCCAGATCACGTAAGCCCCGCGGGCCAGGAACTCCGCGACGGCCCGCTCAGCGTCGTTTCGCGGAGACCCGGCGAGGCGAACGTCTTGCCCGCTCAGACCGCTCGCCCCCCAGGCCGAGACGATCAGCAGGCCGATCGCGAACGATCTGGCGGGCGCGCTCACGGCAGCGACCTGCGAACGTCTTCGTTGCGCCACTGGTCCCAGGCGATCACTTCCTCCCGAGGCCTGCGCTCGGGAAGGTTGGCGAGGCCGTCCGGATACCCCAGCCCCAGGAGACCGAGGACCGGGACGTCCTCCGGGATAGCCACGACGGGACGAACGTGGGACTCGCGGAACCCGTAAACCCAGCTGCCATACACCCCGAGATCGGCGGCCGCGATCATCATCGTCTGAGTCGCCGCGGCGAGGTCCATTGGATAGCTAGGGCGGCCGCTGCCACTCACGTGCGAGTGGATCCGCGCGCAGCACACGACGATCACCGGAGCGCTTCGCAGGTGCGGGTGGTTGAACGCCGCCTGCGCGAGCCGGTGTCGCGCGAGGGCCTCCTGCACTACCACGAACCTCCAGGGCTGCGCTTCACGAGCCGAAGGGGCGTAGCGGGCCGCTTCGAGGATCGCCTCCACCGCATCCATCGGGAGCGGTCGATCGGCGAAATTCTGGACCGGCCGGCGATTCCGGGCCAGCTGCAGGAGCCGGGTCACCCGCACGATGAACCGCCTCCCGGCCCGACCCGCCCGTCACCCCCGGGGGTGGTGTTCCCTGTGTACCTGACGCAGGTGCGTCCGATCCACATGCGTGTAGATCTCCGTCGTCGAGATATCCGCATGCCCGAGCATCTCCTGTACCGACGCGAGATCGGCTCCCCCCTCCAGCAAGTGTGTCGCGAAGCTGTGCCGCATCGTGTGCGGCGTGACGCGCCTCGTAATTCCCGCGCGCTCGACGTACTGACGGAGGATCTTCCACACGCCCATCCGGCTGAGCGGTCGCCCGGACCGGTTGAGAAACACGCGACCCTCGGAGCCCCCTTTGTCCAGACGGGGCCTCGTTTCCCGAAGGTATCGGCGGAGCGCGTGACGCGCATCCGAACCCAGTGGTACGAACCGCTCCTTCGACCCTTTCCCCAACACCCGAACGAGACCGTTCTCGAGGTCGGCGTCACGAGTCCGCAGACCACAGAGTTCGGACACGCGCAGCCCGCAGCCGTAGAGCACTTCGAGGATCGCCCGGTCGCGGAAGGCGGCCTTCCGGTCCAGGGTCACCGCCGCGAGAATCCTCTCGATCTCATCTACGTCGAGCACGTCGGGTAACGAACGCCGCGCCCTCGGCGTCTCGAGGAGCTCGCTGGGGTCGATCTCGAGCACGTTCTCCTCGATCAGGAACCGGAAGTAGCCCCGGATTGACGAGACCGCGCGGGACACGGTGGCCGGCGCCCGCCCGGCTTCGGAGAGCGCCGCCACATGGTCGCGCAGGTGCTCGTAGCCGACGGCCTGTGGAGATCCGGCGCCCGCCCCGTGCAGGCGTTCGGCCATGGCGCCGACATCTCGCACGTAGGCCTCGACGGTCCGGTCGGACAGCGCACGCTCGAAACGCAGATAGTCACGAAACGCCTCCAGCCTGAACGCTCGGGCACGCACCTCGGCATCGCCGGTCACGCCCATCAGGCGGACTTCGGTTCGTCGGACCCGGGCGTGCCGTCCACGACGAGATCCGCATCCTCGGACTCGTCTTCATCGCGACGGGTCCTGAACCACCACACTCCGATCACGATCGACACGACCCCCGCGATCGCGATCAGCAGCCCGTTGGTGCTCCCCAGCAGATCGAGCACGACCGAGACGTTTTGCGAGGCGAGGATGCCGAAATACAGGACAACGGCGTACCACAACGCGGAGGCGACAGCAATCGGCAGCAGAGTCCTGAACCAGCCGAACTCGGCGAAGCCCGCGAAGGTCGGGATGACCACCCGCAGCACCGGCAGGAAACGAGAGAAGAAGATCGCGGGGAGCCCATAGCGACGGTAGAACTTCGAGACCCGGTTGAACTGGGAGGGGCGCAGAACCCACCTGCCCCACCCTCGGGTGAAGAACGCCGGCCCGTACCGGCGGGCCGAGACGTAGACGAACATCGCTCCGGCGACGTTCGCGACCCAGGCGACGATCAGGACCGTCAACGGGACGAGATTGCCGCGATCCGAGAGCACGGCCCCGAGCACGACAAACGTGTCGGACGGGATGGGTGGGAAGAGATTCTCGAGCGCGGCACCAGCCGCGATGATGGCGTAGGCGCCGACGGGAGGGACGGCGACCAGGAGATCGATGAGTCTTCCGACGTCCTGGAAATCGATCACCGGTCAGCCTGGTTCGTCGTCGATACCGGCCACGGCCAGCACAGCGAGTCCTTCGGCGCGGCCGATCCACCCCATCCCTTCGTTCGTCTTCCCCTTGATCGAGATGTCTCGCTGCACAAGTCCGAGAATCGGCGCGAGACGATCGACGATGGCGGCGGAGATCGGTGCGATCCTGGGGCGCTCGCCGATCACCGTGACGTCGACATTGACCACCCTGTAGCCGGCCGTCCGCAGGACGCGCATGGCCTCGACGAGCATATCGATCGAGTCCGCCCCTTCATTCGCGGGATCGGTGTCGGGAAAAAGAGTACCGATGTCACCCAACGCACCCGCGCCGAGAATGGCGTCAATGATGGCGTGGCAGATCGCATCTCCGTCGGAATGTCCCGCCAGCCCGGGCTCGCCAGGGTGCTCGAGCCCGCCCAGGATCAGCGGGCGGCCATCGTCGAAGCGATGGGAGTCGTACCCGATGCCGACGCGCACGGCGCGCGCCTAGCCGGCGAGGCCGAGGAGGCGAAGCGCCAGATGAGCGGCGTTCTTCGAATTGTCGATCCCGACGGCGGCCACCGGCACCCCCGGCGGCATCTGGGCGATGGAGAGGAGCGCGTCCAGCCCGCCAAGCGTCCCGGCCGAGATGGGCACCCCGATGACCGGCAGCTTCGTGTGCGCGGCGACGACGCCCGGAAGCGCCGCCGACAGTCCTGCCCCGCAGATCACGAGATCGTACCCCGCGCCGGCCGCACCGGAGGCGAGCTCCGCGGTCCGCACGGGCTCACGGTGGGCCGAGCACACCTCGACCGTCACCTCCACGCCCTTCCCTTCCAGGATGGGCAGGCCCTTCTCCATCGTGGCCCGATCCGACTCGGACCCCATCATCATCAGCACCTTGCTCATTCGCCGTCCCACCTGGTGACCGCCAGACAGACGTTGTGGCCCCCGAATCCGAACGAGTTCGTGAGCGCGGTCTTGACGGGTCGTTTCATCGGGCCTCCGTGGGCGTATTCCAAGTCGCAGCCCGGATCCGCCTCGTGAAAGTTGATCGTCGGCGGGATCGTGCCTCGCTGGCACACGAGCGTCGAGATCGCTCCCTCGATCGCGCCGGCGGCTCCCAGAGTGTGCCCGGTCATCGACTTCGTCGATCCCACGACGAGCTCCGCGGCATGATCCCCGAAGACGGACTTGATGGCCGCGGTCTCCGACGAGTCGTTGGCCGGCGTCGAGGTGCCGTGCGCATTGATGTACTGGATCTCGGTCGGCTCCAGACCGGCATCGTCGAGCGCGTATTGCATGGCCGATCGTGCCCCGGCCCCGTCCGGTGCCGGGGCCGTCAGGTGGTACGCATCCGCGCTCTGCCCAAAGCCGACGACCTCGCCGAGGATTGCGGCCCCGCGGGCTGTGGCATGCTCGAGCTCCTCGAGGATCAGCATCCCGGAGCCTTCGCCCAGCACGAATCCGTCCCGGGTCGCGCAAAACGGCCGCGACGCCGTCGTGGGATCCTCGTTACGGCCCGACATCGCCTTCATCGACGCGAAACCCGCCACGCACAGCGGCGTGATCGTCGACTCGGTGCCGCCCGAGATCATGACGTCGGCCTCCCCATGGCGGACGGATCGGAACGCGAGCCCGATCGCGTGTGCACTCGACGCGCACGCGGAGACCGTGGCGTAGTTTGGGCCCCGCGCTCCATACCGCATCGATACCATCCCGGCCGACATGTCCGCGATGAACATCGGGATGAAGAAAGGAGACACCCGGCTCGGCCCACGTTCGAGCAGCTTCTTGTGCTGCTGCTCGAGCAGGGGTAGTCCGCCGATCCCGGAGCCGATGATCACGCCAGCGCGCGAGGGGTCCGTCCCGCCCCAGTCGTCCGCGAGCCCGGCTTGTGTCATGGCTTGCCCGGCAGTCGCCATCGCGAGCTGGAGGAAACGATCGGCCCGCCGGGCCTCCTTTCGCTCCATGTGGGCCTCCGGATCGAAGCCCTTCACCTCGCAGGCGAAGCGCACCTGGTATTCCGATGCATCGAACAGCGTGATGGGACCCGCGCCGCTCTCCCCGTCGAGGAGAGCCGCCCATGTCGACTCGGGATCGAGCCCGACAGGAGTGACGAGCCCGACCCCGGTGATGACCACTCTTCGCGTTGCCATGACTATGAGCCCGTGCTGACGGTCCCGGCCGTCAGAAAGGCCCTATTCCTTCTCGTTCAGATAGCCGATCGCCTGACCCACGGTCTGCATCTGCTCGGCGTCCTCGTCCGGGATCTCGATCCCGAACTCCTCCTCGAACGCCATGACGAGCTCGACCGTATCGAGCGAATCCGCGCCGAGGTCTTCGACGAAGTTGGCGTCGTCCTTGACCTTGTCCATCTCGACGCCGAGCTCCTGCGCGATGATCTCGCGAACCCTCGAAGCGATTTCCGACATTTGCGCGCTCTCCTTGAATAACGGGCTCCGCTCGAGCCCTCGATCTTCCATTCGGTCTGCGGGCGATTCGTCACCCGCCGCCCAGATCCGGCGGACCGGCGACGCTACATCACCATCCCGCCATCGACCACTACCACCTGCCCCGTGATGTACGAGGCCCCCGGTCCCACCAGAAAACGCACCGTCCTGGCGATGTCCTCGGGGGCTCCCAGCCGACCGAGCGGCACCTGACCCAACATCGCATCCCGCACGTCGTCGGGCAGGACCGCGGTCATATCGGTCTCGATGAGACCCGGTGCAACCACGTTTGCCTGCACGCCTCGACCCGCCAGTTCCTGCGCCACGGACTTCGTCAGCGCGATCAGGCCGGCTTTGGCCGCCGCATAGTTGGACTGCCCTCGGTTGCCCGTCAAGCCCACGACGCTGGATACGTTTACGATCTTTCCGGTGCGCCGTTTCATCATGCCGCGCGACACGGCCCGCATGAGATAGAAGGCACCGGACAGGTTGGTATCGAGGACGGCCTGCCACTCCTCATCCTTCATTCTCACGAGGATGTTGTCCCGTGTGATACCGGCATTGTTCACCAGAATGGAGATCGGGCCCAGGTCGTCCTCGACACGCTTGATCAGGTTCACGCAGGCCTCGACGCTGGACACGTCGCAACCGAACCCGGCGTGTCCGTCGCCCGGCAGTTCGCCGGCGGCCTTCGCCGCACGGTCCTCACCGGTCGCGACGACCGCCACGGACGCCCCGCCTGCCGCCAGCTCCTCGCAAATGGCACGGCCGATCCCGCGGGTACCCCCCGTCACCACGGCCACGCCGCCTTCGAGTTCCTTCATGGAGCTCTCTCCAGATCCCATAGGTGCTTCAAGACCTCGACATGAACGCATCGACCGCCTCGGGGTCGCCGATCGAGCGGGCTCGCAAGCCCCGATCGACCCTTCGAAGCAGCCCGGCCAGCACCGCTCCCGGGCCGACCTCGAGCCAGTCCGCCGGGTCGTAGTCGATCATGCGGGCGACCCCTTCCACCCATCGCACCGGCGAGGTCAGCTGGGCCAGTAGCGTATCGACGGCCTGGTCTGCCGAGGTCACCGGCTCGGCGGTCGCGTTGGCGATCACCGGGAAGGCCGGATCCGAAACCGAAGCGTCGGCCAGCGCGTTCCCGAGTCCTTCGACCGCGACCTCCATCAGCGGAGAGTGAAAGGCCCCGCTCACGTTGAGCGGCACGACTCTTCGAGCCCCGGCTTCGGCGGCGAGCGTCGACGCCTGTTCGACTGCCGCCACATCCCCGCTGATCACGATCTGTCCCGGTGCGTTCAGGTTGGCGGAGACGACGGTTCCGCAGTCCACGGACTCGAAGATCTCGCTCAGCGCCGCTTCCTCCAGCCCCAGCACCGCGGCCATGGTCCCCGGTCGCTCGTCTCCCGAAGCGGCCATGAGCTCTCCCCGGCGACGCACGACGCGCAGGGCGTCCTCGAGCGCGAAGGTTCCGGCGATGAGATGGGCGGAGAACTCGCCCAGCGAGTGCCCGGCGGCGACCCCGACTTCGGCGACCCCGGGGGCGATCAGGGTCCAGACGGCATAGCTGTGGAGAAGGATCGCCGGCTGGGCGTTCTGAGTGGCGGTCAGCTGGTCCTCGGGCCCTTGCCACGAAAGGCGGCTCAAGTGCGTCTCCAGAGCGTCGTCTGCCCGCTGGTAGAGCTCACGCACGGAAGGGAACGCTCCCGCCAGGTCCTTCCCCATCCCCACGAACTGTGACCCCTGGCCGGGTAGCAGGAGGGCGATACCGCTCATACGGCTTCCTCGCTCGTCCTCATCTCCTCGAGCGCCCTTCGCATGTTCGGAACGAGGCCGGAGCGGACCGAATCCACCGCCGCTCGCGTCGCGTTCTTGATGGCCCGTGCCGGAGAAGCCCCATGGCAGATGATGGCCACGCCATCGACGCCGAGCAGGGGAGCCCCGCCGTATTCGGTGTAGTCGAGGAACTTCAGCACCCGATCGATTTCGGACTCCTGCTCGATCCCCGAATTCCGGAGGATCCCGATGAGGAATCCGGCCATCGACTCGTAGAACTTCAGAAGGGCGTTGCCGACGAAACCGGAGCAGACGAGCACATCGCAGTCCCCGGCGATGATCCTGTGGCCCTCCACGTTTCCGACGAAGTCGATCTCGGTGTCTTCCTCCAGGAGTCGGTAGGCCGCGACCGTAACCTCGTCCCCCTTCTCTTCCTCGCGTCCGACGTTCAGGAGACCTACCCTCGGCGACCGCACCCCGTGGGAGTCGCGAAGGTAGATCGCGCCGAGTCGTGCGTTCTGGTGGAGCTGATGTGGACGGGTGTTCACGTGCGCGCCGACATCGACGACGAGCATGTGTCCACTGGAGGTCGGGAACATCGCCCCGACCGGAGGGCGGCTGACCCCGGGCAACACTCCGAGAGTCAGGACTGCTCCGGCCATCACCGCCCCCGTCGAGCCGGCCGAAATGAGCGCGTCAGCCTCCCCGTTCCGGACCGCTTCGAGACCCCGCACGATCGTGCTGTCTGGCTTTCGGCGGACCGCGAGCGCAGGCGACTCGTCGGGTCCAATGGCCTCCTCGGCCGGGATGATCGACATGCCGGGCGTCGCCGCCTCGGCGATGATCGGCTCGAGGATTCCGGGCGGACCCACGAGCCCAACCGACAGTTCCTCGGGCCACGCCTGGAGGGCCGCCAACGCACCCTCGATCGGGGCGTGCGGCGCCAAATCTCCACCCATGACATCGAGTGCCACGCGGATCATGCGCGACCCGGGATCGTGTTCGGAGGCGTCAGGAATGAGCCGGGCGGGAGCAACCCGCTCGGATCAATAGTCGTCGACGCGAACGACTTCTCGGTCCGCGTAATGTCCGCAGGTAGGACACACGCGGTGTGGACGCTTGGGATCGCCGCAGCGCGGGCAGGCCTGGCTCGCGCTGTCCTGCGCCTTGTAGTGGGTGCGCCGCTTACGCTTGCGCTGTTTCGACGTGCGTCTCTTGGGAACCGCCATTTCGACCCTCTATCGTCTTCCGTCGTTCTCAGCTGACTCGTCGCTTCCCCACGCGGGCCGTGACCCGCGCGGCCCACGTACCCACCGGGCTACCCGGCCGAAACGAAGCAGTGAAACAGGCGGGTTGGGAGTCCGAATGTCAAGCGCCGGACCGCTCTTACGGGCCCGCTGAAGCCCCCGCGCCCACGGGGGGTGGACGGGTCATTCCTCATCGCTCGCAAGCTCGGTGAGCGCGGCCCAACGCGGGTCCGGTCCCGGGGGTGGGCAGGTGCATTCCTCATCGGCGAGCCGGACCCCACAGGTCGGACACAGCCCGGCGCAGTCGACGGCACATACGGGGTAGGCGGGGATCCCGAGGAGGACCTCTTCCCGCACCGCCGGCGCCAGATCGATCTCCGCGGCCTTCTCCGAAACCCCCCAGATTCCGTCTTCGCCCGCCGTCACCTCGGGCTCCGCCCGAAACCACGCGTCGAAGGCCGCGTCGAGCGGGATCTGCAGGGCCGCGAGACACCGGCGACACGTGCAGTTGACGGTGGACCGAACGCGCCCACGTGCGCGCACGCCTTCGCGCATGGTGCCCACGACCTCCACCTCGAGCTCGACGGCCTCCAGGTCCGCCGGGAGCGACCCCAGCAATTCCGCTGGATCCTCCAGCCTCCATGCCCGGCGGACGGGGCCGGAATGCAGCGATCCGAAAGACACGGTCAGCGAGTCCGACATCGGGCTACCTATCGTCTTCGCGGGCTTGCTAGGAGCCGGTCGCGATCAGATCGATGCCGCTGAAGAAATGTCCCAGCTCGATGCGGGCATTCTCATCGGAGTCCGACGCGTGGATGGCGTTCCGTTCCTTGCTCTCAGCGTAGAGAGCCCGGATCGTGCCGGCATCGGCCTCGGCCGGATCCGTCGCTCCAATCACCTCGCGGAGATACGGCACCGCCCGCTCGTGCTCCAGCGCAAGCGGCATGCATGGGCCGGACGTCATGAAATCGACCAGCGCACCGAAAAACGGTCGTTCGCTGTGGACAGCGTAGAACGCCTCTGCCCCCGCTCGTGTCAGTGTCGTCACTCGCGCACCGCGGACCCGGAACCCTGCCTCCTCGAGCGCGGCAAGCACCTTGCCCGCCTTGCCGGACCCGAACGCGTCCGGCTTGATGATGGCGAGGGTCACGGCCTGTACACCGTCAGTCATCTATCGTCTCCTGAATAATCTCGTTTCGACGGCTGTCCTCCCGGCTGTCGCCGAGAAGACGTCGAATGATGTCCCCCCGGGTCAGAAAGCCCACCAACCGACTATCGCTCACCACCGGTAGTCGTTCGATCTCCTTGTCGAGCATGAGGCGGACCACATCGCCGAGAGGCTCGCTCTCGTTCACGCACATGACGGTGCGCTCCATGACGTCGCGGACGGTGCCCTCACGAATCACGTCGGGGCGATCCGGACGGCCTGCCGCCGGATCCTCGAGACCCGGAAGGAAATGGGTCATGACCTGCCGGTCAGTGAGCATTCCGACGACATGCCCTTCGCCGTCCGTCACGGGGATCGCTCGCAGCCGTCGACGCACCAGCGTATCCGCCGCCTCGTCCAGAGGTGTCTCGGGCGCGGCGGAGACGACGTCGCGCGTCATTACGTCGCTGACCAGCATGCGTTCTCCTCGCTTCCTACATCCGTTCCTGGAGGAGCGGCACAAAGTCGGCGGGGCGCTCCGCGACGCCGATTCCGTTGTCCCGGAATGCGCGCATCTTCTCTTCCGCAGTGCCCTCCGACCCCGAGATGATGGCTCCAGCGTGCCCCATCCGCCGACCGGGCGGTGCCGTTTGCCCGGCGATGAACCCCACGACGGGTTTCGACATACGATTCGACACGTACTCCGCCGCCTGCTGCTCGTCCGTCCCCCCGATCTCGCCCATCATGGCCACCGCCACGGTGCCGGGATCGGCCTCGAAGGCCTCGAGACAATCGATGAAGTTGGTGCCGATCAGTGGGTCGCCGCCGATTCCGATACAAGCGGATTGCCCGATTCCCGCCCGTGTGAGTTGGAATATCACCTCGTACGTCAGCGTGCCCGACCGGCTGACGACGCCAACGTTGCCCTCGAGCACGATCTGCCCTGGCAAGATCCCGACTTTGCAGCAGCCCGGGACGATGAGTCCGGGACAGTTCGGACCGATAAGCCTGGCCCCCTTCTCCCGGACGTACGGGAGCGCCCGCAGCATGTCCGCGACGGGCAGGCCCTCCGTAATGCAGACGATCAGCTTCACGCCGGCGTCCGCCGCCTCGAAGATCGCGTCTGACGCGAACCGGGGCGGAACGTAGATCACGCTCGTATTCGCGCGACGTTCGGAGACCGCCTCGGCCACGGTATCGAACACCGGGATCGTGTCGTCGAACGACTGACCGCCCTTCCCCGGCGTCACGCCCGCGACAACGTCGGTCCCGTACTCCACCATCTGCCGCGTGTGAAACGAGCCGTCGCGCCCG
>JAOTZH010000212.1 GCA_029861425.1 Gemmatimonadota bacterium
GAGGAGGTCCGCCTGAACCGGCGACTCGCCCCTGATGTGTACCTCGGAGTGAGTCCGATCGTCTCCGTCGACGGCGCGCTTCGGGTAGCCGAGCTCGACGTCGAAGGCCCGGGCGAGTCGCCGGTGGCGGGGGACGTCCCGGTCGGCGAGGCCGTCGAATGGGCCGTCCGAATGGTGCGGCTCGACGACGAGCGCCGCATGGCGAATTGGGTCGAGGACGGCACACTCCGGCCGTACCACGTGGCGGTCGTGGCTCGACGCCTGGCCGCGTTTCACGCGGCAGCCGACGGAGGCGAAGCGATCAGCCGCTGGGGCCGGTTCGAGACCGTCGCCGGAAATGCCCGGGAGAACCTCGAGCAGGCTTCCCCGCACATCGGGCACACGATCACCGCCGAGCTCCACGAACGTCTGAGCGTCGCCCTCGAGCGCGAGCTCGCCGGCTTCGAGTCGCTCATCGAACGAAGGGCGGCCGCGGGCGTCCCGCGAGACACCCACGGCGACCTCCACCTCGATCACATCTATCTCTTCGACGACCGCGATCCGCCCGCCGACATCGTGATCGTCGATTGCATCGAGTTCAACGAGCGCTTCCGCCACGCCGACCCCGTGGCGGACATCGCGTTTCTGGACATGGACCTGCGATTCCACGGGCGGCGGGATCTCGCCCGAACGCTCGTCGAGTCCTACTTCGAGGCCTCGGGCGATGCGGAGGGCCGAGCGCTTCTGCGCTTTTACTCGGCCTATCGGGCGGCCGTGCGCGCCAAGGTAGTCGGCATGCGGGCGCTGGAACCCGAGGTCCCGGATGCCTCGCGCGCCGAGGCCACCGCCGAGGCCGAAGCTCACTGGTTACTCGCGCTCGAGCTCCTCGAACCTCCCGGACGACGTCCCTGTCTCGTGCTGGTCGGAGGGCTCCCGGGAACAGGCAAGTCGACGTTGTCGAACGCGCTGGCCGAGACAGGGGAGTTCCGCGTCGTCGCGTCGGACCGCATAAGGAAGTCGCTGGCGGGTCTCGACGC
The DNA here is from genome assembly GCA_029861425.1 of Gemmatimonadota bacterium. GTDB lineage: Bacteria > Gemmatimonadota > Gemmatimonadetes > Palauibacterales > Palauibacteraceae > Palauibacter. The sequence goes on from JAOTZH010000212.1 coordinate 1,017, forward strand.
GCAGACGTCCGCGGCGGCGGCCTACGGCGAAGGACTCTACACGCCCGAGTGGAACGAGCGCACGTACGCCGCACTGCTCCAGCAGGCGGAGGACGGGCTGCTCAGGGGGGAGCGTCTGATCGTCGACGCGAGCTTCCGCGAGGAGAACCGAAGGGTGGAGCTTCTCTCGATCGCGCGGCGCCTGAGAGTGCCGGCCGTCTTCCTTCTGCTGGAAGCCCCCGAGGCGCGGATCCGAGACAGACTCGACACTCGCCCGCGCGGGCCCTCCGACGCCGATCAGCTCACGTACGAAGCGATCCGCGACCGCTGGGAGCCGCCGTCGCGGGACACCGAACACGTGACGAGGGTCGTCCACACGGGGCAGACGATCGCCTGGTCGCTCGAGCAGGCTCTCGACCATCTCGAGGAGATCTTGGTCTATTGAGTCTGAGCCTCGACTCCAGGCACCGACGGCGAGGCGCGGAGACCCGCGACTGGCGGCCGGCGGCGACGGCCGCGGAAGAGCCGAGACTGCCGCCGGGAGACCCGTTCCCGCACTCGGCTCGGCGGGAGCGCCGCATCATCGATCGTCTAATTGCCCTTCCTGAATCGACTTATGTCCGCCGACCCTGGATCCTGCCAGGACGGCGAAGATCAGCGGAGCGGTCCCTGCTGACACAGCCGTCGCGCCGGGGGCATCCGCGCCCTTGCGCCGCTCCTCCCGCACCCGGCACCCTTGCCCGGGAGGCGTCGGATCGAGGCCGGGGTTTGCGGGCCGTAGGCGTACGCGAGCGGAGTGTCACAGCGATAGATGTGTGGTAAACCGGAGTTCGCTTCCTTCCACAGGTCCTCACGCGTCGCAGCTCGCGCGATCGGAGCCGTATCGTTACGCCGGTTGCACCGCCTCGCCTTCCTGGTTGCGCTCGCTGTCACGAGCTTCAGCGCCTGCTCCTCCGGCTCTTCCGCCGCCTCCGTGGCGCCGGACCCCATCGTCTCGGTCTCCGTCGAACCTCCCGATCTACTCCTCCTCATCAATGATGAGGGGTCGCTGGACGCGACCGCTCGGACGCAGCGGGGTCGAGCCTCGAGCAAGCCGGTCACGTGGACGAGCTCCGACTCGCTGGTTGCCCGCGTGGACGCCGACGGGAACGTGAGGGGGATCCGTCACGGATCGGCGGTAGTCGTCGCCGAGGTCGACGGCGTGGTGGACAGCGCGGCCGTCGAGATTCGGACTCCGCCGCCCCCGCCGCCGGCCAGCGGGCTCCATTTTCGTGGCGATTTCTCTGCGGTACTCGACGACGCGGAGCTCGGAGCGCTGGTCGACCTTCGCACGCCCGCGAATATCCATGCCCAGCGGGGAGTCGGGATGCGCTACGACTTCATCGCGCGGCCAGACCACTGCAACGACCATACGCTGGCGTCCGTCGTCGATCTACCGACTGGCACGAAGGAGGTCTGGATACGTTTCCGGATCCGCTTTTCTGGTAACTGGACGACGGTGAATCCGAACTGTTCCTCCGGGGCCCCGGGGTACAAGAACGTGATCACCTGGCTTGACAAGAAACCGTTCGAGGGCGAGGGCCGTTTTGATCTCAAGCAACGCCCCGATCGGCTGGACGGCACGCCGCCGGGGTGGGCGACTGCACAGGTGGTTCCCTTCACCGTGGTACGCGGTTCCGGTGTGCGATCGGACGAGCTGCTATGGGACGACCGTTGGCACCGTGTGGAGATGCACCAGGAGCTGATCGGGGATGACGAGGCCCTGGTACAGATCCGGATCGATGGTCAGATCACTCACAACTACCGAACGACGACTACGCGTGGTTTGATTTCGCGTTGGCTCACTCGAATCAACATCGGGGCCAATCGCAACCTCGGCGCCACACAGCTGATGCGGATCTGGTGGGACGACCTCGAGATCTTCGTCGGTGACGACCCCGGCGGTTTCGACTTCCCGAACCCCACAGTCTATTGATGTAGACCTGCGGGACCGGCCCAGCCGACCCGATGCCACCCCACGAGGACGCGGAGACCCCGGCATGGCCCGAACAACGAGAACCCCCGGACACTCCACCAGAAGGGCGCTGAGTTCCCTCCTCTTCTCCGCGGTCGTGCTTCTCGCCCCGATCGATGCGACCGCGCAGGTCCCCACCCCGGCAGACGTGATCGGGTTCGCCCCGGGGGAGGACTACAAGCTCGCCAACTACGGTCCGATCGCCGCCTACTTCGAAGCGCTCGCGGCATCGACCGACCGAATGGTCCTCGAACAGATCGGCGAGCGCACCCGCGGCGAGCCGCTCTATCTGGCCGCGATCTCGTCGGCCGACAACCTGGCCCGCATGGAGAGGCTCAAGGAGATCACGCGAACGCTCGCCTATGCGCGGGATCCGGAGGCCGGGGGCGGTTCTCTGTTGTCGGAGGGACGTGCCCGCGAGCTGGCCCGCGAAGGCGTCGCGATCGTCTGGATCGACGGCGGGCTGCACGCGACCGAGGTCGCGCACGGACAGGTCATGCCCGAGATGGCCCACCACTTCGTGACGGACGAATCCGACGAGACCCGGCGGATCCGCGAGAACACCATCGTGCTCCTGATGGCGAACATGAACCCGGACGGCCTGAACATCGTGGCCGACTGGTACATGTCGAATGTGGGGGGCGAGTTCGAGATGGCACGCGTGCCGGAGCTCTACCACCACTACATCGGTCACGACAACAACCGTGACTGGTACATGCTGACGCAGGTCGAAACGCGGGCGGTCACAAGGCAGCTGTACCACAACTGGTTCCCGCAGATCGTCTACAACCAGCACCAGACGAGCCCCTTCCCGGGCCGAATCTGGATGCCCCCGTTCGCGAACCCGGTCAACCCCCACCTCGACCCGCTGCTCGTGAGCTCGCTCAACCAGATGGGCCACTCGATGCGAAAGCGGTTCGACGTCGAGGGGAAGCCCGGCGTAAACAGCGGGATCGTTTTCGACCTGTGGTGGAACGGGTCGATGCGTGGCGGGCCGGACTACCACAACATGCTCGGATTCCTCACGGAGACCGCCGGCGCGGGATACGCTACGCCGCGTTGCTATTCCGATGACGAGATTCCGGACGATTTCGGTGCCCGGGCCGGGGGGCTCCCGGCCCGCATCCCCTCGACGAACTACAACAACCCGTGGCTCGGGGGCTGCTGGCACATCCGCGACGCCATGGACTACATGATGACCGCCGCGAAGGCCGTTGCGGAGATGGGCTCGCGCCTCAAGGAAGACTACCTGTTCAACCACTACTGGATGGGCAGGCGTCAGATCGAGCGCGGGCGCGCGGCGGAAGGCGGACCGTTCGCCTACGTGATCGACCCGGCCGCGGCGCACGACCCGAGCTCGGTCGTCGAGTTCATGAACCTGATGTCGCAGTCGGGAATCGAGTTCGTCAGGGCGAACCAGTCGTTCTCGGCCGGCGGACGGACGTTTCCGCCTGGTACGTGGGTGATCCCGCCGCAGGCGTTTCGTCCCTACGTGGTGGACCTGATGGAGCCGAAGCGCTACCCCGACCGGCGGCAGTACCCGGGCGGCCCGCCGCAGCAGCCCTACGACATGACGGGCTACGAGCTTCGGTTCCAGATGGGACTCGAGGTCGTGAACGTGGATGAGCCGTTCGAAATGCCGTCCGGCGAATGGGGTGAAATCGCCCTCGAGACCGGTGAGGTCCGCGGCACCGGCGCCGCAGGGTGGGCCATCCACGGCAACTCGAACTGGGTCTATCGGGCGCTGGGCGACCGACTGGGAGAGGCGTCTCGCGTCACACGGCCATTGGCCTCCGCAGCCGGCGAGGTGCCGGCGGGCTCGTTCTGGCTACCGGGCCTGTCGCGCGGTGACGCGGCGGCGCTCGCGGCCCGGTTTGGCCTGACGATCACCGGGCTCGACCGCGCCCCGGGTGACGATGCGCTCGCCCCCGTCCGCGCGCCGCGGGTCGCCATCTACCGTTCCTACCAGGCCGCGATGCCTGAGGGCTGGACGCGCTGGACGCTCGATCAGTACGGGATCGACTGGGAGAACGTGTGGGACGCGGACGTTCGAGACGGAGACCTCTCTCGTTTCGACGCCATCATTCTGCCGTCGCAGCGCGCCGCCGGGATCGCCGAGGGCAACGCACCAGGCTCGATCCAGGAGCGGTACGCGGGCGGTCTCGGTGCCCAGGGACAGGCATCGTTGGAGGCCTGGGTCCGGGCGGGGGGCACCCTGATCGCGTTCGATCAGGCTGTCGACTACGTGATCCCCAGGTTCGAACTGCCGTTTCGGAACCGGGTGGCCGGACTGGCCTCACAGGACTTCTTCATCCCCGGATCGATCATTCGCCTCGACGTCGACGCGACGGATCCGCTGGGGTTCGGCATGGCCGATGAGGCGTTCACGCTGTTCGCGCGAAGCCAGGTGCTCGAGCAGACGGCCGCGGCGGAGGGCGTATCGGCTCCGGTCTGCTACGCCGACTCCGGGTATCTGGTCAGCGGGTGGACGCTCGGCGGTGATGAATACCTCGCCGGCCAGACAGCGGCCGCCCAGATCGATGTGGACGACGGCAGCGTGGTGCTGTTCGCGTTCACGCCTCACTTCCGCGGCCAGCCGAGGAACACTTTCAAGCTGTTGTTCAACGCCCTCGTCGGGTCGGCGACGGAGGGCCTGCCCGCTGGATCCGGCTCGACCTGCGACTGACCGACTCGGTCTCCGAAACCACTGACGCTTCGTCGCCCCCCTGAGGGGCGTCACCGGCTACCCCGCGCGGGCGTGCCAGGCGGCCAGCACCTCCGCTTCGCGCTCGAGCGACAGCCCAAAGCGGCGTTCGTCCGTCGCCCAATCCGTTCCGCGCGACGCGTACTCATCGATGATGTCCTTCGCCGTCTCCGCCAGCGGCCGGTACGTCAGGCCGGCGGCGATCGCCCGCGCGGCGCTCATCTGGTGGAATCCCTTCGCACCCGGCTCGAACGGCGCCGGCGTCGGGTAGTCGTCTTTGGGCGGAAACCAGATCGGCATGTCGGTCATCGAGCCAACGTCCATCTCGACGAGGAAGTCGTCGTCCACCCACGTAAACCGCGCATCGCTCGTCGTGACCGCCTTGATGCCATAGAGAAACTCGGCCGTCGTCATGGGTGAGCCGGGCCCGACCGTGTTGAAGATCCCGTTGATGTCTTCTTCGATGATCTTGATCACGAACGCGGCGAGATCTTGCGGGTCGATGATCTGCAGCGGGTAGTCCGGATCCCCCGGGGCGAGGACCTCGCCCCCGTGGTGCACCCGCATCGGCCAGTAGGACGAGATCGAGTTGTAGTCCCCTGCCCCGAA
>JAOTZH010000213.1 GCA_029861425.1 Gemmatimonadota bacterium
ATCCCGGTGGCCAGCGATCGGACCTCGACCTGGCCGGCCGAGTAGATCATCGCGATGCCCAGCCCAGTCATGAGAAGCATCAACCCCAGAAGTGGCGGGTCGCCGATACCGGGCAGCCGACGGGTCCAACTCAAACGCTCATCCACCGGTGGTCACCCCGTCGTCTGCGCCCGATGCCACTCTCGGGAGCGTCGGGTCCGGCGGCAGTCCGATGTTTCGCAGATGTCGCTCGATGATCCCCGCCGCGTAGGGCACCGCCAGCGACACCGTCCCATCGGGGTGTCCCTGCTCGACGATCGCCGCAATCACGATCTTCGGATCGTGCGCCGGGGCGAACCCCACGAACCAGGAGTGAGGCGCCCCCAGTGTGTTCTGCGAGGTCCCCGTCTTGCCGGCGATCTGCCAGTCGTCGATCCGGTAGGAGTACGCCGTTCCGCGCGGTTCATTCACGACGGTGCGCATGGCCTCGACCAGCTCCAGCCGGCTCGCGTCGGGGATCCCGAGAGACCACTCCATGCGGCGGCTTGCGAGGTTCTCGTCGCGCTTGAGGTGCGGAGCGATTGGCGTCTCTCCGGTCGCGAGCGCCGCATAGAACGATGCCATCCGGAGCAGGCTCTGCGAGTTCTCGCCCTGCCCGATGGCCAGATTCCACACGACAGACTCCGTCCAGCCGCGCCGTCCGTACCTCGCGTCGAACCAGGCCCGAGACTCCGGAAACTTGCCATCGATCTCGAACGGAAGATCGACGCCCGTGCGCTCGCCGAAGCCCAGCTCCGAAACCGTGGCGAGAAGCGCGTCGAGACCGATTCGGTCACCCGCTTGATAGAAGTAGACGTTGCAGGACCCCTTGATCGCGCCGGCGAGGTCCTCCGGGCCGTGCCCCGCTGAATACCAACAGCGGAAGAACCGGTTTCCGTAGGTGAGCCCACCCCGACAAGCGTTCCCCATGAAAGTCCCGATCGAGAGCGCGCCCGTCCGCATCCCGACCGTCGACATGACGAGCTTCCACGTCGAACCGGGGGGATAGGACGCGGTGCTGACACGGTTGAACATCGGTTGTCCCGGATCGGACTGAAGAGTGTTCCACAGCTCGAACGGGATGCCGCCCACGAACTCGTTGGGATCGAACGTCGGGTGGCTGTAGAACGTCAGGACTTCGCCGGTGGCCAGGTCGAGCGCGACGACCCCACCGCGCATCGTGTCCGGGAACGTCTGCCGCGCCAGCGCCTGCAGGTCGAGATCGATCCCGAGGTGAAGGTCCTGGCCCGGGATGGCCTCCCGCCCACGACCCACGTCGAAGTCGCGCACGATCGAACCGAGGGCGTTCACTTCCACGTATCGCACTCCGGGGGCCCCCGCGAGCGTCGCTTCGTACTGGAGTTCCAGCCCCGATTTGCCCACGATCCGCCCCGGCTCGTAGCCGTCCCACTTCTCGTCGAGAAGCTCCTGTTCGGAGATCTCCCCCACGTACCCGATGAAATGCGCATTGGCGGGGCCCATGGGATACTGCCGACGCGGCCTGGACTCCACGACCACCCGGCGAAACTGGGGTCGCCTCTCCTCGACGAAGGTCACCTGCTCGAACCCGGCGTTATCCCGCACGACCAGGGGTTCGTTCGGCCGCTGACGGTTCCTCAAGAGCAGGCGTTCCCGCTCCTCGGGCGAGATGTCGAGTTGTGAGGCGAGGCGGTCGATCGTGGCCGCCATCGTGTCCCGGGGGCCCGGGAGGATCGAGATCACGTAGCCCGGCACGTTCTCGGCGATGACGAGACCGTTGCGATCGTAGATCGTGCCGCGAGGCGCCGGCATGGTGATGGCGCGAAAGCGGTTCTCCTCCGAGCGGAGCACGTACTGGTCTCCGGAGACGATCTGCAGACGGAAGAAGGCCCCGGCGAGGATGCCGAGCGTCGCCATGACGAGGATCACGGCCAGCCGGCCCCGATCTCGCCTGAGCGCGAGCTTCTGGCTGTCCATCATCGTCATGAGACGTCCTCGTTCGCCGGAGTCGTCAACCGACGAAGAAAGCTACGAGCTTCTCGGTCCCCCAGCAGAGGACAGCGGTGAGCCCGGCGGAAATCGGAGAGTGGATGAGCGCGCCTTCAAGCGTGAGTCCCGCTCCACCCGCGAGGACCAGCAGCGTCTGTACCAGCCAGACCCCGACGACCAGGAAGGCCGGAATGAACCGGGCAGAATCCGAGTAGAACACATCGCGGAGCCACGAGCCGGCATACCCCGTCGCCGCGAGGATCAGCATGGTCGGGCCGAGCGGCCCCAGTGACATCGAGGCCTCGAAGAGACCGAGGATGAACCCCAGGAGCGCGGCCCGACTGGCCCGGAGTCCGAGGGACCCTAAGAGCAAGCCCCCGATCAGGAGATCCGGCCCTGCCGGCCACCCCGTCCACAGGGGATGCAGCGCGAAGTGCAGTGCGAGAAGGAGTCCGATGACGACCCAACCGCGACGACTCCTCACGGCTCATTCCGTACACTGACCGAGTCGTCCGCCACGCTCCCCAGGCCCGAGGAGTCCGCGGGCAGTGGGTCGCCCGGAGTCGCCTCGACCGACGACGAGTCAAAGGTCGGCGGAACGTACGTCGCGATCGACATCAGGCTGTCGAGCTCTGGCCGATCCCACGCCAGGACCACGCGGGTCTCCGCCGGCCGGACCGCAGGCTCGACGAAGTATGACTTCATCCAGCCGGCCTCCTCCGACGCGAGATCCCGGACAGTCCCGATCGGGATTCCGGGCGGATACACGCCCGCGATCCCCGTCGTTACGAGGCGTGTGCCGGGCTCGATGTTTCCCTGATACGGCGCACCCTCCAGCAGGAGCATGGGCTGGCCGCCATCCCTTCGGACGGAGCGCGCTATCCCGGATACACCGCCGTCCTCCGTCACCACGCTCACGCGAAAATCCGTGTGGGTCCAGAACTCGCCCCGCGCACCCGATCCGTGCGGAGCCCGGGCTACGCCGACGAGCCCTCGGCCGGTGAACACCCCCACCGGGAAATCGAGATCCGCCAGCCGGGTGCCGCGAAGGACGAAGACGTCCGGGTCTCCGACACGCGGCCGTCCCGGGTACACCTCCGCCACGCGCACGGACCCGAGAGCCGGTTCGTCCAGCCCGGCGAGAGCCCGCAGATCCCCTGCCTGCTCCGCCACCGCTCGGGACCGCGTCATCGCCACGACGAGGCTGTCCCGCTCATCCTGGAGGGCCGCCGCGCGCCGGCCCACCGCCGCCTGTTCGGCGGAAGCGCGATGCAGCTGGAGGACTGGGAACAGGACGGTGGCGCGAACGATCGCCTCGACCTGACTCTCTCGCTCCCGGGAAAGCGAGGAAGCGAAACTCCCGATGAGAAGCATCGAGATGATCAGCGCCATGTCGCCACGCCTCCGGCTGGGGCGACGATTCCCGACGAGCGTCACCCGCGGCGGGTCCGAAAGTCGTCCGTCACGGATCGCGCCCCGTACGCCGCCGGCTGGCGGCCGAGATGACTCTTACGTCGCGAGGACCCCACGGTAGCGCTCGATGTCGTCCAGGATCTTCCCGCAGCCGCGCACGACGCACGTCAGCGGTTCTTCATCGACGTGAATCGGAAGACCCGTCTCTTCCCGCAGCAGTGTGTCCAGACCGCGGACCATCGCCCCGCCGCCCGTCATGACGATCCCGCGATCGACGATGTCCGATGCGAGCTCGGGAGGAGTAATCTCGAGGGCTCGCCGCACCGCCCCGACGATGGCCTGGATCGGCTCCTGCAGGCATTCGCGGATCTCGGCAGAGTGGACGCGAACCGTCTTCGGGATCCCCGAAACGAGATCGCGACCCTTCACCATCATCTCCTTCTCTTCATCGATCGGGTAGGCCGAGCCGATCTGAATCTTGATGGCTTCCGCGGTCGGCTCGCCAATGAGAAGGTTGTAGTTCTTGCGAAGGAAGGTGACGATCGCCGAATCGAGCTCATCGCCTCCCACCCGAATCGAAGTGTCCGCCACCGAACCGGACAGCGCGATCACCGCGATCTCCGTCGTCCCGCCCCCGACATCGATCACCATGTTCCCGGTCGGGGTCTCCACCGGGAGTCCGACGCCGACCGCAGCCGCCATGGGCTCGGAGACCATGTAGACCTCCTTGGCCCCGGCCGCGTGCGCGCTCGACCTGACCGCCCTCCGTTCGAGCTCGGTAATACCGGAGGGCACGCCGACGACGATCAGCGGGCGGATCTTGAAGAACCGACTCGCGGTCACGGTCTTCAGGAAGTAGCGGAGCATGATCTCCGTCACGTCCACGTCGGCGATGACGCCATCCTTGAGGGGGCGGACCGCCTCGATGCCGCTGGGGGTGCGACCGAGCATCCGCTTCGCCTCGAGGCCGATCCCCTTGATGCGGCCGGTGTCCTTCTCGACCGCGACGACGGAGGGCTCGTTCAGCACGATGCCCTCGCCCTCGACGTACACGAGCGTGTTCGCCGTGCCGAGATCGACACCGATCTTGTTGATCGGCAGAAAGCTGCCGCGCAAGGACCAGTTTGCCATTAGCGGGTCGCCCACGGATGGTTGAGAGTGGTGTGCGCATGGGCGGGGGCCGTCGGGCCCGGCGTCTCAGACCGGCAGTCCACCATCGTCGTCCCCCTCCTCCTCCCACACCCTGCTCGCAAGACGCGTGCGACATCAATGTAAGTACCGCCTACGGCTGAGGAAAGGACGCTCCGGCTCACCCGGGCAGCACCTCCGAGAGCGGCGTATAATCGAGACCGAACGCGTCCGCGACCGCCTCGTACGTTACCCTCCCGCCGACGGCGTTGACGCCCAACGATAGCGGTCTGTCGGCCCGGCAAGCCGCTTCCCACCCCTGATTGGCGAGGCGCATCAGATACGGGAACGTCGCGTTCGTGAGCGCGAGCGTGGACGTCCTGGGAACGGCGCCGGGCATGTTCGCCACGCAATAGTGGATCACGCCGTGCACCGTGTACGTGGGATTGTTGTGCGTGGTGGGTCTGGCAGATTCCACGCATCCACCCTGATCCACCGCGACGTCGACGATGACGGACCCGTCCTTCATGAGCTTCAAGTCATCCTCGCGGACGAGCTTCGGCGCCTTGCCACCCGTCACGAGAACCGCGCCCACCAGAACGTCCGCCCGGGCGATCTGTTCCAGAATCGTATGGCGGTTCGAATACAGGGTGTCGACGTTGGCCGGCATCACCTCAGCCAGATACCTGAGCCGCGGGAGGCTCACGTCGAGGATCGTCACGTGGGCGCCGAAGCCCGCCGCGATGATCGCGGCCTGGGTCCCAACCACGCCGCCGCCCAGAATGACGATCTCCGCCGGCAGGACACCGGGCACACCGCCAAGCAGGATCCCGTACCCGCCTTGGTTCCTCTCCAGATACTTCGCCCCCTCCTGGACGGCCATCCGACCGGCCACCTCGGACATGGGAGTCAACAACGGCAGTTCTCCCGTGGCGAGCTCTACCGTCTCGTACGCGATCGCGGTGACCTTCCGGTCGATGACCTCCTGCGTCAGCCGCTCGTCCGCCGCGAAATGGAAGTAGGTGAAGAGCACCTGATCATCTCGCATGCGAGGGTACTCCGGCTCGATCGGCTCCTTCACCTTCACGATCATGTCCGCCCGACCCCAGACGTCCTCCGCGCTCGAGATCACCGACGCTCCGACCGCGGTGTACAGATCATCCGGGAAACCGCTTCCCTCTCCCGCCAGGGTCTCGACCAGCACCTCGTGCCCGGCGGCGACGAGAGCTTCCGTCCCGGCGGGCACGACTGCCACTCGATTCTCTTCCGCCTTTATCTCCTTCGGGACTCCGACGATCATTCTGACCGCTCCTGGATGGTGGGTTCGTGCGAGTCGGCCACGACCGTCGCCGGTCGGATCGATCCGTCTGTGTCGTCGTTCGGTTCGGGCGAGAGAACCAGAACCGCCGACCGGTCCGGCGAGAACAGCCCGGCCGCCCTACTGCACTGCTCCGCATCCACCGCATCGATTCGCGCGGCCACTTCGTCCACCGTCCTGAAGGGCTGATCGAACAGCCCGACTCCCGCGAGCCGATTCATTCTCGTCCCGGGGGACTCGAGCGAGATCGTAATCTGGCCCTTCAGCTGCGATCTCGTGTCCTCGAGCTCATCGGGTCTCAGACCGTCCCGGGCCAGCGCCTCGAGTTCAGCGGAGAGGACTTCCTGAGTCTGGCCGGCCGTCTCGGGGCGCGTGCCGACGTACGCTCCCACGTGCCCGGCC
>JAOTZH010000040.1 GCA_029861425.1 Gemmatimonadota bacterium
CCTCTCTCGACCGTCGCCCAATGCCGCTCGTAGCGACGCGATGGCCTCGCGGTTGAAAGCCGCCGCGACATCCGCAGGGTCGGTGTGACCCAGCGTGTCCTCCGCGGTCAGAACGGCCCCGATCCAGCCCTCTATGTGCCACCTGCCGGCCTCCAGCCCGGGCAAATCGCTCGCGACGGGCTCCGGGTGGGGGACGACGTAGAAGTACGGCGCCGGATACGTGGCATCGCCGGGCGACCAGCCGACGTTGATCGAGCGGCCTTCGTACTGGGCGACATGCGGGTCCAGGTTGATGAAGGTCGCGATGTCGAAATGGTGCGGCCATGCGCGGACAGGAGCGGCACGCGGATCGGTGGCCCGGATCGCCTCGAGAAGCCGCGACGCATTGCCGTACCAACAGGCCAGCTCCGCGTGGCGGTCCGTCGCGCGGCCGAACGGCTCGCCACGACCGACCGGCGCGTCGGGTACGTCTGGCTTGTGGTCGGTCCACCCCGGCATCTGACCTAGCCGGTTGGCAACCCGGTCATGGACCCAGGAGGTCGCGTCGTGCATGGTGTGCCCGGCGAGACTGAATCGCTCCTCGACCTCACCCGATAGGCCGATGATGATCAGCTCCAACGAGGCGAGTGCGAGGCCCACCCTGGATCCGTCCGCCATCGCTCCCGATACGAGCGCACCGGCCGGGTCGTACCAACTGAACGAGATCTGGCTCCCGTCCGGCTCGGGCGCGAAGAGGGAGCGCCCGACCGCATCCGCCACCTGGAGCGCCCAGTGCAGCTCGAGCCGCGCGTCGACGAGATCTGCGGGGCCGACCGTCCCCAGTGTCTCCCACGCCTGTCCGCTCGAGGGCAACTACTGGCCCTGCTCGGCGCCGGACTCCAGCAGGTCGAGCATGAACGCGAACTCGAACGCCGTCTCCTCGTATCGCCGATCGCGCCCTGACCCGCCTCCGTGACCCGCGTCCATGTGGGTCTTGAGCAGCAACCGATTGTCGTCGGTCTTGAGCGACCGGAGCTTCGCGACCCACTTCGCCGGCTCCCAGTACTGCACCTGCGAGTCGTGGAGACCTGTCGTCACGAGCAGGTTCGGGTAGTCCTTCGCCTCGACCTGATCGTACGGCGAATACGAGAGCATGTAGTTGTACGACTCGAGATCGTCCGGATTCCCCCACTCGTCGAACTCGAACGTCGTGAGCGGGATCGACTCGTCGAGCATCGTGGTGACGACATCGACGAACGGCACGTTGGCGATCACCCCGCGGAACAGGTCCGGACGCATGTTCGTCACCGCGCCCATCAACAGGCCGCCGGCGCTTCCGCCCTTCGCGAAGAGCCGCTCCGGCGTCGTGTAACCCTGTTCGATCAGGAATTCCGCGACGTCTATGAAGTCGGTGAAGGTGTTGATCTTGTTGAACATCTTCCCGTCTTCGTACCACTGCCGGCCCATCTCCTGGCCTCCGCGAATGTGCGCGATCGCGTAGACGAAGCCGCGGTCCAGGAGACTCAAACGCGAAGACGAGAACGTCGCGTCCATCGACGACCCGTACGAGCCGTAGGCGTAGAGGAGCGTCGGGTTGGACCCGTCCTTCTCGACCCCGTCGCGATAGACGATCGAGACGGGGACCTCGACGCCGTCACGCGCCGGCGCCATCACACGCTCGACCACGTAGGCGCCCGAGTCGAACTCGCCGAGCACCTCGTCCTGTTTGAGAAGCGTCCGCTCGCGCGTGTTCATATCGTAGTCGTAGATCGTGCGCGGCACGGCCGGCGACGTGTAGCCGAAACGCAGGGTCGTCGTCCCCATCTCCGGGTTGCCCGTCGTGTACGCCAGATAGGCCGGGTCGTCGAACTCGATGTAGTGCTCTCCCGAACCGTCCCAGGGGATCACGCGGATGTTCATCAAGCCTGCGCTGCGCTCGTTGACGACCAGGTGATCCTCGAACGGAGTGAAGCCCTGGAGCAGGACGTCGCCCCGGTGCCCGATCACCTCTTCCCAGCTCTCCATGCCCGTCGCGGTCACCGGCGTCCGCATGAGCTTGAAGTTCGACGCACCGCCGGTGTTCGTGGAGATATAGAAGTGGTCGCCAAAGTGGTCCATCGAGTGCTCGTGCCCCTCCTCGCGGGGCAGGAAGACCGTGAAGTCTCCAGTGGGATTCCGCGAATCGAGGTACCGGTACTCGTTCGTCAGCGTGTGTGAGGAACCGATGACGACGTAGTCCCGCGACCTGGTCTTCCGGACGAAGCTCGAGAACTCCTCGTCATCCTCCTGGAAGACGAGCACGTCTGCCGAGGGGTCCGTGCCCAACTCGTGCCGGTAGACCTGGTACGAGCGCAGGGTCTGCGGATCGCGCTTCGAGTAGAAGACCGTCCTGTTGTCCTCGGCCCAGACGACGTTCCCCGAGATTCCCGGGATCTCCTCGTCGAAGATCTCGCCGGTCTCGAGGTTCTTGAAGCGGAGGGTGAAGAGGTTGCGCCCGACTTCGTCCTCGGCGAACGCCAGGAGGTCGTTTCCGGAGCTGACACTCGACGCGGCGAGTCGGTAGAACGACTTCCCGTCCGCTCTGACATTCTCGTCGATGAGGATCTCTTCCGGCGCGTCGAGCGAGCCCTCCTTGCGGGCCCGGATCGAGTAGTCCTTCCCGTCCTCGGTGCGCGAGTAGTAGAAGTAGCCGTTTCGGAAGACCGGGACCGACAGGTCCGTCTGCTTGTCACGACCCTTGATCTCGTCGAACAGCTCGCCACGGAGATCCGCCGTGTGGGCCATCATCGTTTCGGTGTAGGCGTTCTCCGCCTCCAGGTACGAGATGACCTCCGGGTCTTCGCGGTCGTTCAGCCAGTAGTAGTTGTCGACGCGGATGTGGCCGTGCGTTTCGAGCTGCCGCGGGACGACGTTCGCGGTGGGCGCCTCTATCGAAGCGAAGTCGACCGGCGCTCCGGCGTCGGTAGTGCAGCCGGCGGCGGTCATCGAAGCGATTGCGAAAACGAGGGCAGGTCGGGCACGGGGGTCTCCCGGTAACGGCTTCATCTACGGCTCCTCCGGTTCAAGACAGACGGGAAAGCTATTAGCGGCCGGGGCTGGCTGGTAGCGGCCTGCCCGCTGGCCGTCGGCGGGGCCATGCCCGATACTGGCGCGGGCCACTTCACCAGACGGAGACGAGCATGACACACGGCCGGGCAGCGATCCTGGGACTGGCCTTGGCGCTACCGTGCGGGGCCGTCGCGCAGACCGCCGAGCCCGTCCGCCTCGTCCTCCAGATCACGGTCGACCAGTTGAGGGGCGATCTGCCGCTGCGGTACCTCGATCGGTTCGGAGACAGCGGTTTTCGCCTTCTGCTGGAGAACGGAACGGTATACACGGACGGACACCACGCCCACGCCAATACTGAGACCATCGTGGGACACACGACGTTGGCGACCGGCGCGCACCCGGCGGCACACGGCATGATCGGCAACGTCTGGTTCGATCACGAAACCGGCTTCACGACCTACAACATCGAGGACCCTCGCTACCGCCTCGTGTCCGCCGGCGCAGACGTCGATGCCGAGACGGAGATCGACCCGACCCAGCGGGCCGCCCGGTCCGAAGGACGCTCTCCGGCCTCGATCCTGGTCTCCACGTTCAGCGATGAGCTCGCGATCCGTACCGCGGGGCGGGCGAGAATTTTCGGGGTCTCGATCAAGGACCGTGGAGCCGTGTCCATGGCCGGGCACGCCGGGAAGGCGTTCTGGTTCTCGAAGGCGAGCGGCGAGTTCGTGACGAGTACCTACTACTACGACGCCTACCCACGGTGGGTGGACGACTGGAACGCCCGCGGCCTGCCCGCCTCCTACGGGGGCACGACGTGGAACCTCCCCGCGGATCGGTCGACCTTTCTATTCGGGGACGAGGATGATCGGGAGTGGGAGACCGATCTCGCGGGATTCGGACGTACGTTTCCCCACGACTACGGGCCGGCGGTCGGTCGCTACTTCAGCACGCTCCTGACCACGAGCCCGGCGGGGGACGCGTTGACCCTCGACTTCACGAAGGCGCTCATCGTGGCCGAGCAGCTGGGAACGGACGAGGTGACGGACTACCTCGGCGTCAGTTTCTCGTCGACCGACTACGTGGGGCACCTCTTCGGGCCCTCGAGCCTGGAGAGCGAGGTCAACCTTCTCCATCTGGACGGCGTACTCGCTGACCTCTTCGCCTTCGTGGACGAGCACGTTGGGCTGGATCGCACGCTGATCGTCCTCTCGTCGGACCACGGGGGGCCGGAGGTCCCGGGCTACCTCGCCGAACTCGGGGTGCCGGCCGGGTACGTGGAGCCGGATGAATGGGATCGCGCACCCGCGATCGCCGCTCTCGAGGAGCGATTCGGAGTCGGCGAGGCGCTGATCGAGACGTACGCCCATCCCTACGTCTATCTGGACAACGACGTCGTGGACACCAGCGGGCTCGAGCGGGTGGAGGTCGAGGAGGCGATTGCCGAAGAGCTCATGAAGTTCCCGGGCGTCGCGCTCGCCTTGTCCAGCACGGCACTCCGGAGGGGCGCGGTAGCCGAGATGCCGCTCACCCGGTCGGTGATGAACAACTTCAACCCCACGCGCTCGGGAGATGTGTTCGTTGTCTTCGAGCCGCACTGGTTCATCAACGACTTCGACGGACTGACGGTCGCGAGCCATCATGGCTCGCCCTGGCGGTACGACACGTTCGTCCCGCTTATCTTCAGTGGACCCGGCGTTCCGGCGCGTACGGTTCACAGAAGAGTTCACACGATCGACCTCGCTCCGACGCTGGCGCGCTTCGTCGGGACCGGAGTGCCATCCGGGGCGACGGGGACTCCGCTGGTCGAGGTCCTCGCGGGGCGGGGCTCGGGTGCCTCCGCCAGGCGCGACAGATGACTTTCACGGGTGGCGAACGCATGAAACCGACGACAGCTCGCAACTTCGCACTCCTGACGGTTGCCACAATTACGCTCTTCGCGTGCGCCCGTCAGGCCACCGTCGAGACCGGCCCGCAGAACCCGAACCCCACGCCGATGCCTGCCGAGCGTGTCAGCCTCGGACCCGCGTTCCCGAACGGGGGGTGGGAACGCGTCGCGCCCGAGGACGCGGGATTCTCCGGCGAGGACTTCGACCGGCTGCACGACTACATCGAGACCATCAGCACTAGCGCGGTGATGGCCGTGGTCGGTGGCCGCGTCGTCTTCGAGCACGGTCCGGTCGACTCGCTCAGCTACCTCGCTTCCGTGCGAAAGAGCATCCTCGCCGTGCTCTACGGGAACTACGTCCAGGACGGGACCATCGACCTCGACCTCACGCTCGAGGAGATGGGGATGGACGACGTCCAGGGTCTCCTCCCCATCGAGATGCGCGCCACCGTCTACGACCTCATCACGGCGCGTTCCGGGATCTATCACCCGGCGTCGAACCCGGGCGACAATCTCGCCGACGCCCCGCCTCGAGGATCTCAGGAGCCCGGCACGTACTACCTCTACAGCAACTGGGATTTCAACGCGGCCGGGGCGGTGTTCGAGCAACTCACCGAGCGGAACATCTACGACGCGCTCGGGAGCGACCTGGCGGAACCGCTCGGTTTCCAGGACTGGGATCGCTCGATCCATCGGAAGTCCGGGGATACCTCGAGGTCCCGAAACCTGGCGTACCACATGGTCCTCTCGACCCGCGACATGGCGCGAATCGGGTATCTGATGCTCCGCGACGGGAACTGGAACGGCGAGCAGGTGATCCCGGCCGAGTGGGCCCGAGAGGTTCACAGCCTGGTCACGCCCGTCGGGGAGATGAACCCGGCAGGGATGCGGGGCCAGGATTTCGGGTACGGATACATGTGGTGGGTCTGGGATGGACCCAACGCATCAGGCGCCTTCGAGGGGGCATACAGCGGGCGCGGGGCGTACGGGCAGTACATCACGATTCTGCCACAGCTGGACATGGTCGTTGCGCACAAGACGGTGCCGACGAACCAGACGGGGTGGGGGGACTACATGGGCATACTCACCCGACTGGTGGACGCGCACTGCGGCACCGCCTGCTAGGCGGAGTCCGCTCGTACGCCGGTCGCTCCCGGGGAGCGTCGACATGTCACGAAGCTACCGATCACTCGACGGCGAGACGCGTCGTTTCGCACGCACGCTGATCATCGCCGGAGCCGCCGTGTGCGCGGTCGCGGCGAGCGGGATCGCGCGGAGCGGTGTCGACCGCTCGGCGCCCGCCTCGGCCGAGCTTCCCCACGAGATGAGCGAGGCGGCGGGCGCCTATCTAGGTACGCTCGACGCGGCCGGCCGGGACCGCGGGACCTGGTCGCTCGAGGACGACGCCCGCTTCGACTGGCACTTCGTGCCGCGCGAGCGCGAGGGCATGCCGCTCAAGGACATGACGGACGGGCAGCGCGCGGCCGCCCATGGCCTGCTCCACAGCATCCTCAGTTCCCAGGGCTATCTGAAGGCGACCGGCGTCATGCAGCTCGAGGGCATTCTGGGAGCGATCGAGGGCCGTCCCGAACGCCGCGACCCCGAGGGCTACTACGTGTCGATCTTCGGTTCGCCCTCCGTCGATTCGCCGTGGGCCTGGCGATACGAGGGCCACCACCTGTCGCTCAACTTCACGGCCGCACCGGGCGAGTTCCCATCGGTGACGCCCGCCTTCATGGGGTCGAACCCACACGTCGTCCCGGAAGGCCCGTCATCGGGGATGAAGCTGATGGGCGCCGAAGAGGCGCACGTGCGCGAAGTGCTCGCCGCGTTGAGCGCCGACGAGTTGAGCCGTGCGACGATCGCGGATGAAGCTCCGAGCGACATCGTGACGGGCAACGCCCGGGCCGTCGAGCTCGACGCGTTCGAAGGGATCCCCGTGTCGGAGATGAGCGCGGGCGCCCAGGGCGCGCTCCTGCGCCTGCTCGCCGAGTACGTCCTGAACGTCGACAGCGAGGTCGCCCGGTTCGAGATGGGACGGATCCAGGAGGCGGGGCTCGACCGGCTCCACTTCGCCTGGGCCGGGAGCCTGGGCCCCGGCGAGGGACACTACTTCCGGATCCACGGCCCGACGATCCTGATCGAGTACGACAACGTCCAGGGCGGAGCGAACCATGTGCACACGGTCTGGCGCGACCCCGAGAACGACTTCGGCGACGATCTGCTCAGACGACACTACGAGGAAGCGGAGCACCACCAGCACGACCGATGAGCGGCGGGCGACCCGTGTTCACCACCGGACCCAGAGCGTCTCCGGCTTCCTGAACTCATAGCCGTGCGGAGACGTCTCGCGATCCGGGTCCAGGTGAAGACCCGGCAGACGATCGACCAGGGCCTCGATCGCGACCCTGGTCTCGAGCCGGGCCAGCGAGGCCCCGAGACAGAAATGGCGTCCGATCGCGAACGCGAGGTGGTCGCCGGCATCCGGCCTGCGAATGTCGAAGCGGTCTGGATCGGAAAAATGGGCGGGGTCGCGGTTCGCGGCCCCTAGCATGCACTGCACGGCCTCTCCGTCCTCGATGACGGCGCCCCGCAGCGTCACTCGTCGCGTGGCGTGTCGCGTGGCCGACTGGACCGCGGGTTCCCATCGCAGCGTCTCCTCGATCGCCTCGTCGACCCGAACGCGGCCGTCCTTGATCCGACCCCATTCCGAGGGGTGCGCCAGCAGCGCCCATATGGCGTTGGCGATCATCGACTCGGTCGTCTCGATTCCGCCGAACAGGATGATCAGCGCGTTCGACTCGATCTCCTCCCGAGTCAGCGGGTCGGCGTGATCGCAAACCAGATCGCTCAGGAGCGATCGATCCGGGGAGCGCGACAGGTCATCCAGGATCGGCTGCAGCGCCCGGCGAAACTGGGCGGCGGCCGCCTTCCCCGCCGCGCGCAGCCCGGGGTCGCCCTGGAAGTTCGCGAGAGCGCGCGCGAAGTGCTCGTACCATTCGTTCACGCGTGCGGTCTGATCGAGCGGGAGGCCGAGTCGCGAGAGCACCGAGTGGAGCGCGATCGGACGCGCGAGGACGCGGCAGAGCTCCGCCTCCCCCCCGGAATCGAAGCCGTTGACGAGACGCGCCACCTCACGCTCGAGCCCGGAGAGCGCTTCCTCCTCGAGCCTGCGCACCTGAAACGGCGGCATGCATTTCTTCTTGTAGCGGAGCTGCGTGGCGCCCTCGGTCGTCATCATGTGGGCGCCGAAGATGTCCCGGATCGTGGATTCCGGCGTGTCCGTGGTAAAAGTCTCCGGATCCCGCAGAACGGTGAGGACATCGTCGCGCCGCGTGACGAACCACATTCCGGTCTCGGGCACCCAGCTGACGGGCTCCTGCCGTCGAAGCTCCGCCAGCGCCGGATACGGGTCCGACGCGAGGGCATCCAGCCTGATCCCGGCCCCGAGAGGGTAGCGTGCCGCGCGGTCCACGGTCGGTGAAGGCAAGACGCAGTCGGAGAGTCGCGCGAGTCCGGCTCGGCTACCGGCCGAACGACGTGACGGGCATGACCGCTCTAGCCCGCCGGGGCCCGGAGACGATCGAGGTGCTGCTTGCGGAACTTCGCCACTTTCGGCGCGACGACCGCCTGGCAGTACGGCTGGTTCGGATTGTTCCGGAAGTACTCGTCGTGAACCGTCTCGGCGGGGTAGAACTCGCCGAGCGGCGCGAGCTCAGTCACGATCGGATCGTTCCAGATCCCCTCCCGCCCCACCTCGGCGATCTTGGTGTAGGCGTCCATGCGCTGCTGCTCGTCGTGGTAAAAGATCGCGGAGCGGTACTGCGAGCCCACGTCCGCCCCCTGCCGGTTCTTCGTGGTCGGGTCGTGGATCGTGAAGAACACGTCCAGGATGTCTGGGAAAGAGATGATCGCGGGGTCGTAAGCCACCTGCAGCACCTCGGCGTGTCCGGTGCCCCCGGTGCACACCTGTTCGTACGTCGGACCATCGACGTGCCCGCCCATGTAGCCCGACTTCACGGACTCGACGCCGGAAAGCAGCTCGTAGACCGCCTCCAGACACCAGAAACACCCGCCCGCCAGCGTCGCCATCTCCGTTCTCGATTCCATCGCCCCATCCCTCGAATCGTCGTTGTCGTGTCGATCGATCACGGCCTTGAACGCGCGGGCCGATCGGCTGTGAAGATCGAACCCCACGTCTTCGCTGGCCAGCGCTGGCGTGCCTCCAGCCTCGCACCGATCATTGGCCGCATGGACGCGACCGACATCACGCGAATGCTGGACGCCGCCCGGGGGGGCGACATGGAGGCGAACGAAGAGCTCTTCGCCTCCGTATACCCCCGTCTGCGAGATATCGCGAAGCAGCGACGACGCGGCTGGCGTGGCGACGACACGATGGACACGACGGCACTCGTCCACGAGGCATATCTCAAGATCGCGGCCCGCCCCGACGCGGGATACGAAAGCAGGGGGCACTTTTTCGCGGTGGCAGCCACGGCGATGCGGCAGATACTGATCAACTACGCCGAGAAGAAGAGCGCGGCGAAGCGCGGGGGTGGCGCGACCCCAGTCACCCTCCGAGACCACGACCTGGTCGCGGATGACGCGCTGGACGATCTCCTGACCCTCAATGCGGCGCTCGAGAAGCTCGCGGAGCTCAGCGCACGACAGGCCGGCGTAGTGGAGTGCCTCTTCTTCGCCGGCTACGGCGTCGCGGAAACGGCCGAGGCGCTAGATATTTCGCCCGCCACGGTGAAACGCGACTGGGCGGCGGCTCGCGCCTGGTTGTATCGGGAGATGCGGGCGGACAACAGCGACACGAGGTAGCGGCCCGCTGGCCACCTCGCGCGACGGACCGCACATTGTGTCGTTCGCGCAGCCCCTCGAGACGCGAGTCCCCGTCGAAACGAGTCCCGATGCAACTGTATACCAAGATCATGATCGCCCTGATCCTGGGCGTCGCCGTCGGACTCGTAGCAAACCTCCTTGATTTCGGGTGGCTCGTCGCGTTCCTGGTCGGAATCCGCCAGTTCGGTGACGCGTGGATCGACCTCATCACGATGGTCGTCATCCCGCTCGTCGTCGCGAGCCTGATCGTCGGTACGGCGAGCCTCGGCGACATCACGAAGGTCGGCCGGATCGGCGGCAAGACCGTCGCGTACTACCTCGTGACCACGGCCGTCGCGGTCACGATCGGGCTCGTTCTGTCGAACATCTTCCTGCGCGGCGACGCGGGCATGAGCGCCGAGGCCCTCGAGGGGCTGCGCGGCCAGTACCTGGCCGAGGGCCAGAGCCGAGTCGAGCTGGCGGAGCAGGCGCCCGGGCTGGTCGAGGTGCTGCGGGGCATCATCCCCCGCAACTTCGTCCAGGCCCTCGCAAACTTCGACATGCTCTCGATCCTCTTCTTCTCGATCTTCTTCGGGGCGGCGCTCTCGGGTGTGACAGCAGCCAAGCGCGATCCGGTCCTCGGGTTCTTCGAGGGAGTGAACCAGGCGGCCATGATCATGATCCACTGGATCATGACGCTCGCGCCCTACGCGGTCTTCGCGTTGATCGGGGCGGTCATTGCCGAGTTCGGCGCCGAGGTGCTCGGCGGGCTTCTCGTCTACAGTCTCGTCGTGGTGCTCGGCCTGACCCTCCACATGCTCATCACGTACACCGCCGCACTTCGCTTTCTCGCGAAGCTCAACCCGTTCCAGTTCCTGCGGAAGATTCGCGCGGTGCAGCTCGTCGCATTCTCGACATCCAGCTCGAACGCCACCCTACCGCTGACGATCGAGACGGCCGAGGAGGAAATCGGTATCAGCAACGAGGTGTCGAGTTTCGTGCTGCCCCTGGGCGCGACGATCAACATGGATGGGACCGCGCTCTATCAGGCCGTGGCAACCATGTTCATCGCGACCGTGCTCGTGGGAGACCTGAGCCTCACCGCACAGTTCACGATCGTGCTAACGGCGACGCTCGCATCCATCGGAGCTGCGGGTGTGCCGTCGGCGGGAATCATCATCCTGATCGTGGTCCTGGAGCAGGCCCTGCCGGCGACTGTGGACCCGGCGGCCGGCATCGCGCTCATCCTCGGAGTGGACCGTATCCTCGACATGTGTCGCACGTCGCTGAACGTGACGGGCGACCTGACCGCCGCGGCCGTCGTGGCCCGCTCTGAAGGAGAAACGCTGACCCGGCAAGAGGCGGCAGGGGCGCCGACCTGACGTCGCAGGCGCGAAGCGTCGAGCGCCGTCAGCCCTCCACGTCCCGATTCACCGTTTCGACCGAGAATGCTGGCAGGCAGACGGCGACGTACTCCGCGCCTTCCGGTTCCGGAGTGCTGTACCGGACCCATTCGCCGGGCGCGGTAACGACCGCCTGACCGGCACGTACATCGAGGGATCCGCCCTCGTGCTCGACGTGAAGCAGGCCGCGCAGCACGACCGTGATCTCCTCGAAGTCGGGACGTTGGCCGGGCTCGACCCAGCCCTGAGGGGACACCATGCGGGCGACGCTCACGGTCTCGTGACCCGAGCGGACGCGGCCGGTGTATTCCTCGATCCGTTTCGGCCTGGTGCCCGCGGCTTCGACGATCGCGGGTGCTTCGATCAGAGTAGGCATGTCCCATGGTAGGAGAAGCCGCGATGAGCGGGCAAATCGATGAGATGATCGACCGCGCGAAGCGTCAGTCCGAAGATGCGAGATCCCTCGCGTTGGATCACCCAGACCGGTTTCTCGAGCGGGTGTGGGAGGGGAGGTGGTCTCCAGGCGAGCAGATCGCGCATATCACCCTGACCGACCGCCCCTATCTCGATGTCATCGACACGACCATTCGGGAAGCCCGCATCCGGGGCGTAACGTCGGAGGGCCCGTTCCGCGGTGGAAAGATCGGGAACTGGTTCGCGCGCTCGATGGCGCCCCCTGTGAAGCGGCGCATGAAGACTCCGAAGCGGCTGCACCCCGCCGCCGAGCTGACGAACGAAGAGGTCGTCCAGGGGTTCGAGCAAGTTCGGTCGGAGCTGGTTCAGAACCTCGACAGCGCGCGCGGCGTGGACCTGGATCGCGCGAAGATGCGATCGCCGTATCTGAAAGCTCTCAAGCTCCCGCTATTCAGCGCGTACGAGGTGCTGCTGTCGCATGGCGACCGGCACCTCTGGCTCGCTCTGCAAATGCTGGAAGGCGCCGAGGGCTGACCCGGCCTGTTCAGCCGGCGACCTGCGCGGTGAACAGACCCAGGGCGATGTACTTCTGACACACCGCTTCGGCGTAGTCGTGCGAGAAGAAGGTCCCCACGGAGATCACCTTGCCGCCGCGCCGTTCGCTCACCGATGCTCCCGGGATGATCGCTTCGACCGCCTCGAACTGTTCGGCACTCTGCGGAACGATGACCACCTCGTACGTCTGTCGGTCGATCGTGTCGCCGCCGACGTACATCTGGATCAGCCCGTTCACCTCTTCGATGACGACGCGCTCCTCGTGACTAACGTCGTCATCGGCCTTCACGAAGAGGTTCAACACGTCGAGCAGGTGAGCGGCCTGCTCGTGCGGAGGCGATAGCGCGAGATAGTCCTGGACCGCCGTGCGCACCTCGAGCAGCGTGCTGTCTTCAAGGACCCTGCCCACGCGCAGGTCCGGGGGCTCGATCTTCCAGTCCTCGGCAAACCGCTTCAGCAACGCGATCTCGCTCTCGTGGACGTGCCGGTCCAGCTTCGCCATGAGCTCGAGGATCTCGATGATCTTGCCGGCACCCTTCGGCCGGCTCATGGCCTTGAGGAGGTCTGCGGACTCCTTCTTCTCCAGTCGAAGCGAGCGCAGCAGGAGCTGGCGGAAGGGCGTCTCACGATTGCCCTTCACCCACATGCCGGAACCGATCATCACGAAGATCACTCCGGTGACGATTCCGATGCCCGTCTTCAACGCCGGCATGGGGGTCTCGTCGTAGACGGCACCCTGGATCAGCAGCGGGATGGCCGTGAACAGGCCCAGGAGGGCCGCCGAGATGGACACGCTTTCGGCGACATCCTTGAGGTGCTTCCGCTTCCACAGCTTGTTGATGATGAGGTAGTTGGAGATTGCGGCGATGACCACGCCGATGGCGACCAGGAAGCGGACGACGGATTCGAGCGGTGACATGCCTGCCATGATAGTCGTCCGTCGCGGAAGTCCGCGAGGGTCGGTAGAGTTGGTGCTCGCGACCACCGCCCCCTCCCACGACCGGAAGACCTCGATGCCCGCACGCCCCGCCGGACGCCCGCTCGACGCCCTGCGTCCGACCACGATGGAGATTCATACGGCACCCTTCGCCGAAGGGTCGTGCACCATTTCGATGGGTGCGACGCGGGTGCTCTGCACGGCCAGCGTCGCTGAGGAAGTTCCTCCGTTCCGAGAAGGAAAGGGCGGCTGGGTGACCGCCGAGTACGCGATGCTGCCGCGAGCCACGACGACCCGCACGAGTCGTGAGCGTAGGGGTGCGCGGGGTCGCACGCAGGAGATACAGCGCCTGATTGGTCGCTCATTACGCGCCGCGGTCGACCTCGCGGCGCTGGGCGAGAGGACGATCACGGTGGATTGCGACGTGCTCGTCGCGGACGGCGGTACTCGAACCGCTTCGATCTCGGGGGCG
This sequence comes from Gemmatimonadota bacterium, assembly GCA_029861425.1. Classification (GTDB taxonomy): domain Bacteria; phylum Gemmatimonadota; class Gemmatimonadetes; order Palauibacterales; family Palauibacteraceae; genus Palauibacter. The sequence goes on from JAOTZH010000040.1 coordinate 13,521, forward strand.
TGTGTCGCGCTGGAGTGCGCCTTTCAGCGGCTCGTCGCGGAGGGCGCGCTCGATCGGAGTCCGCTGAGGCAGTGGGTGTCCGCCATCAGCGTGGGGATCGTGGACGGGGAGCCCCGTCTCGACCTCGAGTACGTGGAGGACGCCGCCGCCGATGTCGACTTCAACGTGGTCAGCCTGGATGACGGCCGGTTCGTCGAGGTTCAGGGGACCGCCGAGGGTGCGCCGTTTTCCCGCGACCAGCTCGACGATCTGCTCGCGCTCGGCGTCGTGGGGATCTCGCAGCTACGCGACATGCAGAAGGCGGCGGTCCGAACCCTCGGCTAGCCCGGGGCCGTCGCCCGCGATCAGGCCACCAGGTCGCCACCGCCCATCAGGTGGCGGCGATCGCCTGTGCTTCGAGGACGACTCCGTGGTGTAGCTCCCGGACCGGGATCACGGCGCGCGCCGGCTTACTGTCACCCATGACCTCGATATACGCCTGGTTCACCTCGGGCCAGAAGTCGATGTCGGTGACGTAGATCGTGACCTGCAACAGGCGGTCGAGCCCGCTCCCGGCTGCCTGCAGGATCTTTTCGATGTTCAGCATCACCGCCCGAGCCTGATCCGCCGCGGGGGCGCGATTCATGATTTCGCCATCCCCGTCGATCGGGAGCTGGCCCGATACGAACACGAGCCCGTTGTGCACGATCGCCTGCGAGTAGTGCCCGCGCGGGGGCGGGGCGTCCGTCGTGTCGATGCGCTCCACGAGTGGTCTCCGGGTTACTGGTTGCGTTCTACGGTCGCCGAGATCAGACGGTCGAGCAGCGGGAACTCCGCGTCCAGGTAGGCGTTCCCTTCGGCGACGATCCGCCTCTGATCGCCGCGGCGCAATCCGCCGCCGGACTCCTCCCCGTATCCCGAATACAGCGCGACGACGACGTCCATGCCCTCCACCACCTCGCCGAATGGCGCGAACCCCTGTTCGTCGAGCCGGGAATTGTCGACCAGACTGATGAAGACCTGTGTGCTTCGGGTTCCGGGCTCGGTGAACGCGAAGGCCACGCGACCCCGGGTGTTGGACGCGACGACCGGGTCGTCGGGGATCGTCGTGAGGATCCGCCCCGCCGTCGTCCTCGGATCCCCGGCGAGTCCCCACTGGACGATGAAATCGGGCACGACCCGGTGGAAACGAGCGTCATCGTAGTATCCGCTGGTCACCAGATTCCGGAACTGACCGGAACCGAGCGGTGCCCATTCGGGGTGAACGTCGATGACGAAGACGCCCTTCGACGTCTGGATCCGTACGCGGAACTCTTCGGCCCCGGCGCGGGGCCCCGCGTATTCGTCCGTCTCGGGCGCGTCTTCCGCCGAACAGGCCGCGAACCCGACCAGACAGAGGGCGATCGGACCGTAGCGGCTCGCTGCCCGGCCGGGTCCCACCCGGGGCTTCGACCTCACGGACCGCCGTCCAGCGGGTCTCCGTAGAACCGCCAGCTCGACACGAAGTCCATGTTGGGCGCCTGCCCCAGCAGACGGGCCCGGACCATCTCGATCGGCATCCGACCTCCCTGCAGGATGGTGTCGTGGAACTCGCGGTTCGTCATCCGACCGGACTGGACGAGCTCTTCGTGCAGCGCCCGGATCTGCAGTCCGCCGATCATGTACGCGACCTGATAGAGCGGCGAGTAGGACCCGTTGAAGCTGCGGCGGACCTCGGCCTCCGCGTTTGCCCGCTCGTGCCCCACCCGGTCGACGAGAAAGTCGATCGCCTCCTGGGGGCTCATCCGTTCGAGGTGGAAGCTCAGGGAGAAGATGATCCGGGCGGCCCGGTGCATCCTCCAGAACAGCATCCCGACCCGGTCCTCGGGCGTCTGTGGGAAGCCGAGGTCCCACAGGAGCATCTCCATGTAAAGGGCCCAGCCCTCACCCCAGAACGGGGTCGAAAAGACGCCGCGGTGAGAGTTGTATCGTTGCGTCATGAACCCCTGGAGATGGTGTCCGGGGATCAACTCATGGTGAACTGTCGCGCGGGAGAAGTGCTCGTTGTTCCCCCGCATGCTCATCAACTTGTCGTCGTGCTCCATCTCGTCGGTCGGGAACGCCACCTGGATGGTCTCTCCGCCGAGGAAGAACGGCGCGACTTTTTGCCGCTCCGGCGACATCATCTCGATCCGCCAGATCTCATTCGCGAGGGGAGGCACCGTGACCAGATCGTGCACTTCGAGGAACGCCACGGCTTCGTTCGCCAGCTCGCGGACCAGCGCTGTCTGCGAACCCGGAGCCCGGTGGAGCGTCTTCACGTGCTCCAGCGCGGCCTTCCAGTCCTCGCCGTATCCCAGGTCGCGCGACGCCTCGAGCATGCGGGCTTCGCACCACGCGAACTCGCGCTCCGCGATCGCGATCAGCTCTTCCGGCGAGTAGACGATCATCTCGTATCGGAGATCGTCCGCCATGCCGTCCGCGCCGATCGGGTCGCCGACGATCGGCTCGTCCTCGCCGGGGCGGGCGCCGACGATCTCCTCGCGCAGGAACGCGGCGTACTCCTCGAGCGCCGTCTTCGCCCGTGTGTACGGATCCTCGTTCCACCAGGTGAACAGCGGATCGTATCCCGCGTAGTGCTCGTACCAGCTCTCGAGCCGGCGCGTCATCTGCCCGAGTGTTTCGGCGGCACGCAGAGCGACGATCCTGGAGGGGCCCTCGCCTCCGGCCTCCTCCGCGGCGCGCTGTTCCTCGGTCAGCGCCGCCCGTACGTCGGCGATGACGCCAGGCATGTCGGCCAGCTGCCGCGCGGCCTCTTCAGACGCGACGGGTTGGCGATCCCGACGTCGCTCCTCCAGCTCGACGATCGTGTTGGTGAACGGGAGAAACGCCGCCATCTCGCGCTGCAGCTTCTCTTCGCGATCCAGGAGCGTCTGTCTGTATCGGAGCTCGTTCCGCATCAGCTGGTAGTCGATTTGACCCTCGACTCCGAGTCCCTCGTACAGCAGGCTGTTCATCGACTGAGACCAACCGGAATAGAAGCCGCGAAACCGCTCGCGACGGGTCTCCGAATAGGGGACGGTCCAACGCCGTGCGAGCCCCGCGCGGTCGGCCGCGTAGCGCTCGACGAGGTCGCGCATGGTGCTCGTTTCGAGCGCCACGAGAGGTCCCGCCTCCGGGACGCTGGACTGAGCCACCGCCACGGACGGGACCGAAGCCGCGACGAGAAGTGCGATCGCAACGAACGGTCCGGGGCGGATCGCGAACGGCTGGAAACGCATGTCTACTCCCTGCTCGAGTTCACCGAACACTGTATCCCCAGATGGACCGAGCAACGAGAGCGCCCCGCGCGCTGCATTCTCTGGAGTCAGGCACGGTCCGGCGACCTCCAGCGCCTCTAGCCGCCGACTCGTTCGAGGACGTAGAGCCCGCCGACCTGATCCACTTGAAGCACGTCCGCCCGGTCGCCCTCCATCACGAACGTGTAGCGGGCGCTTCCGCGCGCGAAGGTGTTGGAGCCGAGCCAGCGGATCGGCCGTTCCTCCCCCGCGTTCCCCTGTTTGATGGTCAGCACCCCGTCTGACACGCCGACGTTCAGGGTGAGTCGCTGCCCGCGTGCCGCCCCGCGATACGTGCCTGTGAACCGGGACAGGTCGCCGGAGTAGGAGCGCTCGATGATGGGGGCCTCCGGGCCGAGGACCGCGTCCTCGATCTCATCTGCCACGGCTGAGGGCGACACCGGGCCCGCCGTGTTGATCAGGACAGCGATCGTCAGGTCCTGCTCGGGGAAATACCGAAGCTCGCTCAAGTACCCGAAGATCCCGCCGCCATGCGAGATCCTGTCCTGGCCATCCCGATCCGTGACCGTAAGACCCTTCGCGTACCGCACCCGCGTCCCGTCCGTCAGCGTCCCGGGGGTGATCAAGGATGCATAGCTCTCCGACGACAGCAGGGTCCCTCCGCTCCCGTCACCGTGAAGCGCCTGGTTCCAGGCGGCGAGGTCACCCACCGTCGAGCACAGAGAACCGGCAGCGTACGGCCAGATGTGATTGAGGTAGTCCGCGGGGCGCAGGCCATCCGGACCCGGCTGATACCCCTTCGTCCGGTTTGGCGTCAGCTCGTCTTTGTGGCAGTAACGCGAACGAGTCATGCCGGCGGGGGCGAAGAGTCGTTCCTCGATGAACTCCTCGTAGCTCATTCCACTCGCCTGCTCGATCACCTTCCCCAGGAGGAAGTAGGCGGAGTTGTTGTAGATGAGCGCCTCTCCGGGCTCGAAATCGAAGGGTTCCGCGGCGAACAGTGCGATCAGCGAATCCTGCGGCAGGTCCTGCGTGGTCAGCGCGCCGAAGCTCCGCATCTCGGTGTAGCCCTTGATCCCCGACGTGTGGTCGAAGAGCCGATGGAGCGGGATGCGTCGGCCGTCCAGGGGGTAGTGGGGGAACCAGCGGCTCAGATCATCGTCGAGGGAGAGCTTCCCTTCTTCCGCGAGCATGAGCGCGGCCACGGCCGTGAACTGCTTCGTCACGGAGCCGATCTCGTACACGGCCTCCTCCGGTGTCGGCGCGCCGAGCTCGAGATCGGCGGAACCGTAGCCCTTCCGCACCAGAGTCTCGGACCCACGAACCACCGCGATCGACATTCCGGCCGCCCGACCTTCTTCGATGCCCTCCATCGCGATGGCATCGATCGCCGACACCAGTGCCTCACGCGTTTGCTGTCCTTCGACAGGTGTCGCTCCGAAAAACGCGAAACCGGTAACGGCGGAAATCGTTATGATTCGGTGGAACATCTGACCTCCGGTCTGGCTCGGGAATCCTGTGGCCGCATATCGTCTAACGGCCGCGGGAACGCCGGCGTTTCGAGAGCGCCTGCCGCAGCGCGGTCGAGATCGCGATTCTGAGCCTACGCGGCCGGACGTGTAGCGAGAAAGACCCGGCGCTAAGACGGGAAGACCCCAGCGGAGACGAGGTCGAGTGGAATCTTCTGTCGCTTCTCCCGACACCCTGATGGCAGGTGGGACGCGGGCCGACGCGCGCGCCGCGGCCATCCCCTGGTATCTGACTGCGGTGCTCTTCGCCTCGACGAGCGTCATCGTTGGCGTCATCTGGGACATCTCCTGGCACCAGACGATCGGGCGCGATTCCTTCCTCACACCGGCCCACATCGCGATCTACCTGGGTGGCATCGCTGCCGGCATCGCGTGCGGCTGGTTGGCACTCAAGACGACGTTCGGGGGAACCGAGGAAGAGAAGGGACGAAGCGTGAAGTTCTGGGGCTTTCGGGCTCCGCTCGGCGCGTGGATCGCGATCTGGGGCGCGTTCGCGATGGTGACATCGGCTCCGTTCGACGACTGGTGGCACAACGCGTACGGCCTGGACGTCGAGATCCTGAGCCCGCCCCACGTCGTACTCGCGCTCGGGATCATGGCGATTCAGGTCGGGGCGCTGATCATGGCGCTTTCCTGGCAAAACCGCTCTGGAGCCGAGGGCGAGCGGAACCGCCGGCTCTCCTTCGCCTACCTCTACGGGGCGGGGATGCTGATCGCCACGTTCGCGGTCCTGCTCACTGAATACACCTACCCGAACGATATGCACGCGTCGCCGTTCTACCGGGTCACCGCCGGCGCCTTCCCGCTCGTCCTGTTCGCCGTCGGCCGGGCGGGAGGGATGAAGTGGTCGGCGACGGTGGCGGCACTCGTGTACTCGGGGCTGATCCTCGCGATGATGTGGATTCTGCCGCTCTTCCCGGCCGAGCCGCTCCTCGCACCCATCCGGCGTACCGTGACTCACATGGTACCGCCGACCTTCCCGCTACTTCTCGTCTTCCCCGCGATCGCGATCGACCTCGTGCTCGCGCGCACCGGCGAAGGCGGTCGCTGGAAGGACTGGGGGATCGCCGCCGTCGGCTCGGTCGCCTTCGTCCTCGTGTTCCTCGCCGTGAGCTGGTTCTTCTCAGAGTTCCTGCTCTCGCCCGCCGCCCGCAACTACGTCTTCCAGGCTGACAACAACTGGCCGTACACCTCGTCCGTCGGGGGCTGGCAGCACGAGTTCTGGAACGAGGACATCGCCGCGGACGGTCGGATCACGGCGGGCGCGTTCGCCGCGGGCGCCTGGTGGGCGATCCCGATCGGGATCGTGTCCGCACGCGCCGGGCTCATGTGGGGCAACTGGATGGCGAGGGTCCGACGATGAGGATCGGGCGGGCCGGCATCCTGTCGGCTGCTCTGATGCTCACCACATCGGCGCACGTGGGAAACCGGAACGTCGTCTTTCAGGGCGAGGCCGGATCGTACCCGCTGACCGTGGTCATCCGGCCGCCCGAGGTGGTGCCGGGGCTCGCCGAGATCTCCGTGCGGGTCGAGGGCGAGGGGGTCGAGCGCATCACGGTCCAGCCCACGTACTGGACGACGGCACCCGAAGATGGGGCGCCGAGACCTGACATCGCGGAGCTCGTCGCCGGGACCGCCGATCTGTACGCGGCGGAGCTCTGGCTCATGACCGCCGGCGCCTATCGCGTCGATGTGACCGTCGAGGGGTCTGCGGGAGGGGGCGTCGTCAGCGTCCCGGTGACGTCGATCGCCACCACGGTTCTGGACCTTCCGCCGGGCCTGGGCTGGGTCCTGGTCGGACTGACCCTTTTCCTCTTCTTCGGGGCGATCACGATCTTCGGGGCGGCCGCCCGAGAGAGCGTGCTCGACGCGTCCGAAACGCCGGACCGACGGGCACGCCGGCGCGGCTGGGTCGCAATGGCGATCGGTGGTCTCGTCGTGGCCGTCACGGCGTTTGGTGGGAAGTCCTGGTGGGACTCGGTCGACCAGGCGGCGCGGAGCGGCCTGTTTCAGCCCCTCCAGGTCGAGGCGGGAGCCGGGACGGTGGGCGGGGTTGCGGTGCTCGATCTCGCGATCACCGATCCGCAGTGGCTTGAACGAGGCTACAGCCCGCTCGTGCCCGATCATGGCAAGATGATGCACATGTTCGTCGTGCGATCGGACATGGGCGCGTTCGCGCACGTGCACCCCGTGCCCGTCGATTCGGCCTCGTTCAGGGTCGCGTGGCCCGATCTTCCGCCCGGCGAGTACCGGATCTACGGCGATGTCGTCCACGAGACCGGGTTCGCCCAGACGGTGGTGGACACGGTCGTCGTCGACGCCGAGGTGGTGACGTCCCGGCGAGAGAGCTCCGGAGCGTCGACGGCCGAACCCGACCCCACCGGTGCACTCGCGACCATCGCGCCCGATGCGGACGACTCGGCCTGGGCCGGGAGCGCCGTCGCGGAGCCCGACACCGGACCCGCGGTCGCCACGCTACCCGACGGCTCGACGCTGACCTGGGTCCGGGACGGCTCTCCGGTCGTCGATGAGCCGACCACGCTTCGGTTCGAGTTCGTGGGGCCGGACGGCTCGCCGGACGGACTCGAGCTCTACATGGGGATGCTCAGCCATGCTGCGGTCACCCGCCGGGACGGCGCGGTGTTCGTCCACCTTCACCCGACGGGCACGATCTCGATGGGCTCACTGGGTGTCCTCGAAGCACGCGCCGAGGGGGACACCACGTTTCGCACGAATTTCGGCGGTCCACAGGGGGACTACGAGTTCATGCGACCCGAGCTCGGGGGGGACGGGGGCGAGATGCCGGGGATGGCCGGCACCGATAACGCGGGTGTGGTCGAGTTCCCCTTCGCTTTCCCCAGAGATGGCGACTACACGATCTGGGTGCAGGTAAAACGTGGCGGCCTGGTTCAGACCGCCGCGTTCGAGACGACCGTCACGGACTAATCCTCCGCAGACGACCCTTCCTTGCCTTGCCTGCGGCGCCCGCCCCCGTGCGCCTAGCGGCTCATGAACCCGGCGGCCAGGTCGATCTGATCCGCGAGACGCTCGAGGGTTTCCGCGAGACGCTCGACCTGCTGTGCCGCCTCACCCCACCCCCGCTCCTCGATCGCCTCTCGAATCCCGGGCAACGTCTTGACCCCGTACCCGGTGTAGAAGCCCGGCGCATAGATCTGGTGCCGGAACCAGGGCCGGCGTGGGAGCCCATCATCTCGCGTCATCACACGCTCCGTGGCGATCAACGCCGCGTTCAGCTCCGTGATGATCTCGAGATGGGCCGCTCGGTCCCCTTCCTCGACGTCTGAGAGCTCGTGTGCGCCCAACGCCGTGCCGACCGCCTGGTCGTAGGCCTTCGCGCTCTCGACGAGCCTCGCGATCGCGTTCTGAACCGGGGCGAAGTTCAGGTAGGGTACCTCCTCCTGCGCGTCGGGAGCGACGTAGGTCTTCGTCGGGTCGGCAGAGAGCGTGTAGGCGCCGGCTTCGATCAGCGCGTTCCCGCGCGCGGTCTCCTCCCGGGTGGTCTCCAGGAGGGCCATCACCTCGTCCCGATACGTCTGCAGGTTCGCGACAAAGGGCCCGAACCTGAAAGGCAGAACGTCGGCGTTTGCGAGTCGTAGCGTGGCTCGCGCCGTGAGCTTGCTGAGTGCGGCACCGTACATGAAGCCCGGATCCCCAAAACGGGTGTAGTGATCGAACGAATCGAATTGAGAATGGTACGAGCCGCCCCCGCTCTCGCCGCCGAACCCGAGATTCAGCGAGGCGATGCCGAGATGCTGTAGAAACGGCGTGTAGTCAGACCCGGAACCGAGCGGGCTGATCGCGATGTCCGAGGCGTCGCCCGGCTCACGGGCGCCGCCCACCGACTGGGCGGCATGCAGCCGATCCCAGACTGACACGCTGGTCTGGGGATCCTCGACCGATCGCGCGATCTGATTGATGAAGGTCTGGAGCGTGTGCGAGCCTCCGACCCCGAGGAACCCCCGACCACTCCCGTCCGTGTTGATGTAGGCGACGACCTTCCGGCGCAGCTCGTCCGCGTGATGCTCCACCCATTCGGTGGATCCCAGGAGACCGGGTTCTTCCGCATCCCAGGATCCGTAGACGATCGTCCGCCGCGGTGGCTGGCCCGCCCGCGCCAGCTCAGCGATCACTCGGGCCTCCTCCATCATCACCACGTGGCCCGAGATCGGGTCGGCGGCGCCCATGGCCCAGCCATCCCGGTGATTCCCTCTGACGACCCACTCGTCGGGGAACTCGGATCCAGCCATGGTGGCGATCACGTTGTAGGCGGTCTCGAGCCCCCAGTCGAACTCCAGATGCACCCGCACGCGGGCGGGGCCGGGCCCGATGTGGTATGTGATCGGGAGCGCGCCCCGCCAGGCGGGGGGAGCCACCGGTCCCTCCAGCGCTTTCAGAAAGGGCAATGCGTCTGCGTAGGAGACCGGAAGCACGGGGATCTTCATGAGCGTGGGCGATTCCTCGCGGCTGAGACGCTCCGCGTCCGCCGTGGCACCTACCCCGGGGGTCAACGGGTCGCCCGGATACTGCGGCATGTCCGACACGGACCCTCGCTGTACGCCGTGCTCCATCCGGTACGGGC
>JAOTZH010000214.1 GCA_029861425.1 Gemmatimonadota bacterium
CGGTCGCGATATGATCGTGAAGTTCGAGGGCTGTTACCATGGACACGCGGACCCGTTTCTCGTTTCGGCGGGATCCGGGGTCGCGACCTTCGGGCTCCCGAACTCGCCCGGCGTGACGGAGGCGGTCTCGCGCGACACGGTCGCGATTCCATTCAACGATCTCTCCGCGCTGGATGAAGCCTTCGCTCGCCATGGTGAGCGCATCGCCGCGCTGATCGTCGAACCCGTTATCGGAAACGCCGGTCTGATCGTCCCGATGGATGACTTCCTCGAGGCGCTGCGCGATCGGTGCACGGCGTACGGAGCCCTCCTGATCTTCGACGAGGTGATGACCGGGTTTCGGGTCTCGCGAGGTGGGGCTCAGGAACGCTACGGGGTGGCCCCGGACCTCACGACGCTGGGAAAGGTCGTGGGGGGCGGGCTCCCGCTAGCGGCGTACGGCGGCAGTCGCGACCTCATGGAACGAATCGCGCCCGTCGGGCCTGTCTACCAGGCGGGCACGCTTTCCGGGAATCCGCTGGCCACGGCCGCGGGGCTCGCCCAGCTGGAAGTGCTCGCGCGGGAAGATCCGTTCGCAACTCTCGAGGCCCGGACGGCGTCTCTGGTAACGGGAATCCTCGAAGCGGCGGCCTCCAGGGGCGTCGAGGCATGCGGGACGGCGGTGGGGTCGATGTGGGGGGTCTTCTTCACGAGAGGCCCGGTCCGCGACTTCGAACATGCACGACGGGCCGATGCGGACCTGTTCGCGTCGTACTTTCGACGGTGTCTGGCGGAGGGCGTGTTCTTCGCTCCCTCCGCGTTCGAGGCGGGCTTCATGTCCACGGCGCACACGGAGGCCGACATCGAGGCGACGATCGTCGCGGTCGGGCGGGCGCTCGACGCGGTCGCGAATCAGGTGAACAGGGAGGTGGGATGAGGAAGGGGATCGTTGCGACGCTGGCGTTGCTCCTCGGGGCCACGGGTGTCGGCGCGCAGGAAGGCGAGGGGCTGGCGGCGTACGACTACGAGAATCTCGGGGTCCGGGGGATCGCCGGCGAGGTATTCGTGGTGTATCCGAACGATATCGAGAGTGCCGTGGGCTTTGGCGGGCGGCTGGACTTGGGGTTCCTCGGAAACAGCCTTCGCACCCAGTTGAGAGGCGGGTACTGGTCCTCCCGGCTCAAGCAGGCGGAGGTCGACAAGTTCGCGGACCGTATCGCCGATCTGGTCGAAGACCAGAACGGGCCCCCTCGTCCGACGATCGATCTGGGCGTCATAGAGCGGAGCGCGGCGATCGCCGGGCTGGACTTCCAGTGGCTGTTCAACGTGACATCGCCGCTCCGGCCCTACGCCGGCCTGGGAGCGGAGCTCTACGTCCTCTCGGGCTCGGGCGACGCGATCGACGGGACGTTCGTCGAGAGCTCCCTCGATCTGCTGACCGTCGGAGCGTCGGCGATCGGTGGCCTCGAGTATGGGCTCGGTTCGGTGCTCGTCCTGTTCGCCGAAGGGAGAGCATCGTTGGCGGCGGACATCCGGAGTGTGAGCCTGTCCGGCGGCCTGGCGATCCAGTGGAACTGACCGGAGCGTCCGGCTCGAGCGTGGCCACTTCACCGTCCGGCACGAGGCCGTGGGCGGTGGCCCGGAGCGCCGCGTGGGTCTGAGACGGCCCTCGCTGGCCCTGTGGCGCTCGCGCGTCGTGCCCGACGGCGCCGGCCCCGTGCTTCTTGCCGGGATCCTGCTCGGGCTCGCGCACCCGCCGTTTCGTCTTCTCCTTCCTCCGTTCGTGGCCCTCGTACCGTTCATCGTGTGGCACGAGCGACTGGCCGACACGCGCGAGGGCGCGCGGCAGGCGCGGGTGGGCGGGTTCTTCCTCGGACTCGTCTACTTCACCCTCGTCTTCTACTGGCTGCTCGTCGCGCTGATCTACTACACGTCCTGGGCGATCCTCGCGTTTCTCGCCCCGGTCGTCATCATGTCATGGTTCCTCGCCGGGATGTCCGGAGCGATCCACCAGGCGCGCAGACGGGCCGGGTGGCCGGCCTGGCTGGCTTTTCCCGTGTTCTGGACCGCGACGGAGTGGTTTCGGGCGCACCTTTCGGACGTGAGCTTTCCCTGGATGCAGCTTGGCGACACGCTCGCCTACTACCCTCGGATCGTGGGCGCCGCCGACCTGGTCGGTTCGCGCGGCCTGTCGTTCTGGCTCGTGGCGGCCCAGACCCTGATCGCCGCGGTCTGGCTCGGGCGGTCGGGCGGCGGCGCCCTCGCCGCTTCGCGGGTCGGGGCCGTGGCGGAGCGGAGGCTAATCCTGGTCCTCCTGCTCGTTCTTGGGTTGCCGATCGGCTATTCCGTCCTCCGCTGGAACACGATCGAGATTCGGCCCGTCGCACGGGTCGGTGTCGTCCAGCCGAACATCCCCCAGCACATCCGCATGTCGGACCGGGCCGAGACGGCGCGTCTGTCGATGCAGTCCATCGAGCGACTCGTCGCGCCGTGGGTGGGGGCCGGCGAAGACCTGGACCTCGTGTTGTTGCCCGAGTCGGCGGTCACCGGACAGCTGGATCCGATTCCGTCGCTGGGCCTCGAGGCCTGGAGCAACCAGGAGGAATGGGCGGATGGAATCGCCGCCGCGGTAGGTGCCGACATGGTGTACGGCGGGCTGGGCGTGAACGACCTGGCGGGGGTCGACTACGAGCTCACGAACTCGGCCTTTCTCACGCGCCCCGGCGTCGGTCGCGTGGCCCGTTACGACAAGCGATTCCTCGTCCCCGTGGTCGAACGAGTCCCGTTCCTGAACCCGCGCTGGTTCTCTCAACTCGATTACTTCGGCGGCTTCGCTGTCGGCCCGTGGGTGGTGCCGCTCGAGCTTGACGGTTCATACGGGTCCGCGTCCTACGGAATCATGATCTGCTATGAGTCGGTATTCAGCCCGCTCGCGAGGCATTATCGCCGGAACGGGGCTGACTTCGTCGTCAACGTCACGAACGACGCCTGGTTTGGCCGGGACTCGTGGTGGAGCAAGAGTAGCGCGCTTTGGCAGCACCCGGCCCACCTGGTCATGCGCGCCGTCGAGAGCCGCGTCGGGATCGCGCGGGCGGCCAACACCGGGGTGTCGGAACTCGTGGACCCGCTCGGGCGGGTTACCAACGCCACCACGCTCTTCGAACCGGCGGCGTTCACCGGTGACGTGATGACCACCGACTCCGTGACCCTGTATGTACGGTTCGGAGATGTTGTGGGCTGGCTCTCGGCGCTCGCAGCGATGGTCGGGGTCGGAGTGTCCTTATACCGCGTGCGCAGGGGCGCTCGGGAGCTCTGAGTGACAACGAAAAAGACGCGGGATTGCGCGCAGCGGCGCCGGGCAGGGCATAGATGAAGACAGGCAACGGCAGGTACCTCGCGGGGGCGGTCGTCTTTCTCGGGGGGGCTTCCCTGATCCCGGCCGTACTGGTCGCCCAGGTGCCCGACTCGACGAGACGTGACACGGTGGTCTTCGAGATGGAGGACCTTCGCGTGCGCACGACGCGCCCGGTCGTCACGACGTCGGGGGCGAGCGCCGTCCGACTCAGTCTCGAGACTCCGCGACTCGAGCCGATCCCCCTCCTCGAAGATGCCCTGCGCGCGATGCCCTTCGTTCAGGTGCGCGAGAACTCTCGCGGAGAGGCGCAGCTCACCCTTCGCGGGACCGAGTCACGGCAAGTGGCGGTGCTGGTGGACGGCGTGCCGCTCACCCTCGGGTGGGATGCGCGGACCGACCTCTCCGTGATCCCGACGGACGCGGCCCGCGAGATCCAGCTCTACCGTGGCGTCTCCTCGATCCTGCACGGTCCGAACGTCCTCGGCGGGATCGTAGAGATCGATCTGGCCTCGGGCGAGGGAGAGGCGGAGCCACCGGGTAGCGCCGTCCAGGGCGGGATCGATGCGACCGGGGCCGCCGTGATCGGCGGGAAGTTCGGCTCGCAGTGGAGCGCGGGATCCGGGAGCTTCGCGCTGCAGGCCGGGGCCGGGTACCGGTCGCGGGATGGCGTGCCGCTCGCCCGGGACGTATTCCAGCCTGTCGAGCCCGTCCCGGGCGAACGCTTGAACAGCGACCTCCGGCACGCCAGCGGCTTTCTGACGACCAGGTACGAGGCGGAGTCGGGCGCCTGGGCCTCCCTTTCGACCTTCGCTTTCGGAGCCGAGCGCGGAGTCCCTCCCGAGCTGCACGTCGACGACCCGCGGCTCTGGCGGATCCCCGAGACGTCGCGCGCGGTGACCGCCCTGAGCGCCGGAACGGCCTGGGGCGAGACGCCGCTTGGCGAAGGCGATGTCGAGGTCAGCCTCGGTCTGGACATCGGTGACATGCGGATCGACTCGTACGAGACGATCGACTACGACGCGATCGAAGAGACCGAGCGTGCCGACGATCGGACGATCACCGCGCGGCTCGTCGGCGATCACTCGCTCGGGAGGGGCATCTTGCGAGGTGCCTTCACGTGGGCCGAGACCGTACACGACGAGCGGATCGACGACGGGCCGTCGACCCGCTACCGGCAGCGGCTCTACAGCATCGGTGCCGAGGTCGAGCACCCCGTGACCTCCCGCACCAGTGGGTTCTGGTCAGGTGTCCGCCTCACGACGGGAGGGAGCTTCGACCATGCGAACACGCCGGAGACCGGCGGGGTCGAGCCGCGTGACCCGATCGCGGCGTGGGGCGCTCGCGTTGGCGGCTCGGCAATCCTCGGCAGCGGTCGGCTGCACGTAGGCGCGAGCCGAAGGGTGCGGTTCCCCTCGCTGCGCGAGCTCTACTCGGGGGCCCTCGGCCGTTTCGTCCCGAACCCGGAACTGCAACCCGAGAAGCTGAGTGCGGTCGAAGCGGGCTTCACCGAGACCATCGACGCGCTCAGCGGGGTTCTCGACTGGCAGACGGTCCTCTTCGCGCAGCGATTCTCTGATGCGATCGTGAGGACCGGACTGGGAGACGGCAGGTTTCAGCGGCAGAACCGAAACCGCGTGAGCGCCGCCGGGTTGGAGGCGCTGGCATCCGTCGTCTGGGACCAGTGGACGATCGGCGGAGACGTCACGTGGCAGAACGTCACGCTCACCGACGACCTGGCCCCGACCGAGCAGAGGCGTGCCGAATACCAGCCCGAGCTCGCCGGGTCGCTGAACCTGATGGGGCCGCTGTTCGCCGGCATACAGGGGCGGGCCGACGCCGTGATGGTCGGGCGCCAGTACTGTGTGGATCCCGAGCTCGGGACCGACGTGGCCCTCGACCGTTCGGGGCGGCTCGATCTGCTCGTGAGCCGTGACTGGTCTATCAGCGGGCCGTTCCGTCGGCTGCAGGCGACCGCCGCGCTCCACAACGTGACAGACGCCGCAGTGTTCGATCAGTGCGGTCTTCCACAGCCCGGCAGGCTGTTCCGGTTGTCTTTCCGTCTGTTCTGATTCCTGCGTGAGGGTCAGCTACGCCGAGGGGTATCACGTTCCGCTTCCCGACGGACACGCGTTCCCGATGGGGAAGTTCCCCGAGCTGCACCGGATCCTCCTCGGCGAAGGGCTCGTATCCCCCGGCGACGTAGTCGAGCCGACCCAGGCATCATGGGCGGACCTCGCGCTCGTTCACACCGACGAGTACCTGACGAAGCTCCGTGACGGGACCTTCGAGCGAGCCGAGATCCGGCGGCTCGGGCTGCCCTGGTCTCGGGCACTGGTGAGGCGCTCCCGGCTCGCGGTTCGGGGAACGGTCAACGCGGCGTGGATGGCGCTCGAAGACGGGGTGGCCGCGAACCTCGCGGGTGGGACGCACCACGCGTTCCCGGATCACGGAGAAGGGTTCTGCGTGCTCAACGACGTCGGCGTGGCGGTGAAGACGCTTCGCCGTGCCGGCTGGATCCAGCGGGCACTCGTGGTGGATCTGGACGTTCACCAGGGCAACGGGACCGCCGAGGTGTTCGCCGACGATCCCGAGACCTTCACCCTGTCCATCCATGGTGAGAGGAACTATCCGTTTCGGAAGACGCCCTCGGATCTGGACATCGCGTTGGCGGACGGGACGACCGACGGGGAATACCTCTCCCGCCTCGAGGAGGGCCTGAGGTCCTCGCTGGATGAGGCCCGTCCGGATCTCGTATTCTATCTTGGAGGCGTCGACGTCGTTGGGGGGGATCGCTTCGGACGACTATCGCTCACACGCGCCGGGCTCCAGGCCCGGGAGGAACTCGCCATTCGCATGCTGCGCAGGGCCGGGGTGCCGATCACGCTTCTT
>JAOTZH010000041.1 GCA_029861425.1 Gemmatimonadota bacterium
TGCCACCGCGTCCGCGGGAACTGCCATACGACCTCCAGATTCGTGTCCGACGTTCTAAACGAACTTCGGCTCACGATCGGGTCGTCCCGCAGCCCGACAATTCGAAAGCTTCTCTCTGGGAGGACGCTACCCCTCGTCCGGGAAGTTCTCGATGTACTCCTGAATACGGTTCAGGAAGAACGCCGCCATGGCCCCGTCCACCACCCGATGGTCGTAGGACAGTCCGAAATAGGCGCGGTGCCGGATCGCGATCACGTCGTTTCCGAGGTCGTCCTGGACGACCACCGGTCGCTTCTCGATCACGCCGGTCCCGAGAATGGCCACCTGCGGCTGGTTGATGATAGGGGTTCCGAAGAGGTTTCCGAAGACCCCCACGTTCGTGATGGTAAAGGTGCCCCCCTGGATGTCGTCGAAATCGAGGGCCTTGTTGCGCGCCTTTTCCGCCAGATCGTTCGCTCCCTGAGCGAGCCCGACGAGGCTCATGCGGTCGGCGTCCTTGAGCACAGGCACGATGAGCTCGGTGCCATCGTTGACGGCGACGGCTATGCCGAGGTTGATGTTGGCGTGATAGACGATTCGGGTCCCGTCAACCGAAGCGTTGACAATCGGATACTCGCGCAGGGCCTCGATGACGGCGCGGTAGACGAATGGCCCGTACGTGAGCTTCACGCCCTGGTCGAGATATTTGGCCTTCAGCCTCCGACGAAGCTGAACGACCCGTTCGAAGTCGATCTCGCTCACCGAGGTGACGTGCGCGGACACCCGCTTCGACATGAGCATGTGCTCCATGGTGCGTAACCGCACCCGGCTCATTTCCTCGACCCGGTCGTTCTCACGGACGGGCACCTGACCGAGCTTGATGTCCAGCGTGGCGCCGTGGATGGGAACCCGCAGCACGCCCGGCGCGGCTGGAGCCGCCGGAGCGGAGGGCGTCGCCGGTGCCGGTTGAGACGGGGTCGTCGGCGCAGCCGTGACCGGAGGGGACGGGGGCACCGCGGTGGGAGCGGCCGGCGCCTCGGTCGGAGCGGGGGCGGTCGCCGGAACCGGGGCCGCGGCTGGCCCGCCGCTTTCGATGAAGGCGAGGATGTCGTCACGAGTCACCCGCCCGCCCGCACCAGAGCCGGCGACCTGGCTGATATCGACCCCATGCTCGGCCGCGATCTTTCGAACGAGCGGCGTCGAGCGGGTCTTGATGCGGTCTTCCCGCGAGTCGGGCTCGCTGCTCGTAGTCGCGGGGACCGCGACGGGGGCGGTCGCCTCGGAGGTCGCGGGAGCGCCCGGCGTCTCGGCGGCCGGAGCCGCTACCACGGCTGCCGGCTCGGCCGCGGCCGGCGCGACCGCCGCGCTGGCGTCCGTCTCGATGCGCGCGACCACCGTGTTCACCTCGACGGTCTCGCCCTCCTGAACGAGAATCTCCGCCAGCACGCCACCCACCGGCGAGGGGATGTCCGCATCGACCTTGTCGGTCGAGATCTCGAAGAGATCTTCGTCCCGATCGACGGAATCGCCCACGGACTTGATCCACCGGGTCAGCGTGCCCTCCGCGATGGACTCGCCCATCTGCGGCATGATGACGTCGACTTTCGACATGTACTGCTTCCTCTCGTTGTTCGAACGGGGCCGCCGTCAAAGCGGCTGGTCCTCAATAGGCTAGCAACCACCTGGCGGCTGTCACGATGTCCTCGGTCTGAGGCAGAAAATAGTCCTCGAGCGGCGGCGAGTAGGGCACCGGCGTATCGATCGCGGTAACCCGTCGAATCGGCGCGTCGAGCCACTCGAACGCCTCCTCGCACACCTGTGCGGTGATCTCTCCGGCGAACCCGCCAAAGCGCGGCGCTTCGTGTACGATCAGGAGTCGCCCGGTCTTCATCACGCTGGCGACGATCGCATCGGTGTCGAGCGGACGCAGCGTGCGCAGGTCGAGCACCTCGATCTCGACACCGTCCTGGTTCGCGACCCGGTCCGCTGCTTCCTCGGCCTTGTAGACCATCGCGCCGTACGTGACCAGCGTCAGGGCGTCCCCTTCACGGTGGGTTCGGGCCTTCCCGAGCGGGATGAGGACGTCCTCGTTCTCCGGCAGATCCTCCTTGACCCTCCTGTAGAGGAACTTGTGCTCGAAGTAGAGAACCGGATCCGGATCGCGAATCGACGACCTCAGGAGCCCCATGGCGTCGTGCGCGGTGGCGGGCGCGACCATCTTGAGCCCGGGAACGTTCGCGAAATAGGACTCCACATTCTGCGAGTGGAACGGGCCCGCCCTCGCGCCGCCGCCGCAGGGCCCCCGGATCACCAGCCCCGCGCCCACCCCGGTTCGATATCGGACCTTCGCCGCGAAATTCACGATCATGTCGAACGCGGGAGCGATGAAGTCGATGAACTGCATCTCGCAGATCGGTTTCAGGCCCATGTGGGCGGCCCCGATCGCCGCGCCAACGATGGCCGCCTCACTGATCGGTGTGTCGACGACGCGTTCGGGTCCGAACTCCTCCAGAAACCCCTCGGTGATCTTGAACGCCCCGCCGTAGTTTGCGATGTCCTCGCCCATGATGAACACCGACGGGTCGGCCCTCATCTCGGTGAGCATCGCCCTCCGGATCGCCTCCAGATAGGTCGTCGTCATGTCCGTACCAGTGCGGCGCCGGGCCCGGCGACCCCGGGTCCCCGTGTCCAGGGGGTCACGTCCGGCTCGGGAGCATCGTAGACTCGAGTCCGGGCCTCCAGGGGTTGGGGCATGGCGGCGGCGAGCGCCTGATCGACGGCCGCGTCCAGCTCAGCGTCGACTTCATGTCGGATCGAGAGGAGCTCGTCCGAGGTGATGAGCCCCTGCTCGAGAAGATACCGCTCATATCGGGCGATCGGATCGCGCCCGCGCCACTCCTCGAGCTCTTCTGCGGGCATGTAGCTCTGCGGGTCATGCTGCGCGTGCCCTACCATCCGGTACGTCTCGGCGACGATTACGGTCGGGCCGTCGCCCCGTCGCGCTCTGGATACCGCCTCCACCCCCGCCTCGCGGCAGGCGAGCACGTCGTTGCCATCCACGGAGATCGTCGGCACGCCATAGGCCTTCGGGACATCCGCCCAATCTCGGACAGCCGCCAGCTGCTCGGACCGGGTCGAAAATGCCCACCGGTTGTGCTCGATCACCACGACGATCGGCAGCCTGAGCGCCGAGGCGAACGCCAACCCCTCATGCGAGGCGCCCGTTCTGGTGGCCCCTTCTCCCTGATAGGTCATGCACACCCGGTCGGAACCCCGGTTTCGGAACGTGAGGGCGACACCGTTCAGGACGCAGAGCTGTGTCCCGAGCGGACTCACGGGCCCCAGAATCCCCAGATCGACCACGGTGTAGTGGTTCGTGTTGTCCTTGCCCGAGCACGGTCCGGCCGCACGCGCCGTGTACTGAAGAACCACATCGACGGGCGGCAGCCCGCGGACCAGCACCGCGCCCAGATCCCGGATTGAAGGAGCCAGCCAGTCGCCGTCGTCGAGTGCCATCGCCGTTCCGACCGCCGTCGCTTCCTGCCCGAGGCTGCGATACAGGCCTCCGACGACATGGCCCTGCTTCAGGAGATTCTCCAGCCGCTCCTCGAGCGCCCGCGTCCGCACGAGATCGCGGAACATGGTGGAAAGCTCTGGTCTGGTGATGCCGCGGTCAGTCATGCGGGAGAATACCCCGGCATCTCATATGCAGCAAACCTCGCCTCTGTCGCTTTACTATTGGGTAAAGGGCAGTTCGACCACGCGAACGTCCGGCGTGGCGTCGGGCCCCGTGGCGACCGTCTCTCCCGGCTCGACAGCCGTGCGGATGTACCCCAGCCCGAGGGAGCCCAGACGGGGCGAAGAGACGACCGTTCCGATCTGCCCGACCTTTCGGCCGTCACGGTAGAGGAGCGCCTCGGCCGAAAGCGCCGCTTCGGGATCCAGGGGGCAAAGCCCCCTGAGAACCCGGTTGACGTGCCCGCGATAGTGCAGCCGGGCCACCACCTCTTGACCCGTGTAGCAGCCCTTGTCGAAGCTGATCGCCCGCTCGGTCTGTCCCGTCTCCTGGGGCAGGTTCTCGATCGTGATCTCGGCTCCGTAGGCGGGCAGACCCCGTTCGACGCGGACGACCTCCCAGTCCTCGGGCGTCGCGATGTCGCCGCCCGCCTCGAGGACGGCCTTGGCGAGACGATCCAGGAGTGCTCCCGCCAGATCCTCCGGCACGAAGATGTCGACACCGGGGGTCTCGATCGCCTCACGGCCGACGATCAGTCCCGCCCCGACGGCCCCGTCTTCCGGAAGAAAGGTCCGTGCCTCCAGCGGACCAGGGACGCTGTCGGTCGGAACTCCGGCCGCGTCGAGAATGGCCGGCAGCGCCTCCATGGCACCGGCTCCGGCGATCGACAGGCGGCGCACCGCGGGCTCATTCACCGTCGCGAAGATCGGTGGCACGGTTCGCGTGAACAGGTCGCGAAGGCCGGGGGCGGCGGTGACCGGCGCGTCGATCCAGAGATGCTCGCTCGAACCGGGCGCCGCGGGAGCGGGCAGGACACGCATCTCCGCGATCGGGCGGCCCTTGGCCGTAAGCGCGAACGCGTAACAGCCGCGACCGTCCTCTATCTGGTCGAAGGAGTTGGTGACAAGACCGTTCACCACCCGATACGCTCGATCGCCGTGGACATGAAACAACGTCCGCTCGAGCTCGAAGAGGGCGAAGCGTTCCGTGAGGGCGTTGTATCCCGGACTACGGATCTGGAGCTCTCCTTCGTCAGCCACTTCAACATCGTCAAATACCCGTAATGAAAAAGGGCCTCCGGGGAACCCCCCGAAGGCCCGATCTCTCGGCCGAGCACTGAGGCCAAATGCTACATGCCGCTGTGCTACATGCCGCTTAGTTGTTCGCCGTACCCGGTCCGGCCCACTCGAGGACGAACGTCACGCGACGGTTCTCGATCCCGCTCTGCGGATTCTGCGAACCCTCGTCGCTGTTGACGAGACGGGTCAGACCCAGGGCCACCGTGCCAATGTTGTCGCCGTTCATGCCGGCGGACACGAGATAGTTCTTGACGTTCTCGGCGCGACGGCGCGAGAGGGCCATGTTGCCCGACGCGGAACCGAACGAGTCGGTCGACCCCTCGATCGTCAGCGTCGCGTTCGGATACGACCCCATCACCGCCGACGCGAACGCGTCGAGAATCGGCTGGTCTACCGAGCGAACCGCGTCGCTATTGAAATCGAAGTGGACCGGCAGGGACACGGCCAGACCGCAGCCGCAGTGCATGTCCTCGTCGCTCACATGGGCACCGAAGTCCCGGGCGAGCTGGTCCATGCGCCGCTGAAGTTCCGCCACGTCGTTCTGCAAGCCGGCGACATCCGACTCGAGCGTCGTCACGCGACCCTCGTGATCGGCGAGCTGGGCGTTCACCGGATCCATCAGTCCGTCGAGGTGGTGCTGGTGGACGAGGTGTCGGCACCCCGTCATCGTCACGGCAATCGCCGCTACGAACCCGAGCGTCCAGACTCTGCTCTTAACCATCAGGCCTCTCCTTCTCGATTCGACAGGGGCGGGACAACCCCGGAGCATCCTTTGTTTCTTCTCGCTGGCGGCGGCCAGGCCGTCGCCCTGTGTCGGTCCGTCGCAAGACTCCGGCCAATGCCGGGGCCACCTCAGGACCGTCTATCCCCCTCGACCGCTCCCTCATGCCCGATCCGGTCGAGGCGAAAACGGGAGAGACGCACGAAGACGTCTCTCCCACTCAGCTATCGCTTTCGCGACATCTTCGCCGGTCTTCTTACCCCCTAGGGGATGTTCAACCGGATCCCGGCCGTCACCGGGATCATGTAGATCGCGCCAAACGCGCTCGTGCCGTTGTACGCGGCGAACAGCGCGGTGTCGTCACTGCTCAGGAACATCCGGTTGAAATCACCGTTGATATAGATCGTAGCCAGCGGCACACCGGTCGACGCGCTACGCGCGAAGTTGTAGCCGAGCTTCACGCCGAGCGACGCAGCGAAGACGGTCTTGGAAAGGCTTCCGATCGTCGAGGCTCCCGCGGACGGGAAGTCGCTGACCGTGAAGATCTCCGTATCGAGCGTCGCACCACCCGCCGTGATGTCGAAGGCGAACAGCAGGTCGTTCATCGGATCCGCGATGTGGACCTCGAGACCGCCCATGTAGGTCCAAATCTGCAGGTTGGGATCGCTGGGAGCCGTGTCGGCCCCACCCATCAGGCTCAACCCACCCTCGGCCCGAAGCGCGAGCTTCGGGTTGAGGAAGTAGGATCCGCCCATCGCGAACGACACGCCCGAAGACGCATTGTCAGCGAGGTCGCCCGTCGGGATCGCTATCCCGACCCCACCTTCGAAGGACCAGAAGATCGGCGAATAGCTAACGAACTGCGCGTCAGCCCTGACGGGCATAAGAGCAAGCGCCGCCACCGCCCCGAGTACCAACCCCAGCTTCTTGTACCCCACCTTCATCGCTACCTCCTGGGTATCTCTTCCCTGACCGCAGGCCACGCGCGGCCCGCAAAGGCGTCCGTCCACGGCGCAGGCACACAGCACACC
The DNA here is from genome assembly GCA_029861425.1 of Gemmatimonadota bacterium. Taxonomy (GTDB): domain Bacteria; phylum Gemmatimonadota; class Gemmatimonadetes; order Palauibacterales; family Palauibacteraceae; genus Palauibacter. The sequence continues at coordinate 6,547 of JAOTZH010000041.1, forward strand.
CGGTGCCGACACGCGGTCGTAGAGCCGGTCGAAGTTAAACACAAAAATTCACAACGTGCAAGTGACGATGCGAGTGAGGATTCCGCTCGCTCGCTTTTCACGGCACGCGACACCGGATGTTGCGCGCGCTGTCGACGAAATGCAAGGACGATCGGAGCTTGAGGACCGAGCGCCTCAACCGACGTGCGAGGCCCGCGGGTCTTCATCGTGTCATCCGCCGACGGCCCCCGGGCGCCCGTCAGCGGGATGCGAGGTAGCCGGCGATCGCATCGTCGAACCCGCGGAGCTCGAACGACGGATAGATCCGGTCGAGGGCCGTCAGGTCCGCGACCGCCGAAGCGGTGATGAAATCGACCGCGTCCCGAGAGAGAATCTGACCCGGCAGGAGCTCCAGGATCGAGCCGCCGAAGCGCACGAGGTCAAGCGGGACGTGCACGCTGCTCCGCTTCCGGCCCAGCGCATCCGCCGTTCGGCGGATGACCTCGTCCATGGTCATGACTTCTCGGCCGCCGATCTCGAGGATCTGTCCATCGGCGGCGGCTCCGACCACCGTCTCCCGCACCAGCCGCCCCACGTCGTCCACGAAGACCGGATTGATCCGCTGGGTGCCGGGCCCCAGCTGTGGAAAGATGAACGGAATCGCCTTGATGAGGTCCACGAACCGGTTGAGGCTCACATCTCCGGGGCCGAACGTCCACGAAGGTCGGACGATCGAGAAGGCCAGACCCGACTCTCTCACGGCCCGTTCCGCGAGTCCCTTCGCTCTGAACCACGCCCGGTCCGAACCCTCGTCCGCCCCCACCCCGGACAGGTAGACGAGCTTCCGCACGCCCGCGCGGACTGCACCGTCCACCAGGGCGCGGGTGCCGGCGGCGTCCACCTCGAGAAACGTTCGGCCGCGCGCGGGAGCCTCGACCGGCGAGCCTGGGAACTGGACGCACTGGACGACCGTGTCCACATCGGCAAGGGCTTCATCGAGGGTTTGGGGGGCGGTGACGTCTCCCGTGCGCAGCTCCACGGCCTCCGGCCCGAACCGCTCGCGCAGCCGCCCGCGGGCCCGGTCACCACCGCGCGAGAGCACGACGACGCGGCGGTGCCCAAGTAGCTGCTCGACGATGGCCGAGCCCAGAAACCCCGTGCCGCCGGCGACGAGGACCAGCCCGGACGACTCCGCCTGGCGACTGGCGTCCGGCTTCGATGGTGTCGAAGATGCGGTCATGACTCTCGAGATGGTGTTCGTGTTCGGGCTGATGGCGATCGCGCTCCTTCTGTTCGCGAGCGAGCGCATGCGCCTGGATCAGGTCGGGATGTTCGTACCCGTCTGTCTGCTGCTGAGCGGTGTCCTGACGCCCGAGCAAGCGGTCTCGGGGCTCAGCAGCCCTGCGACCGTGACCGTCGCCGCCATGCTGGTCCTCGGCATGGGACTCCGCAAGACCGGAGTGGTGGCCGAGATCGGCACGTGGGCGCGGACCGCCCGTCTCGGACCCCCGGTCATGCGCCTCTTCATCCTCTGCGTCGTCGTCGCGGTGCTGTCCCCGTTTCTGAACAACACGGCCGTCGTCGTGGTGTTCCTGCCGGTGTTCATGTCGCTGGCCGAACAGGCGGACGAACCGGCGTCCACGTACCTGATGCCACTCTCCTTCGTCGCGATTCTCGCGGGTACGGTGACGCTGATCGGGACGTCGACCAACCTCATCGTGCACGGCATGGCCGTCGAGCGGGGGCTCGACGATCTGTCGATGTTCTCGATCGCCCCGCTCGGCCTCATCTATCTGGCGGTCGGCTTTCTCTACCTGTTCACGATCGGTCGACGGCTCATTCCGCGCCGGGAGCAACCGCCCGACCTCTCCGGCAAGTACGATGTTCGCCGATTCCTTACCGAGCTGTCCGTCAACGTGGATTCACCCAGTACCGGGCGCACCCTGGGGGACCTCGGGTGGGGCGAGCGATACGGCGTTTCCGTCCTGGGGATCGAGAGAGGCGAGCACGACATCCCGGCGCCGGGCGCGAGGCGCTACATCCAGCCGGGCGACGTCCTTTACGTGCAGGGCACGGCGGACCGGCTCCTGCTTCTTGCCCGGCAGCAACGGCTCGCCACTCCTACCGTGCGGACCCGACGGGAGCTCAACCTGTCGACCGAGGGCGGACGCCTGGTCGAGGTGATGGTGGGGCCCGGATCCGCGCTCGCGGGTCGTACCCTCCGCGACGAGCGGTTCGCGCAGCGGTATGATGCGACGGTCCTGGCGGTCCAGCACCACGGCGTCACGGTCCACGAGCGTCTGGCCGACATGCGTTTCCATGTAGGTGACCTGCTGCTCGTCCACGGCCCGGGCGAGGCGCTCGAGCGGCTCGCGGACGAGCCGGCCTTCGTCCCGATGGGCGAGGTGCGCGGTCCCGCCGAAGATCGTCCGCGCGCCGGTGTCGCCGTGCTGATCATGGCCGGCGTGGTTCTCGCCGCCGGCACCGGCATCATCGGGATCCTGACCGCCGGTCTGGTCGGCGTCGCGATCATGGTCTTCTCCGGATGCGTGCGCCTGGACGAGATCTACTCCGAGCTCGACTGGATGGTCGTGTTTCTACTCGCCGGACTCATTCCGCTCGGGATCGCGCTCGATGAGACGGGAGCCGCCGCCTACATCGCCGCGGGGCTGGTAGAGTTCACGAGTTCGTGGGGTCCCGTGGGGATGATCGCCGCGTTCTACGTCGTGACGGCGGTGCTGACCGCCGTCGTCTCGAACGCAGCGACCGCGGTCATGCTGACGCCCGTGGCGATCATCGCCGCGGGCGAGGCCGGAATGAATCCATACGCACTGCTCGTGGCCGTGATGTTCGGGGCGTCCGCATCGTTCGTCACGCCGTTCGGGTATCAGACGAACGTGATGATCTACTCGCCCGGGGGATACAAGTTCTCGGACTTCATGCGTGTCGGGGGCCCGCTCAACCTGTTGCTGCTGATCACGGCGATCATCTTCATCCCGATCTTCTGGCCCAGCTAGCGGGCGGGAAGATCTCTCGCGTCTAGATCGCGTCCGCGCCGTCGGCCCCTCGGGTGCCCGGCTTGATGCGGTCGATCGGAGAGGGCAGCAGGCTCCACTCCTTCATCTGCTCCGATGGGGCCGCGAGGGCCAGGAGCATGCAGGCGACAAAGAAGACGCCGATCACGACGAACACCAGGGCGCCCGGCGCCAGCCCCACGGCGGCGCGGTCGATGTACTCGAACGCCGACGGCGCCGAATCGGGGTGCGCGTACAGCTTCAGGAGCCAGGTGAGGAGGATCAGGGTCATCAGGGGGCCGTAGTTCCGACGCAGGCGGTACCCGACGGCCGCCCATATGGGAATCGCCGGGAACCACGATCCGATATCCTCCGCGAGTTTCTTCAGAAGCACCTCCACCAGCTCGTGATCGACCTCGTCCGCGGGTTTGAGCGCGGGAACGATGATCGCACGATGAAGCACGCGGATCCTGCGCTGCCAGAGGTTGTAGGCCTGATACCTCCGCGACTCCATGAGGAGGAAGAACACCACGAACAGAAGGGCGAGCAGCACGACGAAGTGAGGCGTCGCCGCGCTTCCGAACGAGAAGGTGATCACCGCCGCCGTGGTGATCACCGCCCAGTTGGTCGTGGCGTCGAGTCGCTGACGCCAGATGTCCGCGTGCTGAACCGCCGCGCGGTAGAGGTGGACGAGGACCTGCGGGGGGTTTGAGTGGTCCATGCCCGAGTTTCGCCCATCGCCCATCGACGCGGCAACCCCTGCCCGGTATCATTCGCACCCCTCGAAACACCCGCGGAACACGGATGCGACGCTAGATGCTGGAACACCTCCTCGAACAGGACGTCACGAAGCGCGACCCGATCGTACGACTTCAGGGCCGCGTGCTCTTCATCACCGAAGACCCGGAGCTGATCCGGCGGCAGCTGGCCGGAGAGGATCTCGACTGGGATCCGTCGATCCCGCTTCGAAACGACATCTCGACCGACGAGATCACTCCCGGATGGGTCTGCTACCACTACGACGAGAAGCTCGGCGAGTACCCGTACGTCGGGCTCCTCTGCGACGGCGAGCACCCGATCGGTCGGTATGACGTTCAGCGGGGCGGGTTCGTCTGTTCCGTCTCCGGGAAACGGAGGGGCAAGGGGTCAAGCCGCGAGGTCGCCCCCTACGCGGAGCGGGTGGCGGGTATCCGGGTGGTGATCGCCGAGAACATCGAACGGATCTACGGCGAAAACTGCGCGAACATCGGGGTCCTCACGTCGACGGACTTCTCGCTGATCGACAAGATCCGCAGGGGCGAAGAGATCCCGCTCTCCGCATTCCTCGAGGACGCCGGCCCCATCCAGAAGGACGTCATCGAGTACGGCGGATTGCTCGAGTACGCGGTGGCGCGCCTGAAGGGCCTGGTGACCGTTCCGGACGTCCAGTCTTCCGGGGAGCGGCCGCAGTCGATCTCGGAGAAGATCCTGGCGCGCCACTGGGTCGTGGACGCGGCCTCGGGCGAGGTCGGAGTCCCGGCAGTGAAGGCCGGCGATGCCGGGTTCCTGCGGACGGACATCCGGTTCAGCCACGAGTACGTCACACCGATGGCCTCGACGTTCTGGGAGGATTTCGCCGGCGATGCCGGGCTGAACGACACCGACTCGATCCTGTTCTTCCGCGACCACCTCGCGTTCCTCGACGAGGTCATCACCGAAGAGCGGGTGGCGGCGGGTCTCCTCGACGCCGCTCACGCGTTGCACGACCGTCAGCGCGCCTTCGCGGCCGCCAAGGGCGTGAAGCTCCATGGCGAGCTGCCCGACCGCACCGGGAGCGAAGGCATCTGCCACATCATGATGCAGGACCGGTACGCCTTCCCGGGCCAGCTGATCATCGGGAGCGATTCGCACACCCCCCATTCCGGCGCGCTCGGTTGTTTCGCGTTCGGGGTCGGGACGTCGGCGATCGTGAACGCGTGGGCCACCAAGGACGTGCGGCTGACGGTGCCCGAGGCGATCCGGGTCCAGGTCACGGGAGACCTTAGGCGCGGGGTGACGGCGAAGGATCTGATCATCGAAGTCCTCCGACACCCGACGGTGAAGAGCGGTGCGGCGATCGCGAGGATCATCGAGTTCGCCGGACCGGGCATCGAGGCGCTGGACATCGATGAGCGTGCGACGCTCACCAACATGGCCGCGGAGGTCGGCGGGTTCACCGGGATCATCGCGCCCGACGAGAAGACGATCGGGTGGATCGCCGAGCGACGCGGCCTCGACCCTGCCGACGTGCGCGCGATGTGCGAGGGGCTGTTCAGCGACCCCGGGGCGGAGTACGCCGAGACGATCGAAATCGACGCGTCTACGTTGGAGCCGATGGTGGCGGCGCCGGGAGACCCGGGGAACGGCATACCGATCTCCGAGCTCGGCGAGGACGTCGACCTCGACATCGTCTACATCGGGTCCTGCACGGGAGCGAAGCGGGACGACTTCGACATGTACGCCGAGGCCGCCCGGAAGGCGGCGGACGCGGGGCAGTCCGTGCCAGAGGGCGTGAAGGCGTATGCGCAGTTCGGCTCGATCGACGTCGAGGCCTACGCTATCGAGCGGGGGTACGACAAGCTCCTCAGATCGATCGGTTTCGAGGTCCTGGCGCCAGGGTGCGGGGCCTGCATCAACGCCGGGCCGGGGGTGTCGACGTCAGAGGAGGACGTGACGATCAGCTCGATCAACCGGAACTTCCCCGGCCGAAGCGGACCGGGGAAGGTGTACCTGGCGAGCCCGTACACGTGCATCGCGTCGGCCGTCGCCGGGAAGATCAGGGCGTTCGAGCCGGCCTGATCGCCGCCGAAACCCTGTCGGATCCTGTTTTCGCGTCAGAACCCGAAGCGCAGACCCGCTTCCAGCACCACCGCGTTTTGCTTGACGCCGTCGAGTCCGACACCGGATTCGAACACGTCGCTCAGCCCGAACTCGTAGGCCAGATCGATGGCGATGAGCGCGATGTCCACGCCGATGCCGGCGCGACCTGCCCAGATCGCTGATTTCACGTCGTCCTTCGTGATTCCCGCCGAGTTGTCCGCCACGCTGGAGACCGCGTTGATCGCGGTCCCGGCGAATAGCCGCAGATCCACGACACTGGCCCTGATCACCCGGAGGCCCACCGTCACGGGGAACCGCACCGAGCTGAGCGTGATGGCGTCGCCGTCGATCTCGCCGCCGGTGCGGGTCCAGAAGATCCCGCCGTCCACGTAGAAGCCGCTGCCGACCCGGAGCTTCGCGCCCGCGGAGACCTGCGCCTCGGTGCCGGACGTGATGTTGTCGCCCGTGTACTGGGCGATCGTCGCCCCGATCTGCGCGATGAGCTCGACCGTCTGCGCCTCCGCGGCGCGCGGTACCACGGCGACAGCCGCCAGAACGATGGCTGCCAACCAGATCCGCATCCTCTCCATCGATTCACCCCTTTTGTGATCGGTTTCGGTCTCTTAGACCGGTCACTCTGCCCGGTCGGTTGTCAGACCGGTTCGACCCGGACCGGACAGACCTTGAGCTCGGCCGTGTCCGTCACCGGGTCGTAGCCACCCCCGGTGAGAAAGTTCACCGGCACGTTGTTGAAGCTGAACGAGGCGAACACGGTCCCGCGTGGAGACCGATCTGTCGCCTCGACCTTGATCTGCACCGAACCGCGCGGGCTCGAGAGCTTCGCCCACCCGCCGTGCTCCAGACCCCAATCGGCGACATCGCCGGGGTTCACCTCGAGCGTCTCCTCCGGCAGCAGGTAGTCGATGCCTTCCGAGCGCCCCGTCTGCGTACGGGTGTGGTAGGACGCGAGGCGCCGGCCGGTCGTGAGCCACACCGGATACTCGTGGTCGATCGTTTCGGCCGGGTCCCGGTACGTGATCATCTGGAAGATTCCCCGACCGTTGACGAACTCCTCCTGGTGGAGGATCGGGGTCCCGGGGTGACCCTCCTCCGGAACCGGCCACTGGTATTCGCCGTGCTCGATACGATCCCAGTCGAGCCCCGCGTAGATCGGTGAGAGGGAGCAGAGCTCGTTGAAGATCTCCTTCGCCGACTCGAACTCGAATCCGTCGAACCCCATCCGCCGCGCGAGCTCGTTGAGGATCCACCAGTCCGGGCGCGCCTGTCCCGGCGGGTCGACCGCCTTCCGCAGCCGCTGAACGCGGCGCTCGGTGTTCGCGCACACCCCGTCCGTCTCCGCCCAGGCGGTCGCGGGGAGCACCACATCGGCCAGCGCGGCCGTCTCGGTCAGGAAGATGTCGATGACGACCAGCGCATCGAGGCTCTTGAGCGCGTGCTCGCAGTGTTTCCGGTCCGGGTCGGTGACCACGGTGTTCTCGCCGTCGATCAACATCGCGCGGATCCGGTCCCCGCACATGTCGAGCGCCTGGACCTTCGTCGGCCCCAACTCGAGATCTGTCTCTCGCCCATAGACCGCGGCGAACTTCGCCTGGTTCGCCGGGTCCGTGACCGGTTGGAAACCGGCGTAGTTGTTAGGGAGCGCGCCGCAGTCCCCGGCGCCCTGGATGTTGTTCTGCCCCCGCATGGGGTTAATCCCCGTACCCTCCCGGCCGATGTTGCCGGTCATGAGCGCGAGATTGCAGAGGCTCTGAACGTTGTCGACGCCGCAGATGTGCTCGGTGATCCCGAGGGTGTAATAGATCGCCCCACGGTCGGCGGCCCCGTACCACTTCGCCGCCTCTTCGATCAGCTTCGCGTCCACGCCGCTGATCGACTCGGCCCACTCCGGCGGGTATTCGGCAACGTGCTCGAGGAACTCGGCCTGCTCCGTGGTCCGGGCCGCCATGAACTCCTCATCGGCGAGTCCCTCGCGCGCTATCACGTGCGCCATGCCGAGGAGGAGCGCGGCATCCGAGCCGACGCGAAGCGGCAGGTACAGGTCTGCCATCTCCGCGAGCGGGATCTTCCGCGGGTCGGCCACGATGAGCTTCGCCCCCTTCGCGATCGCGCGCTTGATGCGCGTCGCGGCCACAGGGTGGCACTCGGTCATGTTCGTCCCGATGCAGAAGATCACATCGGGCTTCTCCATGTCCACGAGAGGATTCGACATCGCGCCCCGACCGATTGAAGCCGCCAGACCGGCGACTGTGGGAGCGTGTCAGGCACGGCTGCAGTTATCTATCTGATTCGTCCCCAGCCCGGCTCGAATCAGCCTCTGCATCATGTACGCGGCCTCGTGCGGCGCGCGGCCCGAGGCGACCCCGTAGATCGCGTGCCGTCCATGCTCGTCCATGGCCCCGCGAAGTCCGTCCGCCGCCCGGTCGAGTGCCGTGTCCCAGTCCGTCGGGTGAAGCTCTCCGTCCTCTCCGCGGACCAGGGGATCCTTCAACCGGTCCGGGTGCCCCACGAAGTCGAACGCGAACTGCCCTTTCACGCAGAGCGCGCCCTCGTTGGCGGGTCCGTCCATTGCCGGCAGGATCCCGACGATCTGATCGCCGCGAGTCTGGATATCGACTGAACAGCCCACCCCGCAGTAGGGGCAGATCGTCCGCGTCGACTCCGTTTCGCCGGGGATGTCCTTCCGGGCGAGCGACTTGAGATCGCCCAGGGCCCCCGTCGGGCACGTCTGAATGCACTGCCCGCAGAACGTGCAGGCCGACTCCTTGAGGTGCCCGCCGAACTCGGTCGTGATCTGCGTCTCGAACCCGCGGTTCATGATCGAGATCGCGTAGTCGCCCTCCTGTTCGGCGCACACGCGGACGCACCGGTAGCACGAGATGCAGTTCTCGTAGTCCCGCAGGATGAACGGGTTGGGGTCGTCGGGCCGGCTGGCCCCGGACTTCTCGCCGATGAAGCGGCCGGATCGAGCGTCGTAGCGGTCGATAAGGGTGGCCATCTCCTGGGAGGCGTATCCGCTCTCGACGGGGACGTCGAGGTCGCGGTTCTCCGAGGCGACCATCTCCATCAGGACACGGCGGTGCATCTCGACGCGCGCCGAACGCGTTGTGATCTTCATGCCCGCCTCGGCCCGTGTCGTGCACGAGGCTACCGGATTGCGGGCTCCCTCGAGCTCGACGATACAGAGGCGACAGGCGCCAAATGGTTCCAGTCGTGGGTCATAGCAGAGTGTCGGGATCTCCTTGCGGTGTCGCTCCGCTACCTCATAGATAGTCTCGCCGCGACGCACCGCGACCTTCTCGCCGTCCAGCGTGATCGAGAAGTCGAGGTTCTGATCAGTCATCTGGTCCGACCCTCCCGGGACTTGGGACGTAGCTCTGAACGGGATAATCGTAATCGAAGCTGAGCGATTTCGCGTGCACAGGCCAATGAGCAGGAGGGCGCGCGCCCTCTGGGGGCTCGCCCTCCTGGTCATCGGGGCCTGCGCCGACGCATCGACCGGTCCCGTCGGGCCGACCGCGCCACCTCCGTTTGCGCCCATCGAGCTCTCGGCCCCGTGGGTCGAGGCAACGCCCGCTCAGGTCGGAATGAATGCTGCCGTCGTGAACGCCGCGGTCGGCGCCGCCTCGGCGATTCCGAGGTTCCGATCGCTGCTCGTCGTGAAGGACGGACGGCTCGTCGTCGAGGAGTATTTCGGGGGCCGGACCCGGCAGTCGCTCCACGACGTCCGGTCGGTCACGAAGAGCATCGTCGGCACGCTCGCCGCGCTGGCCGTGGAAGAGGGACACATCTCGAGTCTCGACGATCGGATCGAGGACTATCTCGCTCCCGGCGTCGCGACGCTCGACATCGAGCAGGGGCTGATTACGGTTCGGCACCTGCTGACGATGACCAGCGGGTTCCAGTGGGACGAATCCGGTGGGATCGGCGACTACGGTCTCTGGATCCGCTCGGATGACCACATCGAGACCCTCCTCGACCGTCCGATCGTGAACCCCCCCGGCTCCGGGTTCGTCTACAACTCCGCGGCCGTCCACCTGCTGGGTGTCCTGATCGAGGAAGCAGTAGGCGAGACGCTAGGCGCCTTCGCGAACCGGGCGCTCTTCGCTCCGCTGGGGATCGACGACGTCCAGTGGGAGCCGCTGACCCGTGGGTACGTCAACGGCGGATCGGGGATCGACCTGACCGCTCGCGACCTGGCCCGGTTCGGACAGCTCTATTTGCAGGAAGGCGTGAGCGGAACGACCCGGTTGCTCCCCGAGAGCTGGGTCGGCAGCGCGACGAGCCCCCAGTTCGGCTGGCGCTCCAGCTACGGGGCGCTCGACCGGTATACCTATGGCTACCTGTGGTGGGTGTCCGAAAGCGAGACCGAGCGCGCATATCTCGCCTGGGGCTACGGCGGCCAGTTCGTCTACGTGGTGCCCTCGCTCAACCTGGTCGTGGTCGCGACGACGGACTGGAAGCTACTGAGCGCCGAGGGTGGCCCGGCGTCGCTCGAGCAGTCGGTGCTCGGCGTGCTGATCGAGGGGATCCACCGGGCCGCGAGGTAGGATCCGCCGGACCTAACCGGCCAGCACCAGGCGGGCGATCTCGTTGGCCAGGGCGCCAGTGTCGGTGCCGGACCAATTGCTGGCGATCACGACACCGATGCCGTCGTCGGGCAACAACAGGATGAAGCTCCGGTATCCCGTGTCGCCGCCTCCGTGGCTCACGGTGCGGTGGCCCTCGTAGTCACCCAGAAACCAGCTAAGGCCGACGTGGACGCCGTCGGCCGTGGTCTCCGTGGTGGGCTCCCAGAGCAGATCGTAGCTCCGGGGTCGGAGGATCCGGGACCCGTCGAGCTCGCCGCTGCCCAGATTGACGAGCATCCAGCGGACCATTTGTGACACGCTCGAGTTCAACGTCGAACTGGGCGCGTGCCGCCGGTTGTAGGGGTACACGTCGCTCACGCGGGCGGGGGCGGCCACGTGCCCGGAGGTTCGCAGCCTCTCGTCGATCTCGGGGTGGATGAAGGAGCTCTCCCGCATGCCGATGGGATCCAGGATGTGGGTCTGGACGTATCTCTCGAAGCTCAGGCCGGACACCTTGGCGATGACGTCTCCGAGCGCATCGAACGCCTTGTTGCTGTAGCGCCAGCCCTCACCGGGTGCCCACAACATTCCGTCGGTCGCCATCTCGCGTACGTATCGTTCTGCGGCTCCCTCGTCGTACTGAGGCGAGTCCCACTCGTAGTCCGGAACGTCGACCATGCCTGCCGTGTGGTTGAGCATGTCACGGATCGTGATGGATCGGTATCGGTCGTCCGCGAGCCGGAAATACGGCAGATGCTGGGTCACCGGATCGTCCAGCTCCATCTTGCCCTGCTCCACGAGCTGAACGATCGCGGTCGCGACGAACGGCTTGGACACCGAGGCGAAATGGAAGATGTGGTGCGATGTGAGCTCCTCATCGCCACCCAGCTCGCGGACGCCGAATGCCCCTTCGTACAGAACAGATCCGTCCCGCACGACGGCCACGGTCAGCCCGGGGATGCCCTTCGCCTCGATCTCACCCACGAGATAGGCCTCGATACGGCGACCCGCATCCTGAGCCCCAACCGGCGCGAGGGTCATCGTCACGAGGATCGCTGTCGTTCCCAGCGCGTGAAATGCGTGCGAGATGCGGGTTCTACGGACTCGTCGTTCGTCCATCGTTCCTCTAATCAAATGTCACCCTCGAGGGTGAATCATCACCGCCTCGACCCGAAACTCTTCGTCGCTCCGAAAACAAACCAGAGCCAACTCCTCGGTCTCCGTCCGCCAGAGGCGGTCCAAACGCTCCATCGCTTCCTCGTGGAAACTTCGGGCTTCGACAGGCTCGCCGAATCGTGCCACCAACTCCGCGTGGATCGGCTCACAGGCCGGGTAGACAGGCCGCGCCGCCTCGTCTCGGAGTTCGAACCCGATTCGTACGCGGGTCGGTCCGATCTCGATGCTCCCGATGTGATGGGTCGACTCCTCGGGGGCCACCCGGATGTACCCGCTGGTTCGAAGAGACAACGGCAAGGTGGCCGCCAGGCTTTCCAGGTCCGTGTCCAGGGAGACGCCGGCAAACGAGAAGCTCTGGCCCACGGCTCGAGTGATCTCGGCCGCCCCAGCCAGCACTCCGGCGAACCCCTCAGCGATCGAGTCAGGCAGGAAGAACCGCACGTATCTAACCAGTGGATTGGCGATGTCGAGTGATTCGGACCACCGCACTCTCGTCGTCGCGGCACCCACCGACTCCAGCTCGATGGTCCGGTGCGAGGTCACAAAGCCGAAATCGATGTCGATCACGACCCGATGGGGCGGCTCGCTCTCCACGATCTCACCCTGTCCTCGAGCCATCGTGGACAACGCCCCGGCGATCGACCCCATCCTTCGCCCATCGGGGAAGAAGCCCAGCCGCGTACCGACACCAGCGTCGCCCCCCCCCAGATCTGTGATGACCATGGGAGGGAGCCTCGAAGGGCCCCCGCCTCTCCGCGACCATGCGCGCGTCCAGAGCTCCTGCTGACCGGTTCGGCTATTGAAGAGGCGAAACACGTCGGAGCTCGAAGCCTCGATGGTGGCCCCGGTGTCCACCAACTCCACATTCCGCGGCAACAAGAGTCCCAAAACCGCTAGAAGCGCGACGGCCGCGACCATCACAAAGAGCACCTTGCCGGCTCGCCTGGCCACGCGCCTCACGCGAGAAAAGCCCTCGCGGTCATGCCGGCGAGGTCCTCCGCGGCCGCGAGAAACTCGTCATCGAGTGCCGAGAACTCTTCTGACCTGCCGTCCCACGCCGCGACGAACGACTCGGCGTCAGAACTCAAGCCCACGGCCCGAGCCAGTATTCGCCGCGTTCGCGTCGCGCCGATCTCATCGAGCAGGCCCAGCGTCGACTCGAGATGAACACCGTCGGTGTTCGTGAGATACTGCCCGAGCCCCCCGTTCATGACCTCGGCCTCGAGCAGGCCGATGAGAAAGACGGCCCTTCGGGGAAGGTCCAGCTTCGCGACGGCGGCGTCATCGAGCCCGAGCATCGCCTCCCACTCGCCGTAGAACCGGTCGTGCCATGGATCGCTCTCGACAGGGTGGTGGGGCCCGTCGTCAGCGGTGACGTCGATGACATCCAGATCAGGTGTGGTGGAGGCGTAGACGATCACTGCCGGTCCATCGCCGCCGAGGCAGGAGTATCGAGCTGCGTTCTCGGACTCGCCGCCCTGGAGCTGTCGCACGCCGTAGCCTGGGACCGAGGCGAGCAGCTGCGCCACGCCGCGCAGGCCGTCCTTCCTCAAGGTCTGTAGCAACAGCTGCTCCAAACGCAGCCTGACCTCGAACTCCGCGCCACCGGCCCGCAGGGCGTCCAGGTCGAGAGCCATCTCGTTTGGTCCGTACTCCATCTCGGGCCTGCCTACCCGCCGTTGCCGGTCGTCGCGGTGACCGGGGTCCGGCGACTCATGACATCTTCGCCTCGATAATGACCTCGATGTCGGTGCAATCGCGCAGGGCGAGAGCTCGATCGCCCAGCACGACGCCCACGACACGTTGCGTTCACCTGATCGCCCCGGCGCTGGTTATCGTCTCGAGTCTCTGCCACCTGCGCCGACCTTCGGATAGCCCTGCCCGAGCTCAGCGGGCGAACACCCGTCCCGCCGAAGCGCACGGTGCCGCCGCCACGACGTCCGAGATCGCCTCGGCGATCTTCTGAGCACCCTGTGGCGACGGCTCGATTTCAAAGACGAAGTCGTCTTCGCTCGTACAGTACGTCCGCAGATCCACCACATCGAGACCGCGGCGAGCGGCCGTTCGCAGGATGCAATCGTTGAACACGGTGAGCGGTATGCGGGCCAGCTTGGCCAGGTGCGGGTCCGCGAGTGGGGGCTCGTAGATCGTACACAGAGACAGGCGGGCGGCTCGCGCCTGGACCGCGCGCACGACGGGGTCATAGCGATCCGCGAACCAGGACTGGAGGCGCGTGAGCTCGTGTAGCACTTCAGCGAAGGACGACGCCGAACGTCCCAACATCTCGATATGTGCGATCGAGTCGTTGCCCCCGACGCTCAGAATCGCGTGATCCACGTCACCATCGAGTCGACGCAGCTGGATCTCGACCTCGGCTGTCGTTGCGCCATCCACGGCCAGCAATTCGACGGTCCATGCTGACCCGAGCAACTCCCCCAGTCGCCCGGCTGTATCTGGCTCGGGCGTCACGTAGGGGGCGTTGTCCAGGATGGAGTCGCCAAGAAGAACGAGCCTGGGCATCAGGCAGTACCGGGGTCGTCTGGCGGCGGCGACGTCCGGTCAACTCTCAATCTGGTACTCGCTTTGAACGAGCCCGCTGCGGTAGTGACGCGTGGCCACATGAGTCAGAGCGATGTCGTGGTCGAGCGCGCCAAAGAGCGGAATCCCCGAGCCGATGAGCACCGGGATGCGAGTGATGATCAGGCGCTGGATGAACCCGGCGCGGATGAACTGCTGAATGGTATCCCCACCGTCGACATAGATATGGTCGATGCCTCGCTCTTCCAGGGCCGATACGACATCGGCGGGGCTTCCAGACATCCGAGTCACGACAGCACCGGCAGGCGGTTCCTTCAGGTCTCGTGAGCTGAGCACGAACACGGGCTTCTCACCATAGAACCAGGTCCCGAACTCCTGCACGACGTCGTAGGTATTGCGGCCCCAGACCAGCGCGTCCACAGATGCCAGAAACTCCTCGAAGCCATGCGGTTCCGGATCGTCCGGCAGGAAATCGAGGGCACCGTTCGCACGGGCGATAAAGCCGTCGAGGCTTGTTCCTACGAAGACGGACCCTCTCATCGATAGCGCTCCGTTGCGGGCATAATGCGGAGACGGTCTCCCAACGACACGCGATTTCGCTGCGGTCCAGCGTGACGCGCGGTCGGTCGGCCGGCAAGATCGCGTGGCTGAGCGCGCCCGGGGCATCAGCTTCCGTTCGGACTACATGCTGGACTTCGCTCAACTCGAGCGCCTGTCCGCAAACCGCACCCGGGCCGGTGCCGAGAACCAGCAACGCGCTCCCGAGTTTCATCACCAGCCGGTTCAACGGGACGACCTAAACGTAGGGGTCTTCAGCTGACGGCAGCGGTTCCCACAACTCGACCTTGCGGCCATCGGTGTCGAGGATCCATGCGAACTTCCCGTTCTCATGCTCCTCGACTTCACCACAGACCTCCACGCCCTCTTCTTCCAACGCCGCGATGAGTTCTACAAGGTTGTCGACCCTGTAGTTCACCATGAAGGGCTGCTGACTCGGGTCGAAGTGCTTGCTGTCCTCGGGGAAGGCACTCCAGACCGTATACCCTATCTCTTCGGGCTGCTCCCGATGCCGCCATTGGAATACGAAGCCACCCCAGTCATCGGAATCGATGCCCAGATGCGTCCGATACCATTCCAGGGTCCTCTCCGGATCACCACTCTTGAAGAAGACTCCTCCGACTCCCGTTACGCGTTTCATTCTGCTCCGTCGTTTCGTTAGAGCTCTGACCCTCGACCTGTTACCTCATCCTCGCTCACGGTTCGTTCGCGCCACCTCCACGGTTCGGAGTATCCAGCTCACCAAACGGATCCATATCAAGGTGCCGACGAACACCAATGCGACTCCCGCGACGATCCAAAGGGTGGTCTGGTCTCGAAGACTCCGGATCAGCAACACGTCTGGTAGCCCCAGCAACACCAGCACGTAGCCCAGCATCTGGACAAAGCCGGACGATCCGGTCGCCACCGCACCTATCCCGAAGGCGCAGGCTCGCGTGGCAGCGAGTGCGACACAAAGCCTTGTCTCTTTCTTCACCTGGCTGGGACCCATGAATCGGGTTACGGACTCCGCAGATGGAAGTCCAGCTGCATGGTGGCCGGATTCACGGATCCCGCGCCAGACTCCCCGCCACGCGCCCCTCCAGGGCGTCGAGTTCCTCCGCGGTCTCCCCGCGCCGACAACGCCGGCAAACTCAAAGACATCGCCCATGGATCTGTCCTCTACCCGTCACCCGGTGAACACGAGCACATAACGTCTCGGCCACTGGTTCTCAGCCACCGACAGATGCTCTGGGCGGGTTCACTCCTGCCAGTCTGCCGACGGTTGACCTCGCCAGATCCAGCCGACGAAATCCACCATGCTCGGGCTTCCACCCACTTCTCGAATTCGGGCTTGGACTTGAGCTCGATGATGCGTGCTATGAGCCGCCACCTGATAAACCGTGTCGCCGACGCATGCAGGAGATGCGGGGCCCC